>JBARMS010000068.1:0-9152 GCA_049802575.1 Acidobacteriaceae bacterium | reverse complement strand
CTGTTGCGCAGTGGGACAAACCGGGATTGTGGCACGACACTCGCGAACTTTTCAGTGTTTCGCCATTTGGGTTCAGGAACTTGACCGCGGAAAACACCTGCATCCCCTGGCCATCTGATTTCCAACTCACATTCGTCGGAATCTGGACAATTAGCGTCTCATGGTGGGTCGCATCCTCCATCACAAGGTCCGGCTGGGCTCTCAGTGCACGCTGGATAGCTTCGCAGAGCCTCGAAGTCAATCCATCATCACCATTGCAACGGACGTCGACGACTCTCTTTTGTGCGGCAGGGGACTGCGCCTTCGAGATGCAGGGAGCGATGAGCCAACACATCAGAATCCAGATCACGAGGTGGCTAGCAATTCTCATAGGTCTCTCTCCAGTCACTCCAGTAAAGCGGCCGCTACCGCCATCGCCGTAATCGCCGCCGTCTCCGCTCGCAGAATGCGCGGCCCCAGGCTCACCGCCTTCCAGTTCTCCGCGTCGAACATCGCTTCCTCCTCGCCCGTCCATCCGCCTTCGGGACCGACGGCGATGCGAATCGCCGGAACCTCGTCGCCCGCCGCCGCCAGCGCATCCGTCAGCGCGCGATGCAGCGTTGTCGACCGCTCTTGCTCCGCCAGCACCAGCCGTACCGCGTCGCCTTCCGTGCGAATCGCCGTCTTCAGCGGCAGCGGGTCGTCGACCCGCAGCACATCCGAACGGCGCGCCTGCTTCGACGCCTCCATCGCCACCCGGCGCCAGCGCTCGACGCGGCTCGCCGCTGCCTGCGCCAGGTGCTTCTCGCTGCGCCGCGCGATGGTTGGAAGGATGCAGGCCGCGCCCAGCTCCGTCGCCTTCTCAATCGCCCACTCCATGCGATCGAACTTGTACACCGCGAGCAGCAGCGTTACCGGCAGAGCTGGATCGGCTGCCACCTCGGCAACCAGATTGAAGCGGACCGAGTCGCCCGTAATGCCGGCAATGACGCCATGCCAAACGCGCCCGCCCGCCACGATGTCGAACTCCATGCCTGGCTGCGCGCGCAGCACGCGGATCAGATGTCCCGCCTGAGCGCCTTCGATCGAGGCGGTCGCTTCGTCCCACGTATCGGCGATCCAGCGGCGTCGCGTCATGCCAACAGCGTACCGCGTTCAGGGAAGAGGGACATCGATGGGCGCTGGATGCGGGGATCGCGAAGCGCACCGCCTGGACGGCGAGTCCCCCGCAAATACTAAGGGGGCGCTTATCGCGCCCCCTTAGGGTGTTGCCGGTGATGGCTTACTTTTTCTTCGAGGACTTCTTCGCTGCCTTCTTCGCCGGTTTCTTAGCTGCCTTTTTCGTTGCCATTTTTTCTATTCTCCCTTTTCGATGTTTACATCGAAGTCTGCAACATAAATGCTGCAGTTAACGAATGTATAGATTTCCCCACCATGAGTGTCAAGAAAAAAATGGAAATTTTCGCAAGAGATTTTGCTCTTCGGATTCACGCTCGTCCTCCGAAAAGCTTCTTCGCTCTCACACCACGTGGAAATGATGAGCCACAGCCAGCATCACTCCGGAGAAAATGTCGTGCCACGCATGCGCGATCATCCCCGGTCGCAGCGATCTCCGCAGAATCGCGAGCACGCAGAACAGCGCGCCGTACACACCGATCGCGATCATTCCCGCCGCGCCTTCATACGCATGGCTGATTCCGAAAACCAGCGACGAGGCCGCGACGCCGACCCACAGGGCACGCAGCGGCGACGAGAACTGCCGCAGGAAATAGCCGCGAAACGTCAGCTCCTCCACGAACCCCGCGCTCGCGCTCAGCGCCACCCACAGCAGCATCTCCGTCGCGTTGCGAGGAGCCAGCGCCGCCAGCGTCTTCTGCGGAGTGCCCCAGTGCAGCAGTTGCATCAGCACGCCAATCGAGGCCAGCACCATCAGGGAGATGATCCAGAAAATCCCGGCAGCGATCAGGTCCTCGCCCAGCGCGCGCAATCCATTCCGAAATCCCAGCACCTGCGCCAGCGGCACTCGCTTCATCCGCAATCCCCACCACACCAGCAGGCACAGCACCCACTCCGCCGCGATTCCGCCCAGGTAGCGTGTCGCGTGATGCGCCTCCAGCGCTCCGTGGTGCGCCTGCCGCGCATTGAGCACCGATCCGCCGGCAAGCAGCGCAATGAGCAGCGCTGTGTGCCACCACGGCGCAACCGCGGAAGTCGGATCCTCGGCCGTCATCACCGTCATTGCAGCTGGCGTCTCGTGCATCCGGTCCTCGTTCTCTGGTATCTTCCATTGGATTCTATGGCCGCCTTCGTGCATCGAATGAGAAAAGGGTATTTATGGATGAGATTGTCTTTGTTTCCGCTTGTCGCACACCCGTAGGAAAATTCCAGGGCGCGCTCTCCGACCTCTCCGCGACCCAGCTCGGCGCCATCGCCGTCCGTGAAGCGGTCCGCCGCGCGCAGCTCAAGCCTGAGCAGATCGACGAATGCATCATGGGCAACGTCGTCTCCGCCGGTCTCGGCCAGAATCCGGCGCGCCAGGCCGCGCTCTTCGGCGGACTGCTTCCTGAAGTCAGCGCCGCCACGGTCAACATGGTCTGCGGCTCCGGCCTCCGTGCCGTCGCTCTCGCCGCACAGTCCATCCAGACCGGCAACGCCGAGATCGCTGTCGCCGGGGGCATGGAGTCGATGACCAACGCTCCTTATCTGCTGCCGCAGGCGCGCAGCGGCTTCCGCATGGGCAACGGCGTCGCCGTCGACGCGATGGTCAACGACGGTCTCTGGGACGTCTACAACGACTTCCACATGGGCCAGACCGCCGAACTGGTCGCCGAGAAGTACGGCATCACGCGCGAGGAGCAGGACTGCTACGCCCTTCGCTCGCACCAGAAAGCCGCCGCTGCGTGGCGCGCTGGACGCTTTGACGACGAGGTCGTCCCCGTCGAAGTCCCCGCGAAGAAGAAAGGCGCCGGACCGAAGCTCTTCGAGCGTGACGAGTCCGTCCGCGAAGACGCGTCCATCGAATCGCTCCGCGCCCTCAAGCCCGCATTCAAAAAAGACGGCACGGTCACCGCCGGCAATGCTCCTGGCGTCAATGACGCTGCCGCGGCTGTTGTCATCATGTCGGCTGCAAAGGCCAGGGATCTCGGCCTGCATCCCCTGGCCCGCATCGTCGCGCACGCGACCAGCGGCGTGGAGCCCAAATGGGTGATGATGGCGCCCGTCACCGGCGTGCGCAAGGTTATGGCCAAAGCGAAGTGGTCGGTTACTGATGTTAACCTCTTCGAGCTGAACGAAGCCTTCGCCGTCCAGTCCATCGCCCTCGGCCGCGAACTCGGCGTTCCCGACGAGAAGCTCAACGTCAACGGCGGCTCCGTCGCCATCGGTCACCCCATCGGCGCCAGCGGCGCTCGCGTCCTCGTTACGCTGCTCCACGAGCTCATCCAGCGCAACGCCCGCCGCGGCGTGGTCGCGCTTTGCCTGGGTGGAGGAAACTCCGTCGCCATGGCCATCGAGCGAGGCTGAACACCGGTCAGCCAAGAAGCGGTCAGCTGGAAACCGGCCAGCCAAAACACGCTCGGCCGAGTCGCGGTCAGCGGATTCTTTGGACGCGTCGGCCAGCCTTGCCATCGTTCCTGTTCTACGATGGTTGCGGCTCTTCAGGAGGCGGCGCATGCGATCGGGCTTCGGCATACCTCGGATTGGAATTCTTCTGCTTTGCGCAACTTTGAGCGGCGCAGTCTGCGCGACGGGCGCGGCACAAGCCACGGTCGAGCGCGATTCCTCAGGCGTAATCGTGCACAACGGCGCTGAGACGATGCACATCAGCGTCTGCGGCCCGGACCTCATCCACGTCGTCGCCGGCCCTGGCAATCGCACCGCAGGTTCGCCGCACACCCCGTGGATCGTGAATCCCTGCACGCCCGATCGCTTCGATTTCTCCAGCGACACGAAGACAGCGACCCTCAGCACGGAGAAACTGCGCGTCCATATCGATCTCAAGACTGCGGCGCTGCGCTTCGACGACGCCTCCGGCAAGGAGCTGCTCCAGGAATTCGCCAACCGCGAACCCCGCCACTACGTTCCCGCCGAAGTGAACGGCGAAAAGGTCTACCACGTCAGCGAGCGCTTCTGGGGCCAGCCCCTTGAGGGCATTTACGGTCTCGGCCAGCATCAGTCGGGCGTCTTCGATTATCGCGGCGCGGTCGTTGAGCTGGCGCAGGCCAACACCAACGTCTCCATCCCCTTCCTCGTCTCCACCAACGGCTACGGCCTGCTGTGGAACACCGCCTCGCGCTCCCTCTTCGACAATCGCTTCTTTCTTGAGATGAAGCTGACCGCCGAGGCCGCCGACGCCATCGACTACTACTTCGTCTATGGGCCGCAGATGGATCAGATCATCCATCGCTACCGCGACCTCACCGGCCACGCGCCGCTCTACGGCCGCTGGGCCTACGGCTTCGTGCAGTCGAAAGACCGCTACAAATCCGCGAAGGAGCTGCTCGACGTCGCGCAGGAATACCGTGATCAGCACGTCCCCCTCGATTTCATCGTGCAGGACTGGTTCTGGTGGAAATACCAGGGCGATCCCGAATACAACGACGCGTACCTGAAACCCTGGCCCGATGTTCCCGCCGCGCTCGAGAAGCTGCACGCCGAGCACATGCACGCCATGATCTCCGTCTGGGCCAAGTTCGATCCGCGCTCGCAAAACTGGCAGCAGATGAAGCAGCAGGGCCTCACCATTCCCGACACCGACATCTACGACGCCACCAATCCCGCCGCCCGGGACTTCTACTGGGATCACCTCATGGGCGTGAAATTCAAAGAAGGCTGGGACGGCTTCTGGCTCGACAGTTCGGAGCCCGAAATCTGGGACGGCTTCAGCGACGGCTCTCTCGATGAGAAGCAGCTCTCCATCGGCAACGGCGCGCGCTACACCAACATTTTTCCGCTGATGCACTCAGGCGGCGTCTACGACCACTGGCGCAAGACCACGGACCAGAAGCGCGTCTTCATCCTCACGCGCTCCGGCTTCCTCGGCCAGCAGCGCAACGCCACCACCGTCTGGTCCGGTGACGTCATCGGCACCTGGATGTCGTTCCGCCGGCAGATTCCCGCCGGCCTCAACTTCGAGCTCTCCGGCATGCCCTACTGGACCACCGACATCGCCGGCTACGGCTGGCCCTACGAACGCGCCACCCACGATCCCTCCTATCAGGAGCTCTACACGCGCTGGTACCAGTTCGGCGTCTTCTGCCCCATCTTCCGCACCCACGGCCATCGTTCCAACGATACGAACGAAATCTTCTCGTACGGGCCGCAGGTGCCCACGCTGATTTCCTACGACAAGCTGCGCTATCGCATGCTGCCCTACATCTACTCGCTGGCGTGGCGCGTCACCAGCGACGATTCCACCATGATGCGGCCGCTCGTCATGGACTGGCCCGATAACCAGCAAGTCCGCGACATCGGCGACGAATACATGTTCGGCCCCGCCATCCTGGTCAGCCCCGTCACCGAGCAGGGCGCGACCAGCCGGCAAGTGTATCTGCCGCCCGCGCCCGCCTGGTATGACTTCTGGACCGGCACGAAGCTCACCGGCGACCGTCATATCGAGGCGCCCGCGCCCCTCGACCGTATCCCGCTCTACATCAAAGCCGGATCGATTCTGCCGCTCGGTCCGGAAATCGAATACGCCAGCCAGTCGCCCGACGCGCCCATCGAGCTGCGCATCTATCGCGGCGCCGACAGCGACTTCACCCTCTACAACGACGAAGGCGACACCTACGACTATGAAAAAGGCGAGCATGCCACCATCGCGATCCACTGGAACGACGCCGCATCGACGCTGACCCTCGGCGCGCGCGCGGGCAGCTATCCCGGCATGCCGCCGCATCGCACCTTCCGCGTGATCCTCGTCGCTCCGAACCACGGCGCAGGTCCGAATGTCTCCGCAACCGCCGATCGCGAGATCACGTACGACGGACAAAGCGTGAGCGTGGCTCTCAGGTAAGAAACGGTCAGCGGTGAAGCGGTCGGCTAAAAAGCGGTCAGCGATAAAACAGTCAGCGGGTTAGCAGGTCAGCATGATTCCGAATCCGACAGAGCGGTTTACGGGGCGGGTGGAGAGCTATCGGTGCTATCGGCCTGGTTATCCGGCAGAGATTGTCGATACGCTGCGGCGCGAGTGCGGACTGACAACCGACTCAGTCATCGCCGATGTGGCCGCCGGCACCGGCCTGCTCACGGAGATCTTTCTCGCTGCCGGATTCCCCGTCACCGCCGTCGAGCCCAACGACGAAATGCGCGCAGCCTGCGCCACCCTCGAGTCGCAATACCCCAATCTCCGCTGCGTCAGCGGAACCGCCGAAGCCACCGGCCTGCCTGACGCCTCCATCGACCTCATCACCGTCGCCCAGGCGATGCACTGGTTCGATCTCGCCCGCGCCCGCGCCGAATTCGCCCGCATCCTCAAGCCCGGCGGCTGGTGCGCCATCCTCTACAACAACCGGCGCCTCGCCGGCGACGCCTTCCATGATGGATACGAAGCGCTCCTGCGAAATTTCGGCGTCGACTACATGGCAGTGAAGGGCCAGCACATGGGCCGCAAACGCCTGGCTGCGTTCTTTGCGCCACACCCGATGGAGTGCGCAACCTTCGAGAATCCCCAGAGCTTCGATTACGCCGGCCTCCAAGGCCGCATTCTCTCCTCGTCCTACATGCCCCAGCCCGGGCATCCGCGCTTCGCGGAAATGCAGGCCGCGGCGCAGCGCCTCTTCGCGGAAACTCAGCGCGATGGCACCGTCACGATGATTCACGATTGCGTCGTCTGCTGGGGCAAAGTGCCCTGAGCCGGCACGCGCTATAGTGGATGCTCTGGGGGGCATGTGAGCAAGCTGAAATCGCCGCAGGAGAAAAAGAGCGCGAGCTTAGATCATGATCGCCGCAACGCATATTTCGAAAACGACAAATCCAGTCGCAAGAACATCCCGAGGAGTAAGAAATTGAGTCACCAGGCTGCCCGCAAGGCTGCCAATCAGCCCTTACAGAAGCTCCGCGGTGAGGTTGACGAAAATCAGGCGCTAAATGCGGAACTTCAAGCACGCGTTCGCGGGATTGAGAAATCCCGCACTATCTTTAACAAAAAGCCCGACGCCACTCTTCGAGAGACGTTGATTCACCGCGAAACTGGAAAATGGCCATCCAGCAGGCGATGACTCGAAGGCTTTTCGAATCCCCAAACCCTATCCCCTAAGCCCTGATTTTTAGCACTCGATCACGTTCAGCGCCAGCCCCGCCAAACTCGTCTCCTTGTACCGCGACTGCATATCGAGCCCAGTCTGAAACATCGTGTGAATGACCTGATCGAGCGACACTTTGTGACCCTCGGTCTCGTTCATCGCGATGCGGCACGCCTGCACCGCCTTCGCCGCGCCCATCGCGTTGCGCTCGATGCAGGGAATCTGCACCAGCCCGCCGATGGGGTCGCAGGTCATCCCCAGGTTGTGCTCCATCCCGATCTCCGCCGCGTGCTCCACCTCGGCGTTGCTGCCGCCCAGCGCCGCCGCCAGTCCGCCCGCCGCCATCGAACACGCCACCCCCACTTCGCCCTGGCAACCCACTTCCGCGCCGCTGATCGACGCATTCTCCTTGTAGAGCACGCCGATCGCCGCTGACGTAAGGAAGTACCGCACCATCCCGTCCTCGTCCGCGCCCGGAACAAAGTCCTGATAGTAGCGCCCCACCGCAGGAATCACCCCCGCCGCTCCATTCGTCGGAGCCGTCACCACGCGCCCGCCCGCGGCGTTCTCTTCGTTCACCGCCATCGCATAGATCGTCAGCCAGTCGAGCGGCGCCAGCGGATCCGTCGAACCCTTTTCCCGTAGCCGCGCCGTCAGCCGCGGCGCCCTTCGCCGCACGCCCAACCCGCCGGGCAGAATCCCTTCGGTTGTCATGCCGCGCTCGATGCACGCCTGCATCACCGACCAGATACGCAGTATCCCCGCGCGCACTTCGCTCTCCGGCCGCAGCGCGCTCTCGTTGGCCAGCATCAGTTCCCAAACCGCCAGCTTTGCCTCTTCGGCCATCGCCAGCAACTCCGCCGCGCTGGCAAAGGGATACGGCAGTGGCCGATCCGGCGACCCCTTCGGCAGCGCCGCCTCGCCATCCGCCACAATGAATCCGCCGCCGATGGAAAAATAGGTGCGCGTCATCAGCACATTTCCCGCCGCATCGAACGCACTGAAGCGCATCCCGTTCGGATGCTGCGTCACCGCTCCCGGCGGCGTCATCGCGTCCCGATGGAACAGCAGATGCTCCGGCTCGCGGAACGGCACCGCGCGCTTCCCGAGCAGCATCAGCGTCCCCGACGCGCGAATCTCAGCCAGCTTCGGCCCAATCGTCGCCGGATCGAGCGTCGCCGCTTCCTCCCCGCTCAGCCCCAGCAGAATGGCCCGGTCCGTCCCGTGGCCCAGCCCGGTGAGTGCCAGCGACCCATAGAGCTCGGCTCGCACTTCCGCCACCTGTTCGAGCACGCCAGCCCCATCCAGCTCCACGGCAAACCGCCGCGCCGCCCGCATCGGCCCCATCGTGTGCGAGCTCGAAGGCCCAATCCCCACCTTGTACAGATCGAACAGGCTGGTCTTCACTGCTACAGGTTACAGGTTGCAGGGAACTGGGTGCTGGCAGCCTGCAGCGGCCAATCAAGCGGTCCGGCATCCGTAACTCAGATATCTGGTCGACCCAGCTCTTCCCTTTGCGAACGCTGTGCGAATTTCCTGTTGCGCTTGCTATCCTTGATGGAGGAAACTCTGGCTTTGCCCCGCACCGATACGATGAAACTCTGTACTCTGCCGGTTTGTGCTCTGCTGCTGGCTTCCTTCGTCACCGCCTGCTCCCGTCCGCCCTCTCCGTCACAGGCCGCCAGCTCCGTGGCCGCGGCCGCCGCTGCCCGCGAAAAGGCCATGCAGCAGGAGCGCGCCGCCGCCCAGGCGCGGGATGCCGATCGCCAGGAACTCGCCGACATTCCCCTGCCGTCGAAGTCCGTTTACATGAACATCCACACGCGCCAGAGCTGGACGAATCCCTTCCTCATCGTCAGCAAATCCACCGTCAGCCTGAGCATGCTGTATCCGCCCACCGGCCCGGCGTCGAGCCCCGGCGACGCGCTGCTG
>JBARMS010000067.1:0-3345 GCA_049802575.1 Acidobacteriaceae bacterium | reverse complement strand
GGGCGGCACTGGGGCGACTCTGACCTGGGCGGGGACGACTCTGACCTGGGCGCGAAAATGCCGGGCGACTGCCGAACTTCTTTGGAGGCCGCTCGCCTCGCCCGCGATCGCCGGCGAATGGAGGGCGGCTTTTCTGCCAGGGGCGATCCTGGCGCGGACCTTGCTGACGCGGACCTTCCTGACCCGAGCCCTCCGAGCGCGGACCGCCAGCGGTCGGGCCTTCGGCAGGCTTTCTGAACCGAGCCGCGCCTGGTTTCTGCCAGGGTTTCGCGTTCTCGCGAGGTTGCCAGCGCGGGCCGTTCTCGCGCTGCGGGCGATCCTGACGCGGGCGTTCCTGACGCGGACCTTCCGAGCGGGGACCGCCGGCGTTCGGACGTGCGGCGGGCTTCCCGAACCGAGCCCCGCCTGGTTTCTGCCAGGGTTTCGCGTCGCGCGGCTGCCAATTTCCGGGCCGTTCGCGCTGCGGGCGTTCTTCACGGCTTGCGTCGGCCCGGTCGCGATGGAAGGGACGCTCGCCGCGGGATGCCGCGAAGCGCGGAGCCTCGTTGCGGGCGGGTCCCGCTGGCCGGTCGCGTGGCTGCCACTCAGGCTTCTTACCGAAGGGCGGGCGGCTGAAGGATTGGTGGTTTGAAGGCCGGCCGCCGGGACGGTCGGACGGGGCGGGTCGCGCGGACGGGCGATTTTCCCTGAACCCATCCTGCCGCTCGCTGCCGGGCGGGCGACTCTTGCTGAAACGCATGGGGCGCTGAGGCCCGGCTGGCCGACTCTTGTCAAAACGTCCTGGACGCTCTGGTTCGCGCGGCTGGCGGCGGATGGATTCGCGGCGCGCACGCGCCTCCTGCGCCGCTTCCGGCGTGGTTGCTTCGGCGGCTTCGGGAGCAGCGTCCGGCAGCGAGCCTTCGATGAACAGCATGGACTGGGAGCCGATGGACGGGATGTGCGACCCAACCGACACGCTGCCCAGCTGGCGCGCCGCCATCATGCCGTGGGTCACTTCGCGGATGCGCGAGCGCGCGGTGAGAGGCGAGAGAAAGATCTCGGCTTCCTCGGCGGTTGCGGCCACGGCGGAGCGCAGGTAGATGGAGAGCAGCGCGGAAAGCGCGGTGGGCTGCGCGGTATTCGCGGCGGTGGTGAGCTGCGCAGCGTGGCTGTCTTTGAGCAGCCGCCAGCGGGTGGGCTCGCCCGCGGCATAGGACGGCAAAGCGCGGAGGGTCGTCCAAAGCTCAATCAGTGCGCGCAACACCGCGGCTTCGGTGAGCTCGCGTCCGAGGCGCTCGCGAATCTCGACGGCGGTTTGGGAGCCGTGCTGCTCAAGGGCCTCCCAGGTGCGCAGCACGATGGGCGCGGTGCGTCCGGCGGGCGCTTTTTGCCACTGGCGGTCGCCGCGGACCGCGGCCACCCAGGGAAGGACCTCCGGCGTGACGAGGAAATCGGGCTGCTCAGAGAACGTGCCGAACAGGTTGAGCGGCAGCGCGCGGCCGGCCTCCATGAGGCGCATGGCCAGCTCCATGGCGTAGGCGATGGCGGGGGCCGGAGGGGTAGCGGCCGGCGTTCCCAGGCAGGCTTCCACGAACGAGGGGGCGGGGGCGGGCAGCTGCGTGTGCCGCGGCAGGAACAGGCAGAAGCCCAGGGCATCCAGCCAGGCGGCGGCATCGTCGTATGTGGCGAGCGGCTCGGCGTTCTGGCGCCACAGCGCAGCGCGCGCGATTTGTAACTGTTGCAGGTTCAAATTTCCTTCTTTTGGGGCCGGGGCGTTCGGCAGGGGCTGAAGCCCCTTTTCTATCTTGAGGCTGTTACGGCACGACTGAAGCCGTGCCCAGATACAAAGGCAAAAACGTGATTTTGAGGTCGACGCATTTGCGGACTCCCCCCTCTCAGGAAACCGTGAAGATGTGGGGCACCCGGGTGGAACTGCAATGCAGGCCCTTCGATTGCGTTCGCCGTGCATGAGCACGCCGAACTCCGCTCAGGAGGAGAGCTTCAAATTCTCTGGAAAGCCCGCTGAATGTCTCTCCATGAATATCGTAAAGCAATGGGGCGGCCGTGGGGGCAGCTGGTGGGATGCTCGGTTTTCGCGAGCTCGGCGAGGAGCCACTCCATGCGCGCGGGATCGAGCGGCATGTTCACCTTGATGGCCGCGTGGCAGGCGATCGAAGCGGCGATGCGGGTGCGCGCGGTCTCGAGATTGTCGGATTGCGCGGAGGCGGCGGGCTGCTCGAGGACCTCGTGAATCATGCGCTCGAGCTCGGATCCGCTGAGGCCGGAGGGCGCCGCTTTGATGGCGATGGTGTGAGGGCCGAAGGGCTCCGCCTCGCAGCCGTTGCGCTCCAGTTCCGCGGCCAGCGTGGCGAAGACCACCATCTGCTGCGGCAGCAGATCGATGAGCATGGGCATGAGCAGCCGCTGGCGCTCGACGCGCTCCGTCTGGCGCTCGCGCAGGATCTTCTCAAAGAGCACGCGCTCGTGGGCGACGTGCTGGTCGATGATCCAGAGGCCCTCGTCGTTGGTGGCGAGGATGAACGACTCGCGCAACTGGCCGAGCGGCTTGAGCGAGGCCAGGGCGTGCAGGGACGGAGGGGGCTCGCCGCCTTCCCACCCCATCGCGCCAACACCGGGCGCGCCGGGGACCCCGGCGCCGTCAGGGAAGGCTGGGGCAGCGCAGGCATGTCCGTTGGGGGCTGCTGGAGGGAACCGCAGATCCTTCATTTCGCGTCCTGAATCCGGTGTCGCGCCAACCACCGGCGCGACGGATACCGATCGCTCGTTCAGGATGACGGTATTCGGCGGAATGGAAGGCGCTGCAGAAAACGGCAGCGGAACGTTTTCCGGGCGCAGGGAGGGCGGCGCCAGCTCGAAGGGCGCGGCACCTTCGCTTTGCGGCGGCGGCTCCGATTCAGGCAAAGCGGAGACGAGCGCGTCGTCTGCTCTGGCTCGTTCCGGATCGATGGATGAATCGGGAACCAGCGCGGACGAGGCGCGCGGGCTGTCGCTGAGCGCGGCGAGGAAGCTGGCGGCGGGGCGCGATTTCATCAGTGTGACGCGGATCGACTCGCGCACGAAGTCGTGCACCAGCGACTGCTGGCGGAAGCGGACCTCGGTTTTCGCGGGATGCACGTTGACGTCGACCTCGTGCGGCGGCATCTCGAGAAAAAGCAGGACGACCGGGAACGAGGTGGGCGGGATGATGTTGCGATACGCCTCGGTGATGGCGTGCAGGATGAGGCGGTCGCGAATGAGGCGCTGGTTGACGAAGACGTAGATGGAATTGCGATTCAGCTTTTGCAGCGCGGGGCGCGAGACGAACCCGCTGGCGCGCAGGGCTCCCGGATCGGGCGGGGCGTAGTC
>JBARMS010000066.1:0-35617 GCA_049802575.1 Acidobacteriaceae bacterium | reverse complement strand
ACCCCGGCAAGAGCACTGCGCCGCCGCGGCTGCGGCTCCCGGCGCCGCGGGCGGGTAAACACGCCGGTCAGCGTCTGATGCTGTAGGGCGCGCAGATCCACCAGCAGGTCGCGCACTGTGGCGTAGCGCCGCTCCGGCTGCTTGTTCAGCGCCTTGGCCAGAATGCGATTGAGATCGGGAGGGAAGCCGCGCGCCTTCAAATCGATCGGCGCGGCTCCGAGGTCAACGTCAGCAGCACGCTGTCGGCGGTCGTCTTGCCCTTGAAAGGCGCCTTGCCGCCGGCCATTTCGTAGAGCACCACGCCCAGCGCGAAGATGTCGGACAGCTCCGTCGGCGCATGCTCGCGCAGAACTTCCGGCGCCATGTAGCCCGGCGTTCCGGCAAAGACGGAGCCGCTGCCCGGGAGGCTCACCGTCTCGAAAGATCCCGGCGAGGCCACGATGCGCGCCAGACCGAAGTCGAGGACTTTGACGAAGCCCTGCTCCGTGACCATGATGTTTTCCGGCTTGATATCGCAGTGCAGAATGCTGGCGGCGTGCGCCGACTGAATGGCTTCGGCCAACTGCACCGCCAGCGAGAAAAACGTCTCCGCATCGAGTGGGCCCGCGAGGATCGTGCGCAGGTCCATTCCGGGAACGTACTCCATGGCCAGCAGCCATTCGTCGCCATGGGTGCAGATGTCGTAGACCTGGGCAATGTGAGGACTGTCAACCGCCGTGGCGCGGCGTGCTTCGCTCAGCAACTGCCCGCTCAGCGCGGTCTTCGCAGGATGCGCTCGCGTGAGCCGCTTCAGCACCAGCTTGGGGTGCAGGATGCGGCCTTCGGCCAGCCAGGCCTCTCCCATGCCTCCGGCGCCAAGCCGATGCTTTAGAACGTATCGTTCGGCGATGACTTCTCCAGGAGCCAGGGCGGCAACGGGAATCGCGGGGTCACCGCTTCGGGAGCCGCTCCCAGGCGCCGAATCGGGCGCGGGCGTGCGAACTGCCTGACTGCCGGCTGCGCTGGGTTTTCCGCTCGGGCTCTCCGGAGTCGGCACTGCGTCTCTTTCCTCGCCGCTCCAGCCGACCGCAACGGCGGCGGTCAATTTTTGTGCAGGGTCGGATGGCCCGATACTACCCCGGCGCGTCTTTCAGAACAACTTGCATCCGCCCGAATTCGAAGTTGGGCGTCTCGGGGAGGGTCCTCGGCTGGACCGCGTGCTCTGCCCTGGCCGGGAGCGGCGCTGGGGCGGCTTCCGGAGCCGCGGCGGCCTTGCGGGTGCGAGTGCGGCTGGCAGCGCCGGTGGAGTCTGATTTGCGCGTCTTTGGCTTGCCGGCGTGCCCCGTTTCACCAGGGATAACTGCCTCTTCTCGCAGCCACTTCTCCACCGCTCGGTCACGCGCGATGAGCACGCGCAGGCCGTCGCGAATCACTTCGCTTTCTGACGCATATTCGCCCGCTTCGACCTTGGCGCGGATGAGATCGGCCATCTCGGTCGGGAGGGTGATGCTGAGTTGGCGGGTGGAACGAATGGCAACCTCCAGGAACGATTGAATCGTATCGTCAGTTGATCCTATTGAATCCTTGCAATCCTACTGAGTCCTGTTACCCTTTGACCCCCAGGGTTTCCAGCAACTGGTCGAATTCCTCAATCTTCGAATACTCGATGATGACCTTGCCGCGGCCTTTGCGATCCTCGACCCGCACTTTCAGGCCCAGGGCGCGTTGTAGCGTCTCCTGGATCTCGCGCACGTTGGGATCGACACTCTTCTCTTTTTCTTCGCCATGTTTCTTTGTCTCGGGGTACAGCAGACCCTGCACATAGGTTTCCGTTTGGCGCACGCTCATGGCGAGAGCCGTGACCTTCTGGGCGGCCTTCAAAATCGTCTCCGGATCCTCCAGCGGCAGCAGGGCCCGCGCATGGCCGAAACTGATCGCTCCGCTCTCGACATGGCCTTGTACATCGACTGGTAACCGAAGCAATCTCAGGAAGTTAGCGACCGAGGCACGGTCTTTGCCGGTGCGTTTCGCCATCTGCTCCTGGGTCAGCTGAAACTCGCGTGCCAGACGATCATACGCGCGGGCCTGCTCCATGGGATTCAGATCGGTGCGCTGCAGGTTCTCGACGATGGTCATCTCCATCGCCTGCTCGTCCGATGCATGGCGCACGATGGCTGGGATCGTCTCCTTGCCCGCGCGCTGTGAGGCCATCCAGCGCCGCTCGCCGGCGATCAGCTGGAAGCGGCCGCCCGCGACAGGCCGCACGAGAATCGGCTGCACCACCCCCGTTGCCGTAATCGATGCCGCCAGCTCAGCCAGCGCAACCTCGTCGAAGTGGCTGCGCGTCTGCCAGGGGCTGCGGTCAATGTCGCCAACAGGGATCTCCCGCGGCTTGCCGGTGGATTCGACGGGTTCGGGGGCGGGGCTCTCCGCAACCGCCTGCGCCCGCGGCAGCAGGGATTCGAGCCCTTTGCCTAAGGCTCTTCGTTTTGGAGCTTCAGTCATAGTCTGCATGCGATCGGTTGCCTCGAACTTCCCCGGCTGGAAGCTTCCAGCCTTGTTCAGAAATCGCTATTGGATACCGCTAGCCGTAAGGCCAAAAACGAACCTTGACTTCCGGTTTCGGCCTTTCTGGCGCAGGAGCCTCTTTAGGCAGCAGGGAGCTCGGCGCCTGCACGCCGTTCCGGGCCAGCAGCTCCACGGCCAGTTCGCGGTAGGCCTCGGCGCCGCGCGACTTGGGATCGTAGAGCAGCACCGGCTTCCCATAGCTCGGCGCCTCTGCCAGCCGCACGTTGCGGGGGATGACCGTCTTGAGCAGCTTCTCCTTGAAATACTGGCGCAAATTCTCGGTCACCTGCTGGGCGAGGTTGGTGCGATCGTCGTACATGGTGAGCAGCACGCCCTCGATCTCCAGAGTCTTGTTGAAACTCTCGCGCACCCGATCCAGCGTGTGGATCAGCTCGCTGACGCCCTCCAGGGCGAAATACTCGGCCTGCATGGGGACGAGGAGCCGGTCGGCGGCCACCAGAGAGTTGAGGGTCAGCAGGTCCAGCGCCGGCGGGCAATCGAGCACGATGTAATCGTACATGCCCCGGACCTTGTCGATGGCTTCGCGGAGCCGGTAGGCGCGGCGCTCCATCTGAATCAGCTCGACATTGGCCCCGGTCAGGTTCTTGTGCGAAGGAACCAGGCGGAGCGTCTTGATCTCCGTGGGCAGGGCGACTTCTTCTATGGTGGCTTCGCCCATCAGCACATCGTAGGAGGAGCGGCGGTCTTCTTCCCGGCCGATGCCGAACCCGCCGGTGGAATTCGCCTGGGGATCGCAATCCATCAGCAGGACATGCTGGCCTTCGAGGGCAAGAGCGGCGGAAAGATTGATGGCGGTGGTGGTCTTGCCGACTCCGCCCTTCTGATTGACCACCGCCAGCACTTTCCCCATGACCCCCAAGGTTAACGGCAGAGGGGCGACTGCGCAACGAGAACCGCCTGTGCAGAAACAGGACACATCTGTGGAAGTCGCGCCGGGAGGCGTGCAGCCACAGGCCATAAGTGGCGTGTTTTCCGGAAGATGCTTCGCCGCGGCGATTACGACAGGAACAGGAAGATAAAAACGACCCTACGTGGAAAACTATGGACGAGGCAGGGTCGTTTTCCCCTTTTCAGAGCTCTTGTTCCACGTTCAAAACCCCAAGCCGTCGGGAGCCCTCGAAGTCTCCCATTTCGCGCGAACGCGGCTCCGGGGCCAGGGAGGCGCGCGGGGATGTCTGTTCCACGTGGAACATCGGCGACTGGGAAGGCCCGGAAATTTTGGCTCCGCTCTGCGTCGCCACCCCGGAAGGGAACCTGCCGGGGACTGATCGCGTACTGGTGGACAGCGCGACCATGCCGAACCTGCCCGCCGCGCGCTTTGCAGACCAAGGAGCAACCCATGCACACGCTTTTTCGGTTGGCCGCCGCCTCTGCCGTATTTCTGCCGGTTTGCCTGCCTTCCCCGGCTGCCGCCCAGTCGCCGAATGCCGGGAGCACTTCCGTGGTGATTGTCTTCAAGGATGGGCATCGCCAAACCTTAAACCTCGCCGATCTCGACCGGATCGAGTTTCCCGGGCCGGTTCCCACCGGGCTCCTGAGCGTTCCCGGGCCGTCCCGCGCCCGTTTCGTCGGCAAGTGGGAAGTTGGCGAAGGGAATGGAGAGAACTTCATCATCACCCTGCGCGACGATGGTTCCGCGCTGCGGTCGCTGGGCGACGAGCGCGGAACCTGGCAGTACGTCAACGGCGAAGCCGAGATTCGCTGGAACGATGGATCGAACGACTGCATCCGGAAGGTGGGTGCCTGGTTCAAGAAATACTGGTACAGGCCTGAGGAGGCCTTCGGCGGCACGCCCGAGAACGTGACCAATGCGCACAACCTGTCCGAGAACCCCAAGGGCGTGGACTAAAGTTCGGGAAGGGTTATGGCCGCGCCCAAGATGTTCCACGTGGAACAGCCGAAAAGCAGGCAACCCACGGATTCAGGCGCGCTGGCCCACTTTGAGCAGGGCTTGCTCCGACCCCGAGAGGGGAATCGCGCGGTCCCATTGAATCCCCGGGAGTTGATTAAGGACGGCCTCCGTCTTGCGCGTGGCGAAGACCATCAGCGAGCCTCCCGGTGCCAAGTGCGACAGCGCGATGCGGCAGGCTGCGGGCAGCCGGTCCACCGCCCGCAGCGTTATCCAGTCGAAAACCCGCCCTCCCGGCAGCGCTTCCACGCGCCCAGCCCACACCTCGGCTTTCAGCTCGAGCGTCCGGATCGCTTCATGCAAAAAAGCGGCCTTGCGGCTCTGCGATTCGGCCAGCGTCACAGCGAGGTCCGGGCGCAGGATGGCGATGGGTATCCCGGGCAGGCCGGCGCCGGAGCCGAAATCCAGCAGAGTCTTCGCGTGTGACGGGATCTGCCCCGCGGCGAAGATACATTCGGCAAAGTGGCGGCTGACGATCGCTTCCGGCTTGCGAACGGCGGTCAAATTGAGTCGCGCATTCCACTTCAGGAGCAGCGCCAGGTAAGCCTCGAAGCGGGCGGCCGCGGCGGCATCGAGTTGGGCGCGATGCGAATCCAGGGTGAGCCTCCCCCGCAGACAGACTACTGTACGCCATGAGGTTTCCCGCAATGGAAAGGAGTGACTATAATGCCACTACTCGTATGGAGCCGGCGTTTCCTCACCAATGTCTCATTTATGACGGCGCACCGTCGCAGCAGTTAACGGCGATGGCGCAGGTGCTGCGCGCAAAGCTCAGCCAGAACCATCGCTGCCTTTACCTGAACAGCCCGCCGATGGTCGCCGGCCTGCGCTCGTATCTGGCCGCGGCCGGTGTGGATGTGACGCAGGAGCTGGCGAGGGGCAGCCTGGTCCTCTCCTCCGAACAGACGCATCTGGCGGATGGCCGCTTCGAGATCGATCGCATGATGGAGACGCTGCACAGTGCCGTGATCCGGGCACTGCTCGATGGGTATGCCGGCTTGTGGGCGACCGGCGACATGACCTGGGAAATGGGGCCGGAACGGAACTTCTCGAAGCTGCTGGAATACGAGTGGCGGCTGGAGGAGTTCATGCGCGCGCATCCTGCCATGAGCGGGATCTGCCAGTACCACGCGAGCACGCTGCCGCGCGAAGCGCTGCGGCATGCACTGCTGAGCCACGCGGGAATCTTCATCAACGAGACGCTCTCGCGGATCAATCCACACTATCTCTCCCGTGCGGCGTTCACGCCGGAGGCAGCGCAGAGCCATGAGATTGACGCGGCATTGAGCCTGTATGCCGGCGGCGCAGGGGCAGTTTAAGAATCCGCAGGAACTTCGTTCACCGCATGGGGTGAGTCAACAATTCATTCTTGTCCACACTAACTATATGATTCTAATCTATTTCGTTGTTTAGAAAATTGCAAAATAGACGGTTTCCCGCGGGCCAGGAATCGTTCACTGAGATCGAATTTTCCGCATTGCCATAATCCCGCCCGGAACCGACCTCCAACTTCTGATGGGGGGTCTGCCACCTCAGGCAAATCGGCAAAAAAGAGGATTACACTTTAGCGCATGACTTCCGGCTTGCCGGCTGCACGCCGGCAAGGCTCGGTTGCGACATGAAGACAAAATGCGGAAAGGAGAAATCGATGCAGAACAATAATGAGAATCGCGTACTTGGCCGCAGAAATGCTCGTCATCTCAGCGCCGAGGAATTACAGAAGATATTGGTGCAGGGGAATCGAGTGACCCTGCACATGACCAGCCCTATCTACCCCGACGAATAGCGATCACAGCGGTCCACTCCTGCTGGCATCGAGGTGGACCGCTGTTTCCCAACCCTGATCCTGACCTGACCACCTGTTGAATCCACAGTGCGCCACCCGGCGTTCCAGGCTCGCTGGAGGACAAGAACCCATGAAGGTCATCATTCTTGCGCACGAGACCGACTATCACACAGCCCCTATCCAGTGGGCTTTAGAGCGAGAGGGGTATCAGGTAGTCTGCTGGCCGGGCGTTTCCTGGACCGAGGAGCAGCAAGTCTCCCTGCTGCTTGACGCGGAACCCAGGGTAGCTCTGGGGCCCGATGTGGTCGAGCCTGGCGACGTGATCTGGATCCGCAGGCTTGAGCAGCCTGTGAGCAATCCAAAGGTCGCCGAGGCTGACAAAAAATTTGCCGAAGTGGAATACCGTTCCTTTCATCACGCCGTTGCTTATGTTCTTGAAACCCTGCCGGTCTGGGTCATCAATAAGTTTTCGGCATCGCGCTTCATCAACAACAAATCGGTTCAATTGCAGTTTGCCCGGAACTGCGGGCTCAGGGTTCCCAGGGCGCTGATGTCCAATTCTCCCAAAGGCGTAAAGGATTTCGTCGAGCACAACCAGAATCGGACCATCTGCAAATCGTTCACCCCACATCTATGGCAACCGCAAAGCATGGGTGGCGTCGCAGTTACGGAAACCTTCGAGCTGACTCGCGACCAGTTGCCGGCCGATGAAGTGCTCACCTATGCTCCCGGCATTTACCAGGACATGGTGGTCAAACAGTTCGACATCCGTGCCGTCCTCATGGGAGACACGGTTTATTCTTACGCCCTGCATAGTCCGCTGCATGCGCTTGACTGGCGCTCGGACGCCGGAATGGGAAACATCGAGGTGGAAATTGTCCCCACCCCACCCGAAGTCGAACGTGGAATCGTGGCCTTTGCTAAAAAATCCGGCCTCTGCTTCGGTTCGTTCGATTTCGCTGTGGACATGCATGGAGACTGGTGGTTCCTCGAGATCAACGAGCGAGGACAATTCCTGTGGCTGGACCAGTTCAATCCCAAAATCAAAATGCTGGAGAAGTTTTGCGCATTCATCACGGCTCCGGAGGGTTCCACGCAGCCCCTGGAAGAACGCGAAGGATTGTTCCCCTCCTTTGGCGAATACATGAAGATTTACGAGGCGGAGCACGCTCAAGAGGAAGCTCCGGACATGCTGGCTGCAGCGGCCAGCTCGCCTTATATGTCGCAGGAACCGTGAGCGGCAGCGTCCAGCCTGACCTGAGTCAAAACCTGCTGTGATCGGGCGCAAGGCAAGCCTGCGCCGCAACTCGAGGCAACAGCCCCAAAGAAGCTGCTCTGAAAACCCATTACGTCGTCGGCATCCGCGTCCACCCCGCACCGCACTTTTTCGCGGCCCGGGCAGGATGAGAGCGTCTGAGAGTGGTTAAGCCCCGATGGCGACCAAACCGGCAAAATTGTTTTTCCTTTGTCTTTTCGGATTCTGGTTCCTGTTTGTGATTCCTGTGAATCGTCTAAATCGGGTGAAGCGCAGAACCAGCAGCTTGCGTGTTTCCGTTGGGTGCTTGCACCGGCCCCTGATACAAAACATGAGTTTTTCCCCAAGGTGGAAATGGATGACGGCCGCGGCGCTGCTGCTGGCGTGCGTCGGCGCGCGCGCCCAAATGGCCATGGGGACGCCGCATTCCTTCGCGGACGAGATTCGGGGGCACGCGACCTCGGGCACGAGCGCGGAGCCCAACTCCGTGCCGCAGCCGATGTGGATGAGCATGCGCGGGCGCTGGATGCTGATGTTCCACGGCAATGGGTTTCTCGCAGACATCCAGCAGAGCGGGCCGCGCGGCGGGGACAAGCTGTTCTCGACGAACTGGGGTATGCCCATGGCGCAGGACACGCGGGGACGCAACCAGCTGACCCTGCGCGCCATGCTGAGCCTGGAACCGGCGACCGTTACGGGCCGGCGCTATCCGCTGCTGTTTCAGCAGGGCGAGACGGCCTACGGCGATCCCATTGTGGACGGGCAGCACCCGCACGACTTCGTGATGGAGGCGGCGGCGCTCGATGACCTGACCGTGGGCAAGCGAGGGCTGCTGAGCCTGTATGCCGCGCCGGTGGGCGATCCCGCGCTGGGTCCGGTGGCGTTTCCGCATCGCGCATCGGCGCTGGAGGATCCGGTAGCGACGCTGGGGCACCACCAGGAGGACTCGACCCACATTGCCGATGACGTGGTGACCGCCGGCTTCGCTGAGGGGTGGGCGCGGCTGGAGGCCAGCGGCTTTCACGGGCGCGAGCCCGACGAGCATCGCTGGGAGGTGCAGCAGGGAGCGATGGATTCGTGGTCGACGCGGTTGACCCTGCAGCCGGGCCAGAACTGGAGCGGCCAGGCGTCCTACGGGCGGCTGCACAGTCCGGAGGCGTTGTTCCCGGGCGAGGACCAGGCGCGCACGACGGCGTCGGCGATGTACAACCGGGCGGTCGGCCGCGAAGGGAACTGGGTGAGCACGCTGGTATGGGGACGGACGCGGTCGATCCCGGACAACGTGATCGCCAACAGCTATCTCCTGGAATCGCTGGTGGCGTGGGCGGAGCGCAACCACGCGTGGACGCGGGTGGAGAATGTCGACCGCACGACCGAGCTGCTGCTGGGCGAGCGGCCGATCCCGCCAGGATTCCAGGAGGAGCCGGCGGGGCGGGTGCAGGCGTACACCTTCGGCTATGACCGCGATGTGGGCCGGATCCCGGGCTGGTCGGCGGCGCTGGGCGCGCAGGTGACCGCGTACCACGCGGGCTCGCTGCTCGCGCCGGTGTACGGCACGGATCCGGTGGGGGTGGTATTGTTCCTGCGGATCAGGCCGAAGTGACAGGTTGCTGGTTGCGGTCTGCTGCGTGCTGTCTGCTGCCTGCTGTCCATTTGTCACTCATACACTTGCAATTGATACGGTGACAATTATTTCGTCGCGCGCGAGTCCGCGGGCGCCCGCCGTGACCGCGGCATCGCCTTACCCTACAATGGAAACCGAAGAGAAAGTGCTTCTCGAAGCCAACATCGCGATCCGCCGTTCTCCCGATGAGGTGTGGGCCTACCTCGCCGAGGTGAACAACGTAGCCCATTGGGATCGCGGGGTGGCGAGCACTGAAGTCACATCCGCAGCGCCGCCGGGCATCGGTTTCGAGTTTGACACTCTGGCCCGCTCGTCCCGGACCGCGGAAGAAAAGGACTGGGGCAGGATGTCGTACCGCATCACCGACGTCGATCGCGACCGCGGCTGCACCATCCAACTCACCAGCAAGACGGGCAACGCCCGCTACTTCCGGCAGGCAGAGTGGCGCTTCCACGTCGAAGCGGAGGGACAGGGCTCGCGGGTATTCTGCGCTGCCGATTTCCGCCTGCGCTTCCCCTGGCAGATTCTCGCGCCGGTGTTGTTCTTCATGAAGGGTGCGATTCTGCGGGACCTGGAGAGCCTGCGTCAGCGGCTTGAGAGCGGCACCGCGGCGGGAGCACCTGCAGCGAAGCAGACGGTCGCGAGACCCTAGTCCGCGACGGATTCCCTGATCATGCGCGGCTCCCAGACCTGGGCGGCATCGACGAAAGCCTGGAAGAGTCCCTGGGCGCAGCGGCTGTCGCTGAAGATCCGCTCGGGATGCCACTGGACGCCGACAAGAAACTGATCGCCGTGTCCCTCAGCCGCTTCCACCACGCCGTCTTCCGGCGACCAGGCGGAACGAATGAGGCCGTCGCCGAGAGTCCCGACCGCCTGATGGTGAGAGCTGTTCACCGGGACCGTCATGCGCGAGCTGAGGCCGAGAATCCGGCGCAGGCGCGATTTGGGGTCGATCTCGACGAGGTGGGCTTCCGCTACCGTGCGGCCGGCAGCGTGGTTGACCGTGCCATTGAGATGCTGCAGCAGCGTGCCCCCGTGCCACACATTGAGAGACTGAAATCCGTAGCAGATACCGAGCAGGGGTTTGTAGAGGTTCGACGCGTCCTGCAGGAGCAGTTCGTCGACGGCCTCACGCGCGGCGTCGGCGGGTGAGCAGTTGGCATCGGCGTCCTCGCCGTACTTCTGCGGGTTCACGTCGGCGGGACTGCCAGGGAGCAGCACGCCCTCGCAGGACGCAACGAGCTGCGCCACGCGGGCAGGCGAGTCGCTGAGCGGCACCTTGACGGGTTCACCGCCGGCCCAGCGGATCGCGTCGGCATACTGCGGCCAGCTGCGCTCGCTGTATTCGCTGTCCTTCGAATTCGGTTCGGGAATCGCAATGCGGGGAGCTTTCACCGTTTACCGGCCTCCTCAGACAGATTCGTGGGACGATGCCGCAATGTTGCCGTTGCCTCCAGCATATCGCTCCCCCCGGGGACGTTGCCGGTTTCAGGCCGCCTGAGCCATGAGTGCTCATAATATAACCCTTCGATCCGTTCCTGCAGAGCCTGGGTGAGGAGGTCGGCCTGTTTCATGGTCATCCCTTTGGTCTGTATCGGCTCAGAAACCGCCAGGGTGACCGGGACGGGATGGATTTGCGAGGAATGGATGGGCAGCAGCTCCCAGGTGCCGATGAGAGCCATGGGCACGAGCGGAAGCTGCGCCTTGATGGCCATGAAGGCCGGCCCTTTCATGAAGGGCTCCAGATGGCCGGTCTCGGTGCGGCCGCCCTCCGGGAAGATGAACAGCGGCATCCCCGACTTGAGCGTGCGCACCGCGCCGAGCAGGCTGGCCACCGAGGCCCGCGGGTCGGAGAGATCGACTCCAACCTGGCCGGAGCGCTGCAGCCACCAGCCGATGAAGGGAAGCTTCCACAGGTCCTGGCGCGCCACGATGCGGAACTGGAAGGGCAGCGAGCTGAAGATGGCCGGCGTGTCCATGTACGACAGGTGGTTACAGGCGTAGACGGCCGGCTCGCCGGTGAGATAGTGGCCGTTGAGGACGGTAACCCGGGCGCCGCTCAGCGCGATGACCGCGCGAGCCCAGGCCTGGGCGATCCGATGCTGCCAGTGGCCATTCTTCTCAAAGAGCGACGCGGCGAGGGCGAGGCTGCCGTAGAACCCGGTGGCCACAAAGATGAGCGGCGCGCGATAGAGATTGCTGGCGAGCCGTTCGCCGAGCGGGAGCGGGTTGGGGCGCGGGCCGGTGGGGGTGGTGGAGTTGGCGGTCATCGCGAAGAGCCCTCGCGCCGGAACAGCGCCGGGCGGACTTCGCCGATGAGATAGACGGAGCCGGCAACGACGATGAGGGCGTTGGGCGGCGCTTCTGAAAGAGCCAGATCGATCGCGTGGAGGCCGTCGGGGGCAGCCATGGCGGTCGTGCCGGTTTGTGCGGCGGCGGCGAGGAGCTCGTCCGTTGTGGCGGAGCGGGGCGAGGCGACGGGCGTGACGATGACGCGATCGAAGAGAGGAAAGAGGATCTGCGTCATCTCGGCAATGGCTTTATCGCGGAGGCAGCCAAAGACGAGGACAGGGCGCGGAGCACAGAGCTCAGAGCTCAGAGCGGAGAGGGCGGCGCGGAGGGTCCAGACGCCGGCGGGGTTGTGGGCGACATCGAGGAGGACAGCGTTCAGCGTGCAGCGTTCAGCGTGCAACGGGCCGGGAGCGAGCGGGGTGGGAACGATAAAGAGTTCGAGGCGGCCAGGCCACTGAGTACGGCGAATGCCCTCGGCGATGTGCGCAGGGGTGATTGTATAACCGTGATGGTTGCGTAATTCGACAGCCGTCGCGATGGCGAGGGCGAGGTTGCGGCGCTGATGGTCGCCTGCGAGGGGTGAGTCGATCTGGATGGTCGCGCCGAGGACCTGGAGCGGGTAGCGGTTGCGTAATCCACCCAGGCCAAAAGAGGGCCGGGATGGGGCACTCGGATTTGTCACAAAGGCAGACACATATTCGGCGGCGTTGATGGCGCGGACGTCGAAGGCGACGGCGACTTCCCCGATGGCCTGGTTCGCTTCCGGATGCTGCGGCAGCGTGATGAGCGTACCGTTCGGGCGCAGGATGCCGGCCTTTTCGCGCGCGATGAGCGTGACCGTGTCGCCGAGCCATTCGGTGTGGTCGAGGGAAATGTCGGTGATGACGCAGAGCAGCGGATCGACGACGTTGGTGGCGTCGAGGCGTCCGCCCATGCCCACTTCCAGGACGGCGATGTCGATGGACGCTTCGGCGAAGGCGAGAAACGCGAGCGCGGTGAGGGTTTCGAAGAAGCTGGGCGAGGCGGGCAGGTGGCCTTGAGCGAGGAGCTGGTTAGAGATGTCGTCGACGGCGAAGTAATGGCGGGCGAAATCGTCGTCAGAGACAGGGGCACCGTCGATGCGAATCCGCTCGTTGACACGGACGAGATGCGGCGAGGTGTAGAGGCCAGTGCGCAGGCCGGCGGCCTGGAGGATAGAGGCGAGCGTCGCGGCAGTCGATCCTTTGCCGTTGGTGCCGGCGATGAGGATGGAACGGAAGCGGCGCTCGGGATGCCCAAAAGCCTCGACCAGGGTCTGCATCTCCTCAATGCGGAACTTGCGGCGCGGCTGGCCGGGCGCGGCGTGGAGCTCGCCGGCACGGAGATGCAGACTGTCGAGCGCGGCCGCGTAGGACATGAAAACAGGGTATAGGGTTTAGGGACTTAGGGTGTAGGGGTGAAAAGCGAGGGGGGTTCGTGAGTCAGTGCGTTAGCCGGCTATCTGGCTGGCTGGTTAGCGAAAGACGGTTAGCCGGAAGCGGTGAGCGAGACCCTTTTAGCAAGAACCGTTGAGCAAGGGCAGGCGGCGGCGCGTGGCATGTACAATCGGCGCATTCCCCCGGCGCACCTCGCGAAGAAGCCCACGGAATCATGACTCTGATCGGCCACAGCATTGCGCATTACGAGATCACCGGCCTGCTGGGAACGGGCGGGATGGGCGAGGTCTATCGCGCGACGGACACGCGGCTGGGACGGGAGGTAGCGCTGAAGGTGCTGCCCGCCTCGATGGCCGGCGATGCGGTCCGGCTCAAGCGGTTCCGGCAGGAGGCGCGCGCGGCAGCAGCGCTCAATCATCCGCACATTGTGACGCTGTACTCGGTGGAGCGCGACGGCGACGTCGAGTTCCTGACCATGGAAGTGGTGGACGGCGAGACCCTGGACCGCGCGATCCCGGAGGGCGGCATGGCGGCGGCGCAGGTGGCGGAGCTGGGACGAGCGCTGGCCGAAGCGCTGTTTGCAGCCCACGAGCGGCACATCATCCATCGCGACCTGAAGCCGAGCAACATCATGGTGACGCGCGATGGCCGCGTGAAAGTGCTGGATTTCGGCCTGGCGAAGGCGATGGCAGCGGAAGACGCGACCGACGCGACGGCGACGCATCTGGGGCTGACGCGCGTGGGCGCGATTCTGGGCACGCCCCAGTACATGTCGCCGGAACAGCTGGTGGGCGGGACAGTCGATGCCCGGTCCGACATTTTTGCGCTGGGGATTGTCCTCCACCAGATGGCCACGGGTCGGCGTCCCTTTGCGGGCAAGACGTCGGCCGAGCTGGCCACGGCGATCCTGCGGGACGCACCGCCGCTGCTCACGAAGGTTCGTCCGCACACGCCGCCGGAGCTGGCAGCGCTGATTCACCGCTGTATCGAGAAGGATCCGGGGCAGCGGCCGCAAAGCGCGCGCGAGATTGCGGGGGCGCTGCGCGCGATTGGCGACGGGCTGCGGATGGGGAGCGCAACGAGCGCGGTGGTTTTCCCGAACACGGCGTCGCACGGGGATGGCGGGAGCGAGGCGCGCGGCGGTGAAGCGAGCGCAAGCCGGACGGGACCGAGCCGCCTGTCGGACAGCGGGCCGTCGATTGCGGTGATGCCGTTCCAGAGCCTGAGCACCGATCCGGAGAACGAGTACTTCAGCGACGGGCTGGCGGAAGAGATTCTGAACGCGCTGAGCGGCGTGGAGGGTTTGACGGTGGCCTCGCGGGCGTCGTCGTTCTGGTTCAAGAACAAGCCGGCCGAGGTCAGCGAAATTGCCGGCAAGCTGCACGTGGCGAACCTGCTGCAGGGCAGCGTGCGGCGCGCGGGCAACCGGCTTCGCGTAACCGTGCAGATGGTGGACGCCAGCAACGGTTTTCAGTTGTGGAGCGAGCGCTACGACCGCCAGATGGAAGATGTGTTCGAGATTCAGGAGGAGATTGCGCGCGGAATTGCGGAGCGGCTGAAGGTGACGCTGGGCGCCTCGGCGCGGCCGGTAACGACCAACACCGAAGCGTATGAGATGTATCTGAAGGGGCGGCACTTCTGGCATCTCCGCTCGCCGAATTCAATCCGTTCGGCAATGGAGTGCTTCGCGGAGGCGATCCGGCTGGATGCGGGGTTTGCGCTGGCGTATGCGGGACTGACGGACTGCTACGGGATCCTGCAGTTCTACGGATGGGTGCCGGCGGAGGTAAACCGCGAGAAAGCGCGGGCTGCGGTGACGGAAGCGCTGCGGCTCGATCCGCAGCGGTGGGAAGTGCAGTATTCGGCTGGCCTGTTCAAGTTTTATTTTGAGCGTGAATGGCGCAGCGGGGAGCCGCACCTGCGCGAGGCCATCAGCATTGCGCCGCGCGCGGCGCTGGCCCATGTCGCACTGGCGCTGATCTCCATGATGGCCGGGCGCAGTGAGGAGGGCCTTGAGGAGGCGCACCTGGCCTGCAGGCTCGATCCCCTCTCTGCCCTGATCCACGGCATTGCCGCGGGCACCATGAATGCCATCGAGCAGTTTGAGGAGGGCGAGCGCCTTGCCCGCCGCGCCCTGGAACTGCAGCCGGAGTACCTGTTCGGCCTGTGGTCGCGCGCCGTCGCGCTCGCCCGCCTGCACCGCTACGAGGAAGCTGTGAATCACATCGAGCGCGCGGCGGCCATTTCGCGGGCGCCGGTGTTTTTAGGACTGCTGGGCTGGGTGTACGCGCAGGCCGGGCGCCTCGCCGATGCGGAGCGGGTGCTCGGCGAGCTGGAGGAACGGAGCTCGCGCGGCGAGTATGTGCCGGCCTTTTCGCTGTTCAATATTTACATGGGGCTGAAGGATATACCGGCGATGCAGGCCACGCTGGCGCGGGCGATCGCGGAGCGGGTGGCGCCACTGTCGCTGGTACTCGTCGGGCTGCACCTCGACGAAGCGCGCAGCGATCCGGAGATCGACCGGATGCACCGGGAGCTGTTTGGGTGGTGAGAGCCGGCCGCTGGCGGAAGCCGGCGGCGCGCTGCGCAGGTGGAGGATTGGGATGGCGGAGGAAGGCTTGCTGGAGGCGATCCTCGATGCGTGGGATCGCAACAATCGCATTATCGTGAATCTGCTGCGCGCGGTGCCGCCGGGCGGAATGGAGGCGCGCGCAGTGGAGGGCAGTCCCACCGTTGCGGAGATGTTCGCGCACATGATCTATGTGCGGGCGGTCTTTCTCAGGGAAGACATTCCCGAGTTTGGGTTGGGCGAGCCGCGTGACTGGATTCCGGTGCGCGATCCGGAGCAGCTGGCGGCGGGGCTGGAGGCGAGCGCGCGGGCGGTCGGTGAGGCCTTTGCGGCATGCGTCTCACGCGGGCAGGCGATGCAGGTGCACTACGATCATCTGCTGTTCCTCGAGCACATGATTTGGCACGAGGGTTATCACCACGGGCAGATCAAGCTGGCGCTGAAGATCGCGGGACAGCCGCTGGAGAACAAGGCGATCGGCCCGCTTACGTGGCGGGTGTGGATGAACAAGAGCGATCAGCGGTGAGCAGTCAGCGGTCGAAACGGGAGCTGTTTGCGAGTGGCGGGTAGCTGACAGGCATCCGCGGCGCTTCGCCAACGGTCGGCGTTACGGCGTCGGCGTCAACCCGTGGCGCAACATCACGGCAGCGATGGCCGCGTGGTCGGGAGGGCCGCCCTGGGCCGACGCCAGCACAGCGGCGATATCGCGAAAGTAGTCCGGACCGAGAATCCCCGGCGTGATAACGGCCAGCGAACGGGATGGGGCAGCGTATGGATTGTCGAAGCGGTGGACGGCTCCGCGAGGGATACAGAGCACGTCGCCGGGACCGATATCCGTCGCGCGTCCCTCGACGGTGAAGGTGAGGACGCCGGCAAGGCCGTAGATCGTCTCTTCGTAGGCGTCGTGGCTGTGGGCAACCGGCACCTTCGCCTGCGGCGCCACGTCGAACTCAAACATCGCCATCGAACCCTGGGACTCGGAGCCTTCGACGAGGAATCGGATCGTGAGTTGCCCCAGACGGATTTCGTGCTTCCCCAATGGGTTTGTCTCCTGTGTGTGCGCGGCGCCGGAACTGGCCCACGGAGGCGCGCCCCGGTGGCTTCGCGGACCGGACCCCATCTTACCCCGGGAGCCGGGGCCCGATGCGACCCGACTGTTAAACTTGAATTGGCATGATCCTTCCGTTTGTCCGCGAGTTGCTGGCGGACATGGAGCACACCCCATCCTTTGAACAGGCAAGAAGGCATCTGGCGCTTGCCCGTGGGCGTCGTCGTGTCTCCGGGCTGACCTCGACGGCGCGCGCCCTCTATACCCCTCTGTTTGCGCGGGCTGCGGGCGTGCCGGCGCTGGTGATCGTCACCGACAACAAGCAGGCCGATGCGGTGCAGCTGGCGCTGCAGGCGGGGTGCGAGCTGACCGGCGCGCTCGATCCGGCGCGCGTCCTGCGGCTGCCGGCGCACGATGTGCTGCCCTTCGAGAATCTGTCGCCGCATCCCGACATTCAGGAGCAGCGCGCGAAAACGCTGTGGAAGATCGCGACCGGCGAGGCGTCGATTGTCGTGGCGCCCGTGGAAGCGGCGGCGATGAAGCTCTTCCCTGCTCCGTTCTACGCGGGGCTGGCGCAGATTTTGCGGCGCGGCGACGAGGTCGACGTCGACACGCTGCTCCAGCACCTGACCAGCATCGGCTACACGCGCAACGACATTGTGGAGATGCCGGGGCAGTTCACGCGGCGCGGCGGCATTCTCGATATCTATTCGCCGGAAGCGGACCGGCCGGTGCGGTTTGAGTTTTTCGGCGACGAGATTGAATCGATCCGCAAATTCGATCCCGAGACGCAGCGCTCGGCGGCTCCGCTGGACGAGGCGCGGCTGCTGCCGCTGACCGAGACGCCGGTGACGGAGCGGCTGCTGGCCGCGGTGCACGCGCGGCTGAGCGGAGAGCGCCTGGAAGCGGCGGGCGACGATGCGGAGATGGTCGAAGAGGCGATTGCCGCCGGCGGCGTGAGTGTGTTCCCGGGCTGGGAGTTTTTCGCGGGCGTGAGCGGGGCGACCGGGACGCTGCTGGATCTGTTCGCGAAGAGCACAGTGTTCGTGGAAGAGCCGGCGATGGTGAAGAACCAGACGGATCGCTGGTGGAACAAGCTGGAGCAGCGCCACGAGCGCTCGAGCATCGGATCGCTGATCAGGCCGGAGGATATTTACATTCGTCCGGAAATCCTGGTGGCGCGGATCCAGTCGCATCCCGGGCTGGACATCGATCAGCTCGGCGCGGTGGATGTGCTGGAAGAGGACGCGACGCTGGGCGAGATTGAGTTCACCTCGCGGCCAACGCTGCGATTTCATGGGTCGATTCCGGCGCTGGTCGACCAGATTCGCAACTTGATGCAGCAGGAGGTGCGCACCCTGCTCGCGGCTCCCAACCAGGGCGAAGTGGAGCGGCTGGCGACGCTGCTGCGCGAGTACGAAGTGCCGTACCGGCTGGGCAGCCGCATCCAGCATGCGGGCAGCGAGACGATGTACGACGAGTCGAGCTACCTCGCGGGCGACATGCGGACGCCGGTGATCCTGCGGACGCCGCTGGCCGCGGGCGTGAGTCTGCCCGATGCGCGGCTGGTGGTCTTCGGTGCGCAGGACTTCTTTGACGAGGCCGATGTAACGGCGCGTCCGGCTCCGAAAAAATCAAAGACAGCGGCGTTTGTTTCTGACTTCCGCGACCTGACCGTGGGCGACTACGTGGTGCACGTGGAGCACGGTATCGCCCGCTACCAGGGCTTGCGGGAGATTGAGCAGGACGGCGTCTCGCTCGAGTTCATGATCCTCGAATTCGCTGAGGCGGCGCGACTCTATGTCCCGTTGACGCGGCTCGATCTGATCCAGAAATACCGGTCGACGGAAGCGGGACCGGCGCCGGTGCTGCACCGGCTGGGCTCGCAGCAGTGGGCGAAGACCAAGGCGCGCGTCAAGAAGGCCATGGCGGACATGGCCGACGAGCTGCTGAAGCTGTACGCGCAGCGCAAGGCGGCGGAGGGGCACGCGTTTCCTCCTGACAACGAATTCCAGCGCGAGTTTGAGGACGCGTTCGACTACAACGAGACCGACGACCAGATTTCCGCGATTGCGGACATCAAGAAAGACATGGAGTCGCCGCTGCCGATGGACCGGCTGCTGTGCGGCGACGTGGGCTACGGCAAAACCGAAGTTGCGATGCGCGCGGCGTTCAAGGCTGTGCAGGACGGCCGCCAGGTCGCGGTGTTGACGCCGACGACGGTGCTGAGCTTCCAGCATTTTGAGACCTTCAAGAGCCGGTTCCGGCAGTTCCCCATCAACGTGGAGATGATTTCGCGCTTCCGCACGCCGAAGGAGCAGAAGCTGATCCTTGAACGGGTGGAAACGGGACGCGTGGATATTCTGATCGGTACGCACCGGCTGCTCTCGAAGGACATCAAGTTCCAGAACCTCGGCCTGCTCGTCGTCGACGAGGAGCAGCGCTTCGGCGTGCGGCATAAGGAGCGGCTGAAACAACTGCGGCGCGAGATCGATGTGCTGGCGATGTCTGCGACGCCGATTCCGCGCACGCTGCACATGTCCCTGGTAGGACTGCGCGACATGAGCGTGATCGAGACGCCGCCGCGGGATCGCATGGCGATTCAAACGGTCGTGGCCAAGTTCGACGAGAAGCTGATTCGCTCGGCCATTGAGGTGGAGCTGGAACGCGGCGGGCAGATTTATTTCGTGCACAACCGTGTGGAGACGATTTACGAGATCGCCGCGAAGATTCAGGAGCTGGTGCCGGCGGCGCGGGTGGTCGTCGGCCACGGGCAAATGGGCGAGAGCGATCTGGAAAAGGTGATGCTGTCGTTTATGCATCACGAGCACGACGTGCTGGTGGCGACCACCATCATCGAAAACGGGCTCGACATTCCGCTGGCGAACACCATGATCGTGAACCGCGCCGACCGGCATGGCCTGAGCGAGCTGTACCAGCTGCGCGGCCGCGTGGGGCGGTCGAATCGGCGCGCCTATGCGTATTTGCTCATCCCGCCGGAGCAGGAGCTGACGGACGTGGCGCGGCGCAGGCTCGCAGCGCTGAAAGAATTTTCCGATCTGGGTGCGGGATTCAAGATCGCGGCACTCGACTTAGAGCTGCGCGGCGCAGGCAACCTGCTCGGCGGGGAGCAGAGCGGCCACATCGAGGCGGTGGGCTTCGAAATGTACACGTCGATGCTGGAAGAGGCGGTCAGCAAGCTGAAGGGCGAGGAGAAGGTCGAGCGGCTGTCGGTGCAGCTCTCGCTGGGCATCGCTTTACGTATCGATGAGAGTTACATATCCGAGGAGAACCAGCGGCTGCGCATGTACAAGCGTATCGCCGGCGTCGAAAACGAGAAGGCGCTGGAGGATGTGCGGACGGAGCTGGAGGACCGCTACGGTCCCCTGCCACAGTCAGTGGCGCATTTGCTGGAGGCGGCACGGCTGCGCATCGAGTGCGAGCGCATCGGCGTGGCGCAGGTGGACCGCAAGCGCGATTCGCTCCACGTGAAGTTCACCGAATCCGCTGCCGTCGATCCCGGCCGTCTGATGAAGCTGGTGGCGAAGAATGCGAAACGCGGCGCGCAGTTCACGCCGCAGGGCGTGCTCAAATTTCCGCTGGCCGCCACGAAGCCCGAAGACGTGCTGCGCGAAGTGCGATCGCTGCTGGCCGAGCTGAGCGACAGGGCTCAGAGCTCAGAGCTCAGGGCTCAGGAAACGCGCGTCTAAAGTCGTTGTGCCTGCGGCTCCGCGGCGTCGTTAGGCGCCAGCGCAATCTCGACATGCCGGTGAATGGTCTGCGGCTGCGGGGCGCCGCACTGCGTGAGCGCGACGTCATCGCAGATGCGGCGTGAGAGGACGACCGGATTGTCCATCGTGGCGGAGAGAATCCTGCCGTCGACGGTGCTGACGGTGAGCGTCACGTCGAAGGTCTCTTTGCCCGCGCCTGCCTGATACTTGCCGTCGCTGGTCTTCGTCACCTCCATCCAGTTGTTCGGCGTGTCGGCGACCGGGGTCTGCATCCACGGAACCGGATACTTGAGCACCGGATTCTTCGGCGGCACGTGATGAACGACGAGGACGGCGGTATGCGCGGTGGCATCGAGCGACTGGAGATGCAGGTCGAAGTCGATGGCATCCGTGCCAGTGAGGACGCGCGTGCCGTCGGCCCATGAGGCGGGGTTTGAATTGGGCACGTAGAAATGGTCGCCCGGCTGGTGGAAGAGGGGAATCTTCTGGAAGAGCCAGTCGTCGACATAGAACGTCATCAGGTCGGTGACCGCCCCCACGAAGCGCGGATCGATGCCGGCGAGATTCGGCCCTGACGGCATGTGGCTCGGATCGAGCGAAAACGACGCCCGGAAATCGAGCATACCGGGCGGCAGCGCGACGGCCTGCCCGTCCGAGGTCATGCCCGTCCACTGGAATTCCTCAATCCAGGAGCCGTCGGCAGCCTTCTTCACCACGCCCGTGGCGTCCGCGCTGTAATGCCACGCATCGTTGACGGCCGTCATGCGGTAGTGCAGGGTTTCGCCTTCGCGATAATGACGCGCAACTGGATTGACAGGGGCGGTCTGCGCTCCGACACACGCGGGCGCGAGGAAAACAGCAGCGGCCAGGAGGGCTTTCATAGGGTTCCTGTCGATGGTGATAGCCCCGAAACTTGCTGCAGTCAATGCAAAGAGCCTGGGCGACCGTTACGGCGGAGTGCACGGCAAGCATCAGCCCTCGCGCTGCGAGGATCAGAACCACTGCAGCAGATCCCTGAAGCCCGCCACTTCCAGCAACCGCTGCCCTTTCGGCGCTGGATCGAGCGTGTCGTGCTCCAGCACCCAGGTGTGCGGGTGGTGGATGTAGACGGCATGGAGTCCGCAGGCCAGCGCGGGGTTGATGTCGGAGCGGGGGCTGTTGCCGATCATCCAGGTGGTGCCGCGGGCCAGCGTGTACTTCTCGCAGAGGGAGTGGTAGGCATCGGGATCCTTCTCCGGCGGCACTTCGACCGCGGCAAAATGGCCAGCCAGCCCGGAGCGCGCTACCTTGCCGAGCTGCTCCTCCGGGTTCCCTTTCGTGACGAGGATGAGCCGGTGCCGGCTGGCGAGGACGGGCAGCGTCTCGGCCACGCCTTCCAACAGGTCAATCTCCTCGTCGGCGATCGACTGCGCGAAGCTCATGATGCACTCGTGCTTCTCTGGCGTAACAGGACCAGTGGAAAGCTGCTCAAAACAATCGACCAGGGCGCGGCGAAAACTGGCAAGACCGTAGCCGTGGCGGCGGACGTTCTCGCGCTCCACCTCGTTCAGCTTTTCGCGAACTTGCTCGCGCGAGTACTCCTTGTGGTCGAGGTAGGAGATGAAGGCTGCAATGGCGCGCTCAAAATAGATATTATTTTCCCAGAGGGTATCGTCGGCATCGATGAGCAGCGTCTGGCCAGGCGCAAACCGGGTTACAGACCCGTGCGCCTGGGGAGATGGGTCGGACTTGAGTTCGGCTTCATGGGGCATGGCTGATACCAGCAGCGTACCAAAAGCGGCTCCGGCGAAAAGCCGGCGAAGGGCCCGTTTCTCTGGCGCAAAACCATCTGTAAAAAGAACAACTTCTCCCTCTTTTCCGAGTCTCTAAAAGAGTGTGGGAACTGCGTATGTGCGTGGCGCGCATCCCTGATAGGTAAGGCTGGCCGATGGCAGCCCGTTTGAGGCCACAGAACCGGATGCGATTCAAGTTGCAAAGCGTGTTGTTGAAAGCCCCGGCGAGGAAGACCCTGCGATTTTTGGCGCTCGTCGCCCTGGGGATCCTCGGCTGCGGGCTGGCCCACGCAGATGCAGCGCTGCTGCTGGAAGAGCCATTCGGCGAATTCGGCGCGATGAACCCCACCGGTCACTCTGCCATCTACCTGAATCACATTTGCGCCGACAGCCCCACCCATCTGCGCCCCTGCCGCGACGACGAGGCTGGCGTCGTAATCAGCCGCTACCACCGTATCGACGGCTACGACTGGCTGGCGATTCCTCTCATTCCCTATCTCTACGCCGTCGACGATCCGTCGCAGATTCCCGCGAAGGCGACGGCGCGGCTCGAGCTGAAACTGCGCAACGAATACCGCCGCGAGCACCTGGAAGATTTGGTGCCCGACGATCCGAAGCACGAGATTCCGCGCGGCGAGTGGATTCAGATGGTGGGCGCTTCGTACGACCGCCGTATCTGGGGCTTTGAGGTTGCCACGGATACGGACCAGGACGACACGCTGATTCGCGAATTCAACGATCGAAAAAACATCAGCCACTTCAACCTGCTTTTCAATAACTGCGCTAACTTCAGCGAGAAGGTGCTGAACTTCTATTATCCGCACTCCGTCCATCGGAACTTCATCGCGGATGCGGGCATGATGACGCCGAAACAGGCAGCCAAGTCGCTGGTGAAATACAGCCGGCGGCATCCCGATGCGGAGATGCGAACCTTCGTGATCCCGCAGGTGCCGGGGACGATTCCGCGCAGCACGCCGGTGGATGGCGTCGTGGAATCGCTGGTGAAGTCGAAAAAGTACGTGTTGCCCCTCGCTGCGCTGCATCCCTTCGTCGCGGGCTCCCTGGCGGTGGTTTATCTGGGCGACGGACGGTTCCATCCGGACAAGCATGCGTCTGTGTTCAATCCCGAAGACGCGATGGAGCCGGGCGAGATGCGCGTGAGCGAGCCGGCGGCGCAACCGGCTGAGGAACACGGCACGGCCGGGGAGTTGACGCCGGTGCAGTTAAATCCCTCTTCGTTAGAAATGAACCAGCCTTAGGAAATCGCCGATCGGAATGCAGGAGGCGGTGGTCAGAGCGGCGACAGCCAGGGCCCGCGTATCCTGATCCTTCGCTTTTTTCGGAGGAACCATGCGCCGCGCTCTGTCCCTCGTCTGCCTGTTGCCCACCCTCACGTTGACCGCCGTTGCGCAAACTGCGCCCGCCGCTGCGCCCGCCGCCGCGCCCGCGGAACAGCAGTTCTCGCCCATCCCCGGATTCGATCCGGCGTCGATGGATACGAAAGCCGATCCCTGCACGGACTTTTATCAGTACGCGTGCGGCAATTACGCCACGCTGCATCCCATTCCGGCGGACCTGCCGGAGTTCGACCAGTTCGTCAACCTGTATGAGGTGAACACCGCAGAGCTCCATGACATTCTCGAGCAGGCCGCCGCCGCCCAGGCGGAGAAGGGCACCAACCAGCAGAAGATCGGAGACTACTACCAGAGCTGCCTGAACACTGACGCCATCGACAAGCGCGGGCTGGCGCCGATCGAGCCGGAGCTGAAGCGCATCGACGCGCTCGCGTCGAAAAAGGACCTGCCGGAGCTGATCGCCTATCTCAACCGCATGGGTGTGGGAGTGTTCTTCGATTACGGCTCGCAGCAGGACTTCAAAGACGCGACGCGCGAAATCGCCTACATCGACCAGAGCGGCCTGGGATTGCCGGAAAAAGACTATTACCTGCGCACCGATGCGAAGAGCGCCGATCTGCGCAAGCAGTACGTCGCGCATCTCGCGAACATGCTGCGGCTCCTCGACCAGGCCGCGGCGACAGCGGGAGCCTCGGCAGGCGATACGGCTGCCGAAGCGCAGAAGATCATGGATCTGGAGACGGCGCTGGCCAAAGCTTCCCAGGGCAACGTGGACCGGCGCGATCCGGCCAACGTTTATCACATGACGTCGCTGCAAAGCTTCGCGGCCACCGCCCCGAGCCTCGACGCCTCGCAGTACATCGTCTCGATCGGCTCGCCCACGGTGGATCAGCTCAACGTGGTGTCGCCAGCGTTCTTTCCCGCCCTGAACGCGACCATCGAGAGCACCGATCTCGATACGCTGAAAGCCTACATGCGCGCGCATCTGGCGGACTCCTTCGCCATGGATCTGCCCAGGGCTTTTGACGAAGAGCACTTCGACTTCTATGGACGCAAGCTGATCGGAACACCGCAGGAGGAGGCGCGCTGGAAGCGTTGCGTGAACGCGACCGACGCATCGCTGGGCCAGGCGTTGGGCAAGGTGTACGCCGACAAATACTTCACGCCCGATATGAAGGCCTCGACCCTGCAGATGGTGCATGACATCGAAGCCGCGATGGGGAAAGACATTGAGGGCCTCGACTGGATGAGCCCGGATACGAAGAAACAGGCCATCGCCAAGCTGCATATGGTTGCGGACAAAATCGGCTATCCGAATAAGTGGCGGGATTACTCGAAGCTGAAGATCGAGGCGGCCGACGCTCTGGGGAATTCAGTGCGCGGGCGCGAGTTCGAGACCGCCTATCAACTCGATAAGATCGGCAAGCCCGTGAACCGCGACGAATGGGAGATGACGCCTCCCACGGTGAATGCGTACTACGATCCCAGCATGAACGACATCAACTTCCCCGCCGGCATTCTGCAGCCGGCGTTTTATGACAAAGACGCGACAGCCGCCACGAATTATGGGCACATCGGCGCGGTCGTAGGGCACGAGCTGACCCATGGCTTCGACGACCAGGGCGCCAAGTTCGACGGCAACGGCAACCTGCACGACTGGTGGACACCCGCTGACCAGAAAGCCTTCGAGCAGAAGACCGACTGCCTGGTGAATGAGTACGGCAGCTTCACCGCGGTCGACGACCTCAAGGTGAATGGCAAGCTGACGCTGGGCGAGAATACCGCGGACAACGGCGGCGCGCGGACCGCCCTCATGGCATTGATGGCCCGTGAGGCGCTGGAGGGAACGCCTGCGGCGAAGACCGCAGAGCAGGAGGGCGAGCAGAAATTTTCTCCTCAGCAGCAGTTCTTTATCGGCTTCGCGCAGAACTGGTGCAGCGCGGAGCGGCCGCAGTATTTGGAGCAATCGGTGCGCGTGGATCCGCATTCGCCCGATGCGCTGCGCGTGCGCGGAGTGCTGGTGAACATGCCCGAATTCGCGAGCGCCTTTGGCTGTAAAGCGGGCCAGCCCATGGCTCCCGTGAAAAGCTGCCGGGTGTGGTGATAAGTACCCGTAGTAACTGGAGCTGGAGGGCTGATTCTTAGGGAACCAAGTCAGGACAAGCCAAAATAAGGTTTCAAAGCGACGCCAGGTCGGAACGTGCAACCCATGCAATATCTTCACTTTCGTTGCATGAAAGCATTTCTCCGGCTCACAGAAGTGTCTTTTTCCTGAAAGGCTGCATCCATTCGCAGTAGTCTCAAAGCAGCGCGGTGGTATGCGCAGAACAGGAAAGACGTCTCCCATGAAGAAATTTCTGCGGTTTCTCGTTCTTGGCATGTTTTGCAGTATGCTTGCGGCTCCCGTTTTCGCCGACGGTGGTTCCGGCCCTTCGGGCGGAGATCCGCCGCCTCCTCCTGCCGGCAGTTCGACGCAGAACTCGAATAACTCCGGCGGAAGCACGATGACCCAACTCATTCTCACGCTTCTCGGAACTCTGGGACTGTAGCTGCACGGGAGACTCGGCCTGGAATTGAAAAGCGGAGGGGCCCGGATCGCTGCGAGGCCGGGCCCTCCGCCGGTGTATGGTGAGAGCGATGAAGCTCTCCGGGATCGACAAGATCGTCTGGGCTCTGTCGTTCTACGGCAACATCGCTCTGCTCGCCGTCCTGCTCGTTCGGGGGCGCTGGCGGCAATTTCCGATCTTCACCTGCTTCATCGCCTTCGACGTGGCGCGTTCCATCGCACTCTACTTGTTGTACAGCCACGGCTTGATGGCCTGGTACGCGCACGTCTACTGGTGGGCGTTGCTTCCGGACTTCGGACTCCAGGTGGGGGTCATTCTTGAAATCGCCCGCATCGTGCTGCGGCCGACGGGCACCTGGGTGCAGGACGCGCGGCTGCAGTTTGCAGCGGCGGCGGCTGGCGGCGTGGTTGTGGCGGCCGTGCTCGCCTGGTGGGTCTCGCCTCCAGCGCAAAGTGCGCTCGCCGCCTGGCGCATCCGGGGAAACCTCTTCACCAGTCTCGTCATCTGTGAACTCTTTGTGGTCATGACCCTGACCGCCAACCGCCTGGGACTGGGCTGGCGCAGCCATGTGATGGCGATTGGCCAGGGCTTAACTGCGTGGAGCAGCGTAATGGTGGTCACGACCGCCCTGCAAAGCTATGTGGGACCCGGATTCTTGTTCCGGGAACTCGATCAAGTTCGAGCATTTGCATATATTGCGGCTATCTTTTGGATGATGGCCCGGCTATGGATAGCGGAGCCGGCGCGGCAGCCTTTGGCGCACGAGTTAGAGCAGTATATTCTTGCGCTCCACAAGCGGGTCGCGTACGATCTTCAAAGAATCGACGCCGGGAGCTGAGGAGTTCCAGCGCCGGGTTCACGATCCGGCGAACAACTGAGAGCGGGTTTTCGTTTCGTGCTGGCATATATCTTTCTGGGCGGAGTCGTGGGCGCGTTACTCGGCGCCGCCGTATGGTCGCAAATTTCGGCGGTACGCCTCGACCGGCGCAGCTGGAACGACCTCGTGTCGGCGCTCAAGCCGATTGAGTTCGATCGCGTCAGCTCCGTCGCGCGCGACTTCCTCGATCCCAAGGGCGATCAGATTGCTCTCGAGCCTCCCGACCTGTGGCTGATGCTCGGTGGCCGCGAAGGCTTGCGCCGCATGAGGGAAAACGCCCGCCTGATGCTGGCCCTTGCAGCCCATGCGCAACAGTGGAACTTTGACGAAGGCGTGATTGTGACTGAGCGCATGCGGCGCGATGCGTTGCGGCTGCGCGGCGCGGTACGCCGGGTGGAGCTGGCGCTGGCTTTCCATTGGATGATGAGCCGGCCGGCGACACTCATCCCGTTCCATCTGCACGAAGCTGCCTCAGCCTATTACCTGATGCGGCAGCGGCTGCTGGCCCTCTATCAAACCAGCCACGCGGGACTTTATCCGCGCCTGGCAGAGATTCTCTGATTCGGCCGCACGCCGGCGCTCCCTTTCTTCCCCAATTCCGCTTCTGATTTCATTTGCTCCTGAGCGTCATCTCCCGATTCCCCTTCCTCCAGCATCTCCTGCAGTTCTTCTGCGGATGAGCCGCCTGCCGAAGCCTGCCCCTCGCGGGTATCGCTCGGCATGTCGCCGAAGTCGCGCGCGCCGTACGCGTAATCGCTGCCGCCAGTGGCGTTTTGCGGCGACCGGGCATCGCGGACGCGGTCGTCCTGGTTCAATCCCCAGCCTTGTTCATGGGCGTTTTCGCCGGAACGGCGGCGCGTGTGCTCGGAAAATCCCTGCGGTTCGGGAGCGATTGGGTCTTTGTCGGTCATACCTGTTGTCATGAGGCTCGCGCGACGGCGCGATGGCCGGCTCGACCGCCGGTGGCGAAGAGAAGCCGGCCCGGACAACTCAGGCCCGGTGCCGTACGCTCCGACAGAGGAGAGGAGTTGCGATGACTGAGAAGCCGAAGCAGGAAACCCGCATAGACGCCGTGCGGCACGTAGGCAAAACGCTCGAGTCGGAAGGCACTTTTCTCCCCAGCGGCGAGCTGCCGGAAAACCGCATCGAGGCCGAGGGCCTGACGGAAACGGTCAACATGAATGCCGTGACCGCCGACGAGTACGACCGCGAAGCCGACGCCATGGGCGCGAAGCGGCTGAAGACCCGGCTGCCCGGCGACACCAACTCCGATCCGCACGACGGGGCAGAGGTGGACGTCGAGCCGGCAAAGCAGCGAAACAAGCGCGGCGAGGCCGCGTAAGCATCGGGGCTCGATGGCTGCGTGCTCGCGGAGGCGCGATCAGCTGCGGAGTTTGGCGCCGAGGCCCTCGAGCGCCGCGACGATCTGCTGCGACCAGGCCTGCACTTCTTCCTCGCGCAGGGTCCGCTCCTGCGACTGGAAAACAACCCCGAGCAGCAGCGAATAATGTCCGGCGGGCGCCAGCTTTCCTTTCGCATCGCGCAGCACTTCCTTCGGCGTGAACGCCTGCAGCTCGGGAATGCTGAGCGCATCGACCGCGTCGGCGATCGCCGCATAGGTAACTGTATCCGGCACAATTACAGAATAATCGCGGCGCACCGGCTGGAAGCGCGAGAGCTCGCGCATCGCTGGCTGGCGCAGCGCCTGTTTGTAGAGGCGATCGAGCCAGATTTCCCCCAGCAGGATGGTTTGCTTCAGCTTGCGGCGCTCCGCTTCCGCCGGGTGCAGCTGGCCAAACCAGGCAACGGTGGCTCCGTCGACGACGGCGCGCGCGCTGCGGCCCGGATGCAGCCACGCCGGCATCAGCCCGGAGCCGGCGGGGAAGCGGTCGAAGTAAAGGGTCCGTGCGGAAAATTTGCCGAGCAGCTGCTCCATCGCGCCCTTCAGGTCGCGGAAATCGGGCTCCGGCTTACCGAAAACAGCGCCCGTGGCGCCCACGGCCAGCGCGGGCCGCTCGTCGACGCGTTCCGGTGAGCCGCTGAACGTCGTGCCCATCTCGAAGAGCGCGGCGCCTTCCACATCGCGGCTGATGTTCAGCGCGAGCATCCCCAGCATGCCCGGCAGCAGCGAGGGGCGCAGCATTCCGGCCTCTTCGCTGAGCGGATTGCCGAGCGCAACAGCCGCGCCCGGCTCGCGCACGAAGAGATCGGCATCGGAAGCGGAGCAAAATGTCGAGGAAATGGCTTCGCTGAATCCGAGCGCCAGCGCCGCGCGGCGCAGCGTCGCTTCTTTCTCCGCCCAGGGCAATTCGACGACGCTGCCGGCGAAGGAAGGCAGCGTGTTGCGGAAGCGGTTGTAGCCGTAGACGCGGGCGATCTCCTCGACGAGATCGATTTCGCGTTCGAGGTCGAGCCGCCAGCTGGGCAGCGTGATGGCGAAGAGGCCGTCGGGCGCTGCGCCCGCGCTGGAAGCTTCGCCAAGAACCGCGCGCGAGGGATCGAGGTCTTGCGCCGGCGGGCGCGATGGAGAATCTGACGCATGGGTTTGCTTCTGCACGCCGCATCCCAGGCCGGTCAGGATGCCCTCCACCAGCGGAGCTGTGATGCCGCCGGGCTCCTCGGTGGGGCCGAGCATCCGGTGGACCTCCGACATGCTGAAGGAAATGCTGGAGCGATTCGCCGTGCGTGCTCTCGCCTCCGGAACGATCTCGTCCGTAAGGTCGCCGACGGCGGTCCCGCCGGACTCAAGAATGATGCGGCTGACGAGCGCCGAGGCGAGGGGTGGCGCGTTGAAGTCGGCGCCGCGCTCGAAGCGGTGCGACGCGTCCGTGTGGAGCAGATGGCGCTTCGAAGATCGCCGAACGGTGGCCGGCTCGAACCACGCGGCCTCGACGAGGATGTTGCGCGTCTCGGCGGTGATCATCGTGTCCCAGCCGCCCATCACGCCGGCGAGGCCGACGGCTTTCTTCTCGTCGGCGACGACGAGGTCGTCGGCATCCAGCGTGCGCTCCACGCCATCGAGCGTGCGCAGCTTTTCGCCTTTGCGCGCGCGCCGAACGACGATGCCGCCCTCGAGCTTGTCTAAGTCAAAAACGTGCGTCGGCTGACCGATGGCAAGCGTGCAGTAGTTGGTCGCGTCAACGGCATTGGAAATGGGCTTTTGCTCCAGCAGACGGAAGCGGTGTGCGACCGGCTCGTGATGGATGAGATCCTGCGAGCTGCCGATCTTCACGTCGCGAAGAATGCGGGCCGTAAAACGGCCACAGCCATCCTTCGCTTCGATGGAGACGGGGAAGGCGTCGCCAGGGGTAGAGCGGCCGGGGATGATGCGGCCAGGAGAAGAACGGTCAGCGTCATTGGCAGCGGCCCCGAGCGACGCGTCCAGGGGCACCAACGAAAGTCCATAAATCGTCGCGGCCTCGCGAGCGATGCCGTAGTGGTTCATGGCATCGACGCGGTTCGTCGTGATGTCCATCTCAAAGAGCGAGCCAAACTCGCCCAGGTCGAAGACGCCTTCGACAGCGATCCCGCGCAGGGTCAGATCGTCGGCCAGAGCGCGATCGGATACGCTCACGCCGGGGACATATTCTCGAAGCCAACTGGAAAGAATTCTCATGGTGCGTAGCGGTCAGCAGTCGGGGATAAAGCGGTCAGGCAAAAGGCGGCCAGCAAGAAACACTATCCCTCTCTTTTTTCCTCTCTCATTGAGTTGATCAATCCGTGCAGCATGCGGCCGACCTCCTGGCAAGCCGCCGGAATTGGCTCCAGGCTGGCCATTGTCATGAACCCGAGACTTTCGGCCAGTTCCAGTTGCGTTTCGATTTCGTAGAGCGAACCTCTTGCGCGGGTCAGGTAGAGGACGAACGCTTTGTCGGTGAGTTGGCCCTGTCCCTCAGCGATGTTACTGGGAACGGACACGGCGGCTCGTCGCATTTGGCTGGTGAGGCCGAACTGTTCGGGCTTAGGGAACGACTGGGTGATTACATAAACCTCGCGGGCCAGCGCCATAGCCTTATGCCAGACGTGAAGATCTCGAAATTGTCTTACTCGCATAGGTTGCTCTCGCCAGCCGCCCTCTCCCTGACCGCTTCACTCCTGGCCGCTTGATCCTGGCCGCTTCACTCCTGGCCGCTTCACCCCTGACCGCTTCACTCCTGGCCGCTTCGCCGCTGCTTCACGCAAATTGCTCCAAAAACCGCAGATCCCCCGAAAACATCAGCCCAATCTCGCTGATGCCGTACTTCATCATGGCAACGCGGTCGATGCCCATGCCGAAGGCGAAGCCGCTGATCCTCTTCGGGTCGTAGGCCGGCTGCTTCAGCCTCGCGAACTCGAAGACCGCCGGATCGACCATGCCGCAGCCCAGCAGCTCGATCCAGCCGGAGTATTTGCACTTGCGGCAGCCGGCCTGCCCGCAGAAGGGGCAGCTGATCTGCACGTCGGCACTCGGCTCGGTGAAGGGGAAGAACGACGGGAAGAAGCGCGTCTTCACGCTCGAGCCGAAGAGCGCCTTCATGGCGAAGTCGAGCGTGCCTTTCAGGTCGGCAAAAGTGATGTTGGTGTCGACGCAGAGGCCTTCCACCTGGTGAAAGATGGGGTAATGGGTGGCGTCGGCGGCGTCGTTGCGGTGCACCTTGCCGGGAATGACAATGCGCAGCGGCGGAGGCTGCCGCTCCATGGTGCGGATCTGCACGGGCGAGGTGTGGGTGCGCATCAGCAGGCGCTCGCGCAGCGGCTTGCGCTCCTGCCCGGCGACAACGAGGGTATCCTGCGTGTCGCGCGCGGGGTGGCCCGGCGGGAAGTTGAGCGACTCGAAGTTGTAGTAGTCGGTCTCGACCTCAGGCCCGACGCCGACCGAGTAGCCCATGCGCGCAAAGATCGCGACGATCTCATTCCAGGTCTTAATAATGGGGTGCTCGGCCCCCGGGCGATGCGCGGTGCCGGGGAGGGAGATGTCGATGGCCTCGGCATCCAGCTGCGCCGCGGGCGTGCCGGCGTCGGCCTGGTCGAGCCGCGCCTCGATCAGCGTCTTGAGCGTGTTGAAGCGCTGGCCGATGAGTTTTTTCGCGTCGGCGGGAGCGGCCTTCAGCCATGCGTCGGAAATGAGCTTGAGCCGGCCCTGCTTGCGGCCCAGCCAGGCGAGGCGGAAGCGTTCGCGATCCTCGGGCGTCATCAGGGTGGTGGCGTAGCTTTCCACCTCAGCGGCGATGTTTGCGAAGGCCCGGTCCAGTTCCGGCTCTGACCAGCCAGAAAGGGTTGGAATGGGGCGCGGCGCTTCGGTATCCTGCATGATTCTTTTGATTTTAGCGTGGAGCGGGAGGGGCGGGCGGTTTCCGGGGATGCAGCAGCGAGCGGGGGCTGATGTTACTTTGGAGTGCGCGCCTGGCGGAATCCGCGCAACCGAGGGGCGATGCGGACATCGTTACTCACGGGAAGAGGAATGTTGGAGAAGGAAACCCGGGGAAGCACGAGGCCCCAGCAGTGACTCTGATCAGGAACATTTTGTTTCCAGTGGATTTTTCGCCGTCGTGCGTGGCGATGGGCGCTTATGTGAAGCGGGCAGCGGCCATGCTGCGGGCGCGGGTGACGCTGATTCACGTGGTGGATCCGGCCAGCTTCAACGCGCTGGAGATGTATATGCGCAGCCCGGCCGACGTGACGGACGATCATCTGGAGGCGGCGCGGCAGCGGCTGGAGGGGTTTCTGCACGCGGAGTTTCCGCCCGAAGAGGCGGCGAGGATCGTGGCGACGGGCGATGCCGCGCGACAAATTGCGGCGACGGCGCAGAACGGCTTCGAGGCGATTATGATGCCCACGCATTCGGGGATTTTCCGGCGGATGCTGCTGGGGTCGACGACGGCGAAGGTGCTGAACGACGCCGATTGCCTGGTGGTCACGAGCCGCCACGCGGAGACGATTGCCCCGCGGCCTCTGGAGCACCGGGGGTGGGTGTGCGCGATCGGCATGGGCGAAGACTCGGAACGGGTGCTCCGCCACGCTCACCAACTGGCGCAGGAAGCGGGCGCGCGGCTGCGGATCATCCACGCGATCCAGGCGACGGACCGCAAGCTGCCTCTGCAGCTCGATCTCGCGGAGCAGATCCAGAGCGAAGAGCGGCACGAGGTGCGGCGGCGGATCGACGAGCTGCAGCAGCGCGTGGGTACGCAGCTGCCGGTGCGCATCACGGTGGGACCGGTGAAAGAAGCGCTGCTCGGGGCGGTGCGGCTCTCCGACGCCGACCTGCTGGTGATCGGCAGGAGCCCGCTGCCGGGAGCAGAGGGACGGCTGCGCGATCTGACCTACGCGATGGTGCGGGATTCACCCTGTCCGGTGGTCAGCGTGTGAAGGTCTTTCCCATCCGGCGCCTCAATTTCGGTAATCTCGAAAAACTCTGAGATCCCCTCGCCGTCAGGTCTCGCCGGGCGCATACTACGGCGGGCTACACTATTGCCATGATTCGGCCGTATCAGGGAAAAACGCCGGTGATTCCGGCCTCCTGCTATGTCGATCAGTCCGCGCAGGTGATCGGCGATGTGGAGATGGGGGAGCACGCGAGCGTGTGGATGAACGCCGTGGTGCGCGGGGATGTGCATTCCATCCGCATCGGCGCGCACTCCAACGTGCAGGACTGCGCGGTGCTGCACGGCATGCGCTACAAGTATCCGGTGATCGTCGGCGAATGGGTCACTATCGGCCACAACGCGACCATGCACGGATGCGTCATCGAGGATGTGTGCCTGATCGGAATCGGCTCGACCATCCTGAACAACGCGCGCATCGGCGAGGGATCGATCATCGCGGCCGGCGCCGTGATTCCGGAAGGCATGGTGGTGCCGCCGCGGTCGCTGGTGGCCGGCGTCCCCGGCAAGGTGCGCCGCGACCTGACGTCGGACGACCGCGAAGACATCCTGATGTACGCGCGGAATTACCTCGACTACGTGAAGATCTATCTGGCCGAACCCAGGGACGAGGGTGCAGGGATCAGGGTTTAGGTGTCCAGAAGTCCGGCACGGATTCGTTAGCCTTGACTCGTGATCTGGAATCACCCGTGAAAATGCGCGGCTTTACCGGAGGCCCCTGCGTGGCCGAAAATAGGAACGAGGTCAACTGACGTCTATGCCGCTTTCCGGAGAAGCCATTCGCGTGATGAATCTGGTGGACGATGTGGCCACTACGATGCGCCGCATGATTGCCCTGGTTCCCACCCTCGATTCAGAAGAGCGCACCCGCGTGAGCGAGTATCTGAAAAACTCGCAGCCGAACGTCGATTCGGTCCTGAAGGTGCTCGACAACACGCCGAAATAGCGCTGGCGATCAGGGCGCGCGGAGCGATTTTGCCGGATCGCCAGCCGCGGCGCGCCACGCCGGCAGCGCCGAGGCCAGCAGCGCCAGCGCCAGCATGATGGCCACGCTTCCCAGATAGATGAGCGGATCCGTCGCGCTCACGCCGAACAGGAAGGCCCGCACCAGGCGCGCGATAGCCACCGAGCCGAACACCCCCAGCCCACAGCCCAGCAGCGCAATCCTCGCGCCGGAGCCCAGAATGAGCCGGGCAATCCCGCTGCGCTGTGCGCCGACCGCCATGCGGATGGCAATTTCCTGCGTGCGCATCGACACGCTGAACGCCATCACGGCATAGATGCCCATCGCGGCCAGCAGCAGCGCCGCCAGGGCAAACGCCGCAATGAGCTGCGTATTGAAGCGCCGCGGCGCTTCGATGTTCGAGACCGATTCCGCCAGAGGTTGCACCGGATCGAGCACGAGCTGCGGGTCGATGGCGGCGACGACCGAACGCAGCGTGCGGATCATCTGCTCGGGGGGCAGCGTCGAGCGCAGCGCGATGAAGCCGGTGGTGGGCATGGTGAGCTGCGCGGGCGTGGTGGGGCCGTTCAGCACGGCAGGCTGCTCCAGCGGCATGTAGAACTGGTCGTCGGGCGGCTCATCGGGCGAGCCAGGCTTCGTGTCGGCCACCACCCCCACGACCGTAGCCCACGGCAGTCCCTTCTTCGGATTGCCGATGTGCAGGCGCTTGCCCAGCGCGCTTTGGCCGGGCCAGTATTCCTGCGCCATGGTCTGATTCACGATCGTGACGAGCGGAGCGTCAGAGCGATCGCGCTCGTTGAAAAAGCGGCCCGCAATCAGGCGAATGCTCAGGGCGCGGAAATAATCCCCGTCGACGAGCGTGAACGGGGAAAACTTCAGCCTCCAGGCGGCGAGAGGCATACCCTCGACGGTGTAGGCGCCGGCGGAGAAGTTGCCGGAGGCCGGCAGCGTATTGGCCAGAGCGACGGCCACGACCGATGGCTGATCGGCCAGGCGGCGCACCACCTCGTGATTGAAGGTCACGATGGCGCCATCGCTGGTGTAATGCTGCGCCGAGAGTTGATAGCCCGCGATCAGCACATGCGCCGCCTGGTAGCCGGGATCGACCGCAAGCATCTTCTGGTAGCTGCGCAGAAATGCGCCGGACATGGTGAGCAGCACGAGCGCAATGGCGATTTCGGCCACGATGAGCGTGGAGCGCAGCCAGCCCTGACGGACGCTGCCTGTGCCGGTGCGGCTGTCGCTGCGCAGCGTCTCCAGCAGATTAGCGCGCAGAGCAGCCCAGGCCGGGGCGAGACTGCAGGCAACACCGGTGGCCACCGCCAGCCCGAGCGCAAAGAGCGCGACCGCCGGGTCAATGGAGATGCTGTCGATGCGCGGCATCGATTCGGGCAATCGCTGGACGCCGGTGTGAAGGCCGGCGGCCGCGAGGGCGAGGCCAAGCAGGCCGCCGGAAACGCTGAGGATCAGCCCCTCCAGCATGGCCTCGCGCAGCACAGCGCTCCCCGGCGCGCCCAGAGCCAGGC
>JBARMS010000065.1:0-16492 GCA_049802575.1 Acidobacteriaceae bacterium | reverse complement strand
GGCAGAGCGCGTCGAGCCAGCGCGGATCGTAGGCCGCCACGCGCTGGGGCAGGATGGTCCGCTCCCACTCGGCTGCCGGCGCTTCAAAGCCCTCGAGCCCGCGGAGCGCTTCCAGCACACCCTGCTCGCCGCTGAGCTGCCGCTGCTCTCCCAGGTGCTGCCAGTCGAGGAGGAAGCGCATGTACACCGCCGGAGTCACCGGCTCAATCTGTTTGCGCAGAGTGTGCAGGGTGCGCTTGTGGATGCGCTGCAGGATGCGCCGCTCGCACCACTCCACGTCGTAATCGGGAATTGCTGCCTGCCCGGGCCTGCCTTCGAAGACGCCGCGCAGAGCGGTTCCGGCGGCCTCAAGGCGCAGCATCTGCTGCCAAACGTCGCCCGCGTCGAGACCCAGGCGTGCCGCAAAGCTTGCCGATGTGACTGGGCCGGTAATTTGTAACCATCCCTGTAGCGTTTTCAGCAAAATGTCACTGTGGGTGGGCGGTTCACCGGGGGTTATCCACATTTCCACAGCGATTTCCACCGATGGCAGCAATTGGCGCAACCACGCAGCCCTTTCCGCAGCCACGAGATAGGTGCGCATCCCGGTCCGCGCCATCGAAACGCGGCCGGTTCGCTCCAGCCGGGTTACAAATTCGGCCCAGTGGCGAGCCTGCGGCGCGTCCAGCGTTTCGGCGGGAACAACCACGAGCGCGCAGAGCAAATCGTGCAGCTCATGCTCATCGCGCATGTCGGGCCAAACCTCCTCGCGCACCTCGGCGATGGCCTCCGCGGACAGGCGGCCAGCTTCGCCGAGCGCAGCATCCGGCAGGACGCCGCGCATCTGCACCGCGCGCGTGCGACGCTCCTCGAGGCCGGCATCGTCGAGAAAGGCAAATGGGTTCGCGTTGATGAGTTCGTGCGAAAACGCCGAGGGGGTGGTGGTGTCGACGGCCACGCAGCGAATGCGGCCATCGTGCATCGCGGCGAGGACGGCCCTCAGTCCCTTCAGATCCATGGCTTCGTCGAGCACATCGCGCATGACTTCCTTCACCAGTGGATGATCGGGGATCTGGATGTCGCCTTCGATGTTCTCGAAACAGGCGGCGGCCTGCGGAAACACGCTGGCCAGCAGATCGTCGGAGCGGATGCGCTGCACCTGCGGCGCGACTTTCTTTCCCTTTTGGAACCGTAGCAGTTGCAAACTGCGCGACGCGTCCCAGCGCCAGCGCGTTTTGAAGACCGGCGCAGCCAGCGAAGCCTGCTCCAGCAGTTCGGTCACGGTATCCGTGGTCAGGAAATGGAAGACGTCGCTGAGGGGAAAGCTGTGCTGCTCGGCGAGACAGATGTTCAGGCCATTGTCAGTAGCGGCCGCCTGCAGCTCGAAGTTGAAGCCGCGGCAGAAACGCTTGCGCAGGGCAAGGCCCCAGGCCTTGTTGATGCGGCCTCCGAAGGGAGCATGCAGGATCAGCTGCATTCCGCCGCCTTCGTCGAAGAAGCGTTCCGCCACCACGGTGGTTACAGATGGAACCGTGCCCAGGACGGCGCGCCCGGCGGCGATGTAGGCGATCATCTGCTCGGCACCGGCATCGCACACGCCGCACTCGCTCTTGAGGAACGCCACGGCCTCTGCGATCTCCGGCATGGACTGGCTGATGTAGCCGGGCAGCACATCGCGCGTGCGGCGGTCGATCTCCTCGCGCAGCTCGGCGACAAACTCGCTGAGCTCGCGGGTGCGCAGCGGCGCTTCGCCGAACCAGAAGGGCAGAGTGGGCGGGGCTCCGTGCGCGTCCTCCACCAGCACGCGGCCAGCGCTTTCGATGCGCTGGATGCGCCAGCTCGCGTTGCCGAGCTGCACTACGTCGCCAGGGGAGGAGTCGACGGCGAAGTGCTCGTCGAGCGTAGCGATTTGTACGCCTTCCGGTTGCAAAATGACCGGGTACACCGCCGCATCGGGAATGGCGCCGCCGTTGGTGATGGCGGTGGTGCGGGCTCCGCGCCGCGCCTGCACGCGGCCCTGCACGCGGTCGCGCAGAAGGTACGCCCCATAGCGCCCGCGGCTGGACTCAATGCCTTCGGCCAGCAGGCACAGGGCCTCGTCGAATTCCTGCCACAGCAAATCGCGGTAAGGATGCGCGCGGCGGAAGACGTCGAACAGAGCGCGCTCCTCCCAGGGCTCGGCGGCGCAGGCGGCGACGATCTGCTGCATGAGCACGTCAAAGGGCTTGGCCGGAATCTCCAGGCGGTCGAGCACGCCGGCGCGCATGGCGCGGAGGAGCGCTGCCTGCTCGACGAGGTCGTCGCGCGTGACGGCGAAAAATCGGCCTTTGGGGATGGCGCCGCGCCAGTGTCCTGCGCGGCCGACGCGCTGCATGCCAACGGCGATGGCGCGCGGCGACTGAATCTGGCACACGAGGTCGACGGTGCCGATGTCGATGCCCAGCTCCAGCGAAGCCGTCGCGACCAGCAGGCGAATCTCGCCCGCCTTCAGCCGCCGCTCGGCATCGAGGCGCAGCTTGCGGCTGAGGCTGCCGTGATGGCAGGCCACGTTCTCCGCGCCGAGCCGCTCGCCGAGTTGGAAGGCCGCGCGTTCCGCCATGCTGCGCGTGTTCACGAAGACGAGGGTGGAGCGATGCTGGAGCGCCAGCTCCGCGATGCGGTTGTAGACCGACTCCCAGATGGACATGGTGGCGACGGAGCCCAGCTCATCCGTCGGCACCTCGATGGCCACATCGAGCGTGCGCCGCTGCCCGGCCTGGACAATGGTGACGGCGCAGCCGGGCCTGCGCGCCTGTTCGCCGCCGAGGAATTCGGCTACCAGCTCGATGGGGTTCTGCGTGGCCGACAAGCCGATGCGCAATGGGCGCGGATGCAAAAGCAAACTTGCGCCGGCCATCAGGGCGTTCTCGCCCGTCACGAGGGCGTCGAGACGCTCCAGGCTCAGCGCCAGGTGCGAGCCGCGCTTGTCGTCGGCGATGGCGTGAATCTCGTCGACGATGACGGTGTGGACGCGCCGCAGATGCTCGCGACTCTTCTCTGCGGTCAGCAGGATGTAGAGCGACTCGGGCGTCGTGACCAGGATGTGCGGGGGCGTTTTCAGCATGGCCCGGCGTTCGGCTGCGGGCGTGTCGCCGGTGCGAACGGCGGCGCGCACGGGCGGGCAGAGGTAGCCGCGGTCGAGAGCCAGCTGCTGAATTTCGCGCAGCGGCTGCTCGAGATTCTTCTGCACGTCGTTCGAGAGCGCCTTGAGCGGCGAGACGTAGACGACCTCGGTCTCGCAGCCGAGGCGGCCGTCGAGCGCTTTGCGGATGAGGCCGTCGATGCAGATGAGGAAGGCGGCCAGCGTTTTGCCGGAGCCGGTGGGCGCGGAGATGAGCACCGGCTGGCCGGCGTGAATGATCGGCCAGCCCTGCTCCTGCGGCTCGGTGGGCGTGCCGAAGCGGCGGACGAACCACTCGCGCACCACGGGATGCGCCCAGGCGAGCGAGTCGGGGACAGGCAATTCCGGAGGCGGCTCGGGAACTGGGGTCACCGGCGAGAGCATCTTCCGATTCTAGCGCGGTTTTCGCATCTTCTTCGCCTCAGGAAGGAGTGAATCTGCGATACTCATCCGATGTTCAGGAAACTGCTCGCGCTGGCCTTGCTCTGTGCCCCGGCGCTCGCGCCGGCGCAGACCGCTGAATCGCACAATGACTGGCAATCCAAAGTGCTCGAGATGCTGCCTTTGCTCGGGCATCGGAACTGGATCCTGGTGGTTGACTCGGCGTATCCGCTGCAGTCGTCGCCCGGGGTGGAAACGATCGACACGCGGGCCGGCATGCAGTACGTGCTGGAATTCGTGCTCAACCGGATCAACAACAGCGAACATGTGCGCCCGGACATTTTTATGGACGCGGAGCTGCCGTTTGTCTCCGACGAGGACGCGCCGGGGGTCGCGCAGTACCGCACCAACATCACCGATCTGCTGCGCGACTATCCGATTCACTCCATGCCGCATGACAAGATCATCGCGACGGTTGCCGAGTCGGGAAAGACGTTCCAGGTGCTGGTGCTGAAAACCAACATGACCATTCCGTACTCGTCGGTGTTCATTCGCCTGAACTGCAAGTACTGGAGCGATGCGGCCGAGGCGCGCATGCGGGCGAAGATGGCTGCCGCGGGCGCGAGGTGACGGACCATGCTCGCGAGGTTCACCGCTACGCTCGAAAAATCGCCGGCCAAAGGCGGGCATACCTACGTTGTTTGGCCGCAATCGGTGGAGTTCTTCAAAACCCGCGGCCTGGTGAAGGTGCGGGGGACGGTCGAGGGGGTTGCGTTCCGCAGCTCCTTCATGGCGCTGGGCGACGGCCGGCATAAGTTACCACTGAGAGCGGAACTGCTGAAAGCCATCGGGAAAGGCGCCGGAGACCGCGTTACTGTGGTCCTCGAAGAGCGCCTGGGCGCGGGCCGGGCGGGATAGGCGCGGGCCGCTTCGGGCGCGGGTCCCACCATCCGTACCTAGACTGACACTAAAGTTCTAGTTGAGCCTCAGCGGGATAGGGTTATACTCCGTCATCCCCTCAAAGGAGGTGGTATGCGGAATATCAATTTTCGCCGTTGGCTGCTCGGTGGTCTGGTGGCAGGTGTCGTCATTGACATCATCGGGTTCATCGTCGATGGTTTGTGGCTCAAGCCTGCCTGGCAATCCGGTGTGATGACGTCGCTCGGCCTGAGCGGCTTTACGCCTTCTACATGGGCCTGGTTCAATGTGCTCGGCATCATCGAAGGGCTGCTGGCGCTCTGGGTTTATGCCGCTATCCGGAGCCGTTTCGGTCCTGGCGTCAACACGGCTTTCAAGGCAGCCGTGGTTACCTGGGCGATCGGATCGCTGCTGCCGAACCTGAGCTTCATAGTGTACGGCGGTATCTTCTCGAAGCAGGTAGCCTCTTACACCGCTCTCGGCTCGTTTGTTGAACTGGTGATCGGCACCATTGCCGGCGCGGCTCTCTATAAGGAAGCGACGGTGGCCGTCGCTGCTCCGGCGGTCGCCGTTCAGGTGTAGGCGAGCCCTCGGGCTGAAAGACCATGGGGCGCGCTCCTCGAATCGCGTCCCCAGTCCCCCCTCACTGAAATTTCCCGCCAAATACTTTTTGCGTGCAGAATGGATGCGCGTCCCCATCCCTATTGGCTCATGCCCTGTAAGGAGATCCCATCCATGCGTATGCTTCGCTCTGCCGGTTGCGCGTCTGTTTCGGCGTTGATTCTGCTCGTCGCACTGCACCCGATGGCAACTGCGCAAACAGCGGCGCCGCTCACGGTGGTGCACTGCCCTGCCCTCTTCGACGCGACCGCCGGGAAGATGCTGGGCGCGACGACGGTTTATATCCGGGGCGACAAGTTCGACAAGATCGAGCCGGGCAGCGCCTCGCCGGCCGACGCCACGGTGATCGATTTGCCGGGAGCGACCTGCCTGCCCGGCCTGATCGACGATCACGTGCATCTCGACATGCAGTTCGGCAAGAACACCTACACCGAGCAGGCTCACCTGAACTTTGCGAATAGTGTGCTGCGATCCACGCTCTATGCGCGGCGGACGCTGATGGCCGGGTTTACCACGGTGCGCAACGTGGGCGACAGCGATTACGACACCGTTGCGCTGCGCGATGAGATTGCGGCGGGGACGGTGATCGGGCCGCGCATCTTTACCGCCGGACCGGCGATCAGCACCACGGGCGGCCATGCGGACCACACGAATGGGCTTAGCCTGGAGCTGCAGGGCGACCCCGGTCCGCTGCAGTCGATCTTCAACGGGCCGGACGAGGCAAGGAAGGTGGTTCGGCTGCATTACAAGAACGGCGCGGACCTGATTAAGGCGATGCCTTCAGGCGGCGTGATGGATCTGGGGACGAACGGGTCGGGACCGCAAATGTCGCAGGAAGAACTGAACGCGCTGGTGGAGACTGCGCACGACTACGGCATGAAGGTCGCGGTGCATGCGCATGGCGCGGAGGCCATCCGGCGGTCGGTGATTGCCGGCGTGGACTCCGTTGAGCACGGCACCTTTATGGACGACCAGGACATCGCGCTGATGAAGCAGCATGGCACCTTCTATTGCCCCACCGTGTACACGGGACAATTTGTCGCCATGCAGGCGAAGAAGGGGGCGTATCCGCCGACCGTTGCGGCGAAGGCGCTGGCGATTGGGCCGCAGATCATGAACACCGTGACGCGCGCCTACAAGGGCGGAGTGAAGTTCGCGTATGGCACCGACGCCGGGGTCTATCCGCATGGGCAGAACTGGGAGGACTTCGTTTATCTGGTGAAGGCGGGCTTGCCGCCTGCGTACACGCTGCAAATGGCGACGACGAACGCGGCGCAGTTGCTCGGCCACGACGATGAGATAGGCACGGTGGCAGCGGGCAAGTTTGCCGATCTGGTCGCGGTGCCGGGCAATCCGCTCGACGACATTCAGGTGATGAGCCAGGTGAACTTCGTGATGAAGGCGGGGGTGGTTTACAAGCGCGACGGTAAGGAAGTGTTGCAGGCGGAGAAGCCGTCTCCCGCGTCAGGAGCGCCCACGCTCTGAAATTCCGCGGGGCGGCTACGCTGACTCCGCTGCAGGCCATTCTCGGCTGGTAAATTGGGTGCACTCCCCCGAAGGAGTGTTTCCCGGATGTCTAACCGTCGTGCCTTGATTGCCGAGGTTGTCGCGGGCATTTGCCTCGCGCTGAGCGCAGCGGGACTTGCCGCGCAGAATACTTCCGCACAACCCCAGGCAGCGGCGAACCAGCCGGCGCTCTATCCGCAGGATCCGACTCTTCCAGCCGACCCATACATCTGGCTGGAGGCGCCGACCAGCCCCGAAGCGATGGCGTGGGTAAAGACGGAGAATGCGCGTACCGCCAAAGTGATGGAGGCCGACCCGCGCTTCGCCGCTTACAACGCCGAGGCGCTGCAGGTGGCGGAAGATCCGAATCGCCTGCCCCGGCCATCTCTGCACGGCGACACCGTCTATAACCTCTGGACCGACCAGAACAATCCGCGCGGCCTGGTGCGCCGCACGACGATCGCCGATTACTCGACGGCCGATCCGCACTGGCAGACGGTGCTTGATGTGGATGCGCTGGGCAAGAAGGAGAACACGACCTGGGTGCTGCACGGGCTCAACTGCCTCTACCCCGGCGAGCGCCTCTGCATGGCGAGCCTCTCGGTGGGCGGTGAAGACGCTTCGACCGACCGCGAATTCGATTTGAAGACGGCCAGCTTTGTCGATGGCGGCTTTGTCGCGCCGCACAGCAAGCAGAACGTCGCGTGGGAGGACAAGGACACGCTGCTGATCGCGCGCGACTGGGGTCCGGGGACGATGACCGCGTCCGGCTATCCCTTTGTGGTGAAGGAGTGGAAGCGCGGCACGCCGCTGGCCAGCGCGAAGGAGATTTTCCGCGGGCAGCCTTCTGACATCTCCGATTCAGGGTTCGTGATCAACGATGAGCAGGGCGATCGCGTGACGATGATCCAGCGCACCGTGTCGTTCTTCGAGGACCTTTACTTTGTGAAGACCACGGGTGGCCTGGTACAGCTGGGCATTCCGCGCAAGGCAAATCCCGCCGCCATGATCGATGGGCGGCTGATCATTGAGCTGCACGAGGACTGGACGCCCGCGGCCGGCGGCGCCACGTTCACGCAGGGATCGCTGGTGCAGGTGCGCGTGGCGGATGTGCTGCGCGACCCGGCGCATCTGCATCCCACGGTGGTTTTCGCGCCCACCGCCGATGAGTTCCTCAGCTCCTGCGCCACGACGCGCACCCGCTTCCTGGTGACCACGCTCAAGCATGTGCTGGGGCGCGCGTATGTCTATACGCCGACGGGGACGAGCGGCTGGAGCAAGGCGGCGCTCGCGGTTCCGGACAACATCACGATCGACATTGCGACCGCCAGCGACACTACGGACGATTTCTTCCTGACGACGGAAGGCTTTCTGACGCCGCCTTCTCTGCTGGCCGGCGATGCCGCCACGGGACGGCTGACGCCTTCGAAGTCGGAGCCGGCGATGTTCGATGCCTCGCAGGATACAGTCGAGCAGCTGTATGCCACCTCGAAGGACGGCACGCAGGTTCCGTACTTTGTCGTTCATCGCAAAGACATGGCGTACAACGGCGAGAATCCGACGCTGCTGAACGCCTATGGCGGCTTCGAGGTGGCGATGACGCCGAACTATAACGCCATCCGCGGGAAGCTGTGGCTGGAGAAGGGCGGCGTGTTTGTGCTGGCCAACATCCGGGGCGGCGGCGAGTTCGGGCCCGCGTGGCATGAGGCCGGGCTGAAGACGCATCGCCAGCGCATCTACGACGACTTTGCCGCGGTGGCCGAGGCGCTGATCGCGCGGAAGATCACTTCGCCGCGCCATTTGGGCATCATGGGCGGATCGAACGGCGGCCTGCTGATGGGCGTAGAGATGACGCAGCATCCTGACCTGTACAACGCGATCGTGATTCAGGTGCCTCTGCTCGACATGCTGCGGTTTGAGCACATCGCGGCGGGGGCGAGCTGGGTGGGCGAGTATGGATCGGTGAGCGTGCCGGCGGAGCGGGCGTTCCTCGAGAAAATTTCGCCGTACAACCAGCTCAAGCCGGACGTGAAGTACCCGGAGCCGTTCATCTTTACCACGACGCGCGATGACCGTGTGGGTCCGCAGCACGCGCGCAAGTTCGCCGCGAAGATGGAGGAGTATCACGAGCCATTCCTCTACGATGAGATTGTGGAGGGCGGGCACGGAGCTGGGGCGGATTTGAAGGAAACGGCGCGGAGCTGGGCGGAGATGTATTTGTATCTGGCGGAGAAGACGATGTAATGGGGCGCGCAAAGCCTGCCGATCGAGGCGGCAACGCGGTCAAAATTGAACAGTTTTGAGCGGCGCCGTATGAAAGAGTGGCCGTATCTGGCGTGTTTGCAGCGCACGAGTTTTTGCCGACGCGCTTCAGCGGGTCTCTGACCATTCTGTGCGTTGCAGAAGCGTCTTGCACCGCGCGTCTACGCTCAGCAGATCGGCCTCATGTCCCTCTTACTCCGTTTGCGGCATTCGAATTGTGCGCGTGCGGCCGCGCTCGCCCTCATTGGGCTGCTTTCCAGCACTGCATTGTCGGGCTACTCCGTGCTCACGCACGAAGAAATCGTGGATCTGGCTTGGAAAACGGAGATTCTCCCTCTGTTGCTGCAGCGGTTTCCGAACCTGACGGCAGACCAGGTCAAGGAGGCGCACGCCTACGCGTACGGCGGCTCCGTCATTCAGGATCTGGGGTACTATCCCTTCGGAAACAGGGAGTTCAGCGATCTGGTGCATTATGTGCGCAGCGGGGATTTTGTCCTGGAGTTGCTGCGCCAGAGCCAGGATGCCGATGAATACGCCTTCTCGCTGGGGGCGCTGTCGCACTATGTGGCCGACATCAACGGCCATCCGGCGGTGAATGAGGCGGTGGCTCTTCACTATCCGAAGCTGCGCGCCAGGTATGGCAGTTCGGTTCGCTACGCGCAGGACACGAAGGCGCATTTGAAAACCGAGTTCGGCTTCGACACGCTGCAGGTGGCGAAGAATCGATACGCATCGGACCAATACCACGATTTCATCGGATTCGAGGTCGCACTGCCCTTGCTGGAGCGGACCTTTCCGATCGTCTACGGATTGCAGCTGAAGGACGTGCTGACGCACGAGGACATGGCAGTCGGCTCCTATCGCTTTTCCGTCAGCCGGGTCATTCCGCAAATGACCCAGGTGGCGCTGCAAACACACAAAAAAGACCTGATGAGCGAGACGCCCAACTTTGCCAAGAGAAAATTTCTGTATCGCCTGTCGCGCTCCGATTACGAACATTCCTGGGGAAAGACCTATAACCGGCCGGGCTTCGGGACGCGCGTGCTGTCGACCCTGTTGCGCTATTTTCCGAAAATTGGTCCCTTCAAAGGCATGGCGTTCGACAATCCGACGGCGCAAACGGAGGATTTGTACATCAAGAGCATCAACCTGACGGTCGATCGTTATCAGGCGCTGTTGCGTGAGGTCGGGGCGGGCACGGTCGTGCTGCCCAACTGCGACCTGGACGATGGCCAGCCCACGCACGCATCGGAGTACACGCTCGCCGACGAGTCTTACGCGAAGCTGCTGCACAATCTCGCGGAAGGAAACTTTGCGGCCACGTCGCCCCAGTTGCGCGAGAACATCCTTACGTTCTATGCCGACCTTTCGCTGCCCATCGAGACGAAGAGCGACCCGGCTCGGTGGCAAGCGGTTCTGGCGGAACTCAGCGCGCTGAAGGCGGCAGCGCCTTCCGTGGCTGGCGATGGGACGGACACGGGGCGGAACTGAGAGGTTCGAGTATCGGGCCGAGAACGACCGGCGCCCCCCACCCCCATCGGTCGTCCGATGACTTGTTTTCAGTGCGTTTGGGGGCCGTAACCAGCTCGACAACGGATAACTCACGGCGGGTGAATCAGGTGGAGACGCGCGTCTTTGCTTCATTCAGGAGTGGCTTTGCATCACTCGCAGGGCTCACGGCGGGCGGATGATTGCATGCGCGTCATTTGCTGACGATTGCGAGTGAATCAATCGCGCTCGTGATTGACGGCTTGACGCGCGCGAATGAAGCATTGGCGCTTGTGTTGACATCCTGCGAGATTGCCGGCATCCACATCTGCGAACACCGTGCAGACATGGGTCGCCCGGCGAGGCGATCAGGATTAGAAAGAACGTTCGGGCGCATCGGTTGTGCGATGGCTCGCGGCTCCTGGGAGCGTTGGAGGCTGCAACGAAAAAGGACTCGCGATGGCGAGTCCTTCCTGGTACGGCTTCTATTTTCAGAGTGACATCGGCGCGGAGAGGAATCAAGAAGAATCGGCGTGGCGGGGACACTTTGGTACCCTCTCAGGGAGATTCCAGCATGAGAACCGATGTCGATCTCGATGAGGACGTTTTCCAGATTCTCTCGATTCATGCGTCAGCGCGTGGGATCACGCTGGGAGCGGCGATCGGGGAACTGGTTCGAAAGGCGGAATCCCCGCCCGAGCGGCCCGATATCAGGCGGTCTCCCAATGGCTTGCCGCGCTTTCCTCCAACCGAACGGGCTTTGACACTGGAGATGGTAAAAGAGGCGGAGAGTGAAATCGAGTGAGCCGCTTTATCTGCTCGACCTGAACGCCCTAGTCACCTCTGGTGCGCCCATCTCTTATCTGGCGGGGATGAAGTTCGTGGCAATCTTCCGACGCTGAAGGCGTGAGGTGGGAGGGTAAAGGCGGGAGCCGCTGTGCGGCTCATCCCCTCGCGATGGTCGGGGGCTCCCTCCGCTTCGCTTCGGTCGGGATGACGATCTCGGGAAGATTGGTGCAAGGCGAGGTTAGAGCAGGGCGACTGAGCGGGAGGGGTCGTTGGGGTTATAGAGGACTGTGATTTCTTTGCCCTTTGGATAGATCTTTGCGTCGTCCTCTGCTGCGGAGTGCGACAAACAGGGCCAATCATAGGTGCCGGAGTATTTCTCATCGCCCACGCGGTAATCGTACGAAACAGTTGTGACCGCACAGCCGAAACCGCCGCTGCCCGTTGCGTATGCGCTGAAGACCCTCGCTTTGGCAGTGGGCCATTTGCGGCTGCGGAAACGCCGAAATCCGTTCGCTAACGTTCGGATGAGAAAAGCGACCCAGATGTCGAGAATCAACCCGCCCATTTAGCGCAACCCCACCAAGCCCCTGACCGATTCGATCAGCTTCTGTGGGTCGTAGCCGATGCCGTCTTTGAAGACGGTGTCGACTTTTTCGACGTCGGCGATGTTCTTGGACGGGTTGCCGTCGACGAGGACCAGATCGGCATCCTTACCGGGGGCGACGGTGCCGAAGTGCTCGTCCTCGCCGAGCCAGTGCGCGCCGTTTTCCGTGGCGATGTGGATGGCCTGCTCGGGCGTGAAGCCTGCCTCGACGAGGAGCTCGAGGTTCCGCTGATCGCCGAAGCCGGGGAGGACGCCTCCGTAGCCGGTGGGATCGCAGCCGGCCATGAGCACGCCGCCCTCCTTTACGAAGTCGTGCTCGAACTGCATTTCCATTTGCAGCAGGCGGCCGGATATGCTCTCGGCGGGCGCTTCCTCCGCGCGCTGGGCAATCATGGCGCGCGTGGTGACGAAGCTGCCCCACGCGTCCGGCAGAAGCGTTTCGCGCAGGCGCATTTCCTGCGTCATGGGCGGGCGGTTGGGCGCGAAGCTCTCGAAGATGGCCAGCGTGGAGGTGACGGCGACGTGATGGTCGATCAGATATTGGATCGTGCCCTGAATCTGGGGGCCTTCGACGTCCATCTTCGCCAGCTCGGCTTGCGGCGGATGCTGGCCGGGACAGACGCCCTCCTTCTTGCCGGAGTAGAACTCGGTGTCGACGACGAGGCCGTGCTCCAGGTTGTCGATGCCGAGAGAGGCGGCCTCTTTGAATCCGACGGCGCAGAGATGGCCGGTGATCTTGAGGCCATGGGTGTGGGCAGCGTCGACGGCGGCTTTCAGCTCGTCGGGCGTGATGTGCATATAGGCCTTGAAGGAGGTCATGCCCTCATCGGCCCAGTAATTGACGAGGCGCGCGGCGTCGTCGGGGCCGGTGAGGGTGTGGAGCTGCGGGCCGATCGAGGGCGAGCCTTCCAGATAGGGGCCGGTGAGGAAGAGCCTGGGGCCGGGCATGGAGCCGGCGTCGATGAGCTGTTTGATGGAGATGTCGGTGTAGGGCTCGAGGGAGCCGGCGGTGCGGGCGGCGGTGACGCCTCCGGCGAGGTAGAGGCGGGGGGCGGAGTCGGCCATTTCGCCGTAGAGCGGCAGGAGGCCGGGTCCGCCGCCAGGGAGGGGGTAGAAGAGGTGCTCGTGCATGCCGACGAGGCCGGGGAAAACGGTTTTGCCGGTGAGGTCGATGAGCTTTGCGTTGAACGGCCCAATGTCGTCTCCCGCGAAAGGCCGTACAGCGGTAATCTTGCCCTTTTCGATGACCACAGTCTGATCGTCTTTCGCGGGCGCGCCGGTGCCGTCGATGACGCGCACGTGCACGAGCACGATGGCTGGGGCGTCGACTTTGACGAACGGGGCCAGCTCTTTGGTGACGGGGTTTGCGGACGCGGATTGGTTCTGCGCGAGCGCGGCTATTCCGCAGAGTGCACAAAGGAGGGCCAACGGCGCCGTGCGTCGCAACATGCATGTCACCTCGGGTGAGGAAATGAAGCATCCACTATCGGCGGTGAGGCAGGCAGAGTCAAGCGCGTGGCGGCGATGACGGAATTGTGACGAACGGCGGCCAGTGGTTCTGGCGGGAGGGCGACGCAGCATGGTAGATTCGGCGGAATCGCCACTGAAAAGGGGAATTCCGCATGCGTCGACTTGCCTGTGTCCTGCTGCTGGCTGTACCGCTCGCCGCCTCCGCCCAAAACAACAAGAAGCCGCCGACGACGCTGCGCGGCGTGCTGCTGGAGCAGTTACAAACCACGCACGACAAGGAAGACTGGTTTGTTCCGGCGAGCGTCGCCGTGGCCGGATTGACGGCGGACCAGGCGAACTGGAGTCCGGGCAAGGGGCAGCACTCGGTGGGGCAACTGGCCTACCACCTGTGGTACTGGGATGCGCGGGCGCTGCAGCAATTCAACGGGACCAAGCCGATGGCTTTCTCGGGCAACAACGATGACACATTCAACAACTTCGATCCCGCGCAGTGGGACGACCTGGTGAAGAAGCTGAACCAGACGATGGCCGACTGGGAAACCGCGGTGCAGAACGCCGACGACGCGAAGCTGGCGGCCAACGCGTCGCTCATCGCGCATGTGGGGGCGCATAATGCGTACCACCTTGGGCAGATTCTCTACGTGCGGAAACTGGCGGGCGACTGGGACGCAAGCAAAGGGGTGCATTGAGGGAAGCGGCGGCGAGGGGGCCGGCGAATTTTGCCGGAAGAACAGTCGCAGATTCTTCGCTTACCACCCCGCGGGGACCTGCGTTGCGGGCGGCCGGGGGTGAAATGCAGGTTCTTCGGCTCGCCGCCTGAACCATTGCAGCGCGCCAACTGCCGGCGCGCTGTGTTATCGGACGGCTCGCTCGGGAGGAGACTTTCGCAGCTGACCGGAGACCGGAGCACGGTGACGGTGTGCGCTATGCGGCGAAGCGGCGCGTGCGGCGGCTCCAGTAGAGGTACGGAAGGGCGGCGAGAGAGAACACCACGAGAGCGCTCGCGAGCGAGGAAGCCACGGCGTAGGGTCCAGGGATGAAGAATGCCATGGTGATGTGGCCGAGCCCGCGGGGAACGAGCGTGCGGCTGGCGGTGATGCGGGCGGTGGCGCCCATCCAGGCAACGAGAGCGCAGCCCACCATGGGCCAGGCGGCGCGCAGGCGCTGGCGGGCGGCGACGAGCGCGATGCTCCATCCGACGAGCAGGGGCGCGGCGATGTAGAAGTATTTGCCGGCCTGGAAGCAGAGGTTCTGGAAGCCATAGACGGGGCCATGCGTGTGGCCGCCGAAGGGCGTGTCGGCTGCGGGCAAAAAGGCATGCCACCCGAGCCACAACCAGAGGCACGCCAGCAGGTAGGCGGCGGCGAGGAGGCAGAGCGGAGCGAGCGCGAAGGCAGCCCAGGGAGCGCGCGCGGACCAGGACTGCAACTGCGGCTTGCCGAGAATGGCGGCGGCGAGGCGGTCCGTGTCGCCAAGACGGGCCAGCGCTGCGGATGCGGCATCGGCGCGGCTCAGGCCTCCACGCGCCTCTTCCGCAGTCAGGTCCGAGAGATGATCGCTGAGTTCGGCGAGATAACGGCTCACGTGGCGTGGCGCGACACCGGCGCGCAGCAGTCGCTCGCGCAATTCACGAAAGGGCATGTTTTCCTCCTGCGATCAGGCTTTGGATGGCCGCGGTCAGGCTCGTCCAGTTCTCGGCCAGCTCGGCGAGCCGCCGCGAACCGGCGCGCGTGACCGAGTAGTAGATCCGGCTGCGTCCCTGCACGGTTTTGCGGCGCGACTTGAGCGCGCCGTCGCTTTCGAGCGCGTGCAGCACCGGGTAAACGACGCCCTCGCCCACGGCAATCGCCTCGCGGGAGCGGGCGCGAATGGCCTGGACGATCTCGTAGCCGTACATTTCCTGTTCCTCGAGCAGATGGAGAATGAGGAGCTCGGGAACGCCGTTCATGAAGTTCGGATTGGTGGGGCGGGATGCCATCGAGGATCACTATACCTCGCAGTTCAATGTATTGCAAGGGACTCGCCGTCCAGGCGGACGCGCTGCGCGCAGGAACCCCACATCTGCGAACATCGCGCAGATATGGGGCACCCGGATGCAGCTCAGATGGATCGCAGCAATTCGTCGATCGCCTCATACCCGGTGGGGAGTCTGATGCCCTGCTTCGTTGCGCCGGCGGCGAACAATGCGGCGACCGAGTCGGGCTTGCGGCGGCGCATCCAGTACGCGTCGATGCAGGCCTTCACGGCAAGCTGCAGCGGTGTGCGCCCGCGGGCGTCGGTGGCGTTCACGTTGGCGCCGCGCGCGATCAACTCGCGGATGACATCGTGCCAGGCGCGCCAGGCGGCGACGTGCAGGGCGGTCGAGTTCCGCGTGTTGTCGAAGTACGCGTCGCCCTCGGGCCACAGCGCGTCGACGGGGATGCCGAGGTCGAGCAGCACGCGGACGCCTTCGAGATTGTCGGCGCCGGCGAAGCGGGCGAGGAGCGTGCCGCCCATTTGTAACAGCTGCGATTGCAGATCGGGATTGGCGGCGAGCCGGGCCTGGACCTGGGGACGGTCCGCGCGGGCGCAGGCGGCGACGAGGGCGTCCAGCGCAGACCCACTCAAGCCAACAGAAGGCTTGAATGGGGCACCCGCGGCCGATGGGGCACCCGGCGATGGGGCAGCCGGTTCGAAGTTGGGCACGAAGCCGCGGCGCTCGAGCTCGGCAAGGATGTCGCCGCGTCCGTGATACGCAGCCATCTGGAAGGCGTTGCGCCCCTCCTTGTTGCGCGCGTACGGGTCGGCGCCATGGTCGAGAAACATCTGGATCATGACGAGCCCGTTGTCGCGGCGGATGGAATGCTGGAAAGGGGTGTGGCTCCACTGCGTCATGAAGTTGGGGTTGGCGCCGCCATCGAGGGCGAGCAGCAGGCCTTTCTCGTCGTGCCAGTCGGCTTTGCGCGTGGCGAGCCAGGGGAGCGAGCGCTCGTTGCAGCGGCCCGAATCGATGAGGATCTTCACGACCGTGTTGTCGTAGCTTTCCGGCGCGTGGTAGCAGGTCTCCTCGTCGTTGGGATCGGCGCCGCGCTCGAGCAGCAGCTGCGTAAGGCCGGGATGCCTAGCGAGGCCGGCGGCGGCGTAGAGGACCGATTCGAGGAACTGGCGGGGCGGGTCTTCGTCGAGGGTCTCCATCCAGCCGGTGTTGGGATTGGCGCCGGCATCGAGCAGCAGGCGCGCGCACGCGACGAACGCCTCGGAACGCGAAGGATCGAGACGGAGATAGCGCGAGAAGCAGAGGTACGTCAGGGGATCCCACTGGTGCGGGCCGCCGG
>JBARMS010000064.1:0-9286 GCA_049802575.1 Acidobacteriaceae bacterium | reverse complement strand
GCCCTATCGGGCCCCTCCGGCTGCGCGTCGGCGGTAATCGATAGCGGAGCCTCGTCCCTCACCCCATCTTCCCGCTCTCGCGCCCCGTCCAGCCCGGCGCGGAATTGCGCCGGCACCAGCCATCGCACGCTGCGATCATCGAGCAGGAGGAATCCCAGCACCAGCACCAGGTAATTCAGAAACGCATAATTTGCCGTGACGATCACGCCGATCTCCCACGGCGTCACGATGAAAAAGCAGATCAGCCGCAGCCGCCGCGGCAAAAACAGCATCCACACGATCGCCAGTTCCATCACCAGCGTGCCACCCGCCGTCGCCACGTGAAACCAGTGCGGAAGGTGCTCGACATACCATCCGATCCACGTGGGCAGCGGCCCGTTCTGGTAGTACTCGTCCATGGCGGTCAGGTGACGCCACTCCGGATCGCCCGAAAGCAGCTTCACGATCCCGCTCTCGAAATAAATCCGAAACCACTCCCACTGCAGCAGGAAAAGCGCAGCCCGAGGCGGCGGGCTCTCGACGCCCAATCCCGGCCACAGCCCGCGTGGCGCAAAGAACAGCGCGATGAACCCCGCTTCCAGCAGCATGCCGTCGGACTGGTAACTCGAGAAATCCCCGGCAGTCGTCACAAACGACATGAAGCAGAGGAGGCAAACGAACAGGCTGAACCGCGGCCACGCATTCACAACAACCGCGAGCGAAGCGATCAGGCCGATCCACGTCACGGCCATCATCCAGTGCGTGCCGGACGAGAGCCAGAAAAGGGAAGGGGCGTACCAGAAGCGCAGGCCGCTCGCGTTTTGCCGAACCGCCTCGAGCAAATTATGGGCAGGCAGAATGCCGTCCGGCCCGTTCATCCCCTTGATCTGATACACCAGTGCCAGAAACGCCGAGAAGTAGATCGCTCCCAGAGCGCGCAGAACGAACCAGCGCGGGACAAACCGGTTCCGCGGACCGCCCTCGGAGGCAAAGAGCCATCGGACGAGATTGCGGGGCATGCGCTCCATCGTGTGCTGCTGCGGCTGATCTGCTGCTGCTGGCAATAATAGGACGTCCGCGCGTCAGGTGCGTCGCGGACGGGCGAAGAGCCAGCCGATCGAGAGCAGGGTGATCAGCGCGATGAGGCACTGCGAAATCACGCAGTAGAGGCACCACACCTCCAGCACGTGCGCCTCGATGTTGCTCAGGTACAGGGCGCAGGCCAGACCCCCCAGCGCGAACAGCAGCGTCAGCCAGCGGCGTCGCAGCAGCGCCAGCAGCAGAATCGCGCAATATCCAAGGATCCCAACCGTCGCCACCGGAAACCCATCCCGCGGAGCCGGTCCCGTCACAGAATCAGGATGCCGCGAAGCGCGCACGTGCCACAGGATCCCTTTCACCGTGGCGTAAGAGCTGCGATTCACTGTGCCGCAATCCCAGTGCGAATTAATATCGCACGGCTCGGTTCCGGTGGTGTTGTGGACGTGCAGCGCGAGACCGGATACGACGATCCCGGCAACCGCCAGAAAAGCGATTACATAGCGCATGTGGCATCAGTGTAGCTCCCCGGCCAAAGTCCGCGGTCTGGGTCTATACTGTCCGCGTCCCCGGAGTGGAGGCTCGTATGCACGCGCGGCGCTGGATCGCTTTCGCCGGTCTCGTTCTTCTGCTCATCAGCGGTTGCGGCGGGGGTTCGATGACCGGCACCGGAACCCAACAAGCGGGTGCCGTCCCCGTAAGCGGGAACTGGGCGTTTACGCCTCCGATTGGATCGATATCGCTGCCGCCCTTTGTCGGTGGCAGCCTCACTCCGGCCGGCAATCAGGTCAGCGCCGACGTTCTGGTTCTTCTGCTGACCAATTCCTCCTGCTCGCTGACCGGCGGGCTCGACACGACGCTCACCGGCGCCGTCACCAACAGCGCCCTCAAGCTGACATCGGCGCCCTGGAACGGCAGCGTCTTCACCGCCACCGGGACGGTCTCCTCCGACGGCAAAACCATCCCTCTCTCGTGGAGCGCCAAAGGCGGATGCGCCGACGGACTCAGCGGCTCGATGATTGCCTCCTGGGTTCCTCCGCTGACCGGGACCTTGACGGGCACAGCGTCCGACACGCTAACCGGCACGGCCAATCCGCTCACTGGATCGACGGTGACCCTCGATCTTCAGCAGTCCGCGACTCCCGAGCAGTTTGCTTTCCCGCTCACTGGTTCCATCACTTTTCCCGGAGCGGGCTGCGGCTTCACCAGCGGCAATCTGATTCAGCTGGGTGATCAGATCGCTCTCACCCCCTCAACCGTCATTGGCGACGAATGGGCGCTGGCGGCGCAAATGAACGACGGCAAGTCCCTCGTGGTCCTCGCAGGCGCTGCGGATCTGGTCAAACCCGGACAGTGGATCGCGGCGATCGCGGTATCAGGAGGCACGTGCGACGGCGACGGCGCCGCCGTTACTTTCACTCAGAATTGATCCCGCTCGGCCCGCACTCCGAGGCCAGGCCGTTCTTCTAGTACTGGGAAAAAATCAGCAGCGCGAAGATAAACGCCCAGAACACGCCCATCGCGTGCCAGTACCACACCGAGCAGTCAACCGCGATCTGCCGCCGCTCCACGCGCTTGAACCGGAACATCGCCGCCAGCGCGAACACAAGCGCGCCAAGGCCCAGCAGCAGGTGCACGCCGTGCGCGATGGTCACCAGATAGAAGAAGTTGCTGTTGGGATTGGTCGAGAACGTCAATCCCTCCTGCGCCAGCTGGTGCCACGCGACCCACTGTCCGGCGAGGAACAGGCCGCCGAGCACAACCGTCGCCAGTAGCCAGGGAGCGGCACGGCGCACGGCCGGCCGGCCCAGGCCCAGCCATTCTTCCATGATGTCGATCTCGTGAAAGAGCTGGCGTCGCGCAATTTCCGCCGTCACCGCGGAGAAAAGCAGCACAGCCGTATTGAGCCACAGGATCGGAGGAACCGACAAAGGATGCCAGTCGGAAATGTAGCCCGCGCTGGCATCGATGTGGCCGTCAGTGGGCCGGACGAAAAACACGCTGATCAGGACGGCAAAGAAAACAAAGTCAGCCGTCAGGATCGAGAGCACCGCCAGCCGGTACCGCATGAGCAATTCGCGCGGTCCCCGCCGGCCCGACGGCCGGGAATCCCAGTTCTCATCGCCCCCTCCGCCGCCGGTCGGCCGCCGGTCCAGCGGCGGTTTGCCGCCGTAGCCGGTGTCTCTGCGTTCGGTTTCGACCTGATGCCGTGTGAAGGTGGCGGGCATGACGGCTCCCCTGCTCTGGTTCTTCGTCGAGTGCTAAAAGCTTACTCCCGTTCGGCTGCCGATTGCCGCCCCGGGCTCCCGGCGCTTGACGTGTTAGACGCCGCTCGAGCCCATTGTGGAAGAAAATCCGTATCGCCCGCAACGCCGGGTCCATAAACATACGGTCCGGCACAGATAATGGGATGCACAATGGGCGACCATTCGAGCGTCGTTGCCTGCCACGGGTTTTCGCCCACCGATTGTCCCCGGCGCGCGCTCCAGAAAACATTGAAAAGAAAAATCAGCTGCGCCGCCGCCAGCAGCAGCGCGGAATACGTGATGCCGCGCTCCACCGGTATGAGGCTGGCAAACGATTCAACCGTTCCGCTGAGCTGCGCGTAATGCCGCGGCTCCCCGGCCAGCCCCGCCAGGTGCATCGGGAAAAACGTGCCGTAAGCGGCCACGAGCGATATCCAGAAATGGATTTGGCCGAGCATCTCGTTCATGCGCCGTCCCGTCAGCAGCGGGTACCAGTAGTAGATGCCGGCAAAAACCGAGAAGACTCCAGCCATCGCCATCACAAGATGGAAGTGCGCGACCACAAAGAAGGTGTTGTGCAGATAGCTGTCCAGCGCCGGCTGTGCGAGGATCGGCCCCGTTAAACCGCCTGCAATGAAAAAGGAGAGAAACCCCAGCGTAAACAACATGGGGCTCGTCAGCCGCATGCGCCCGCGGAACAACATGCCCAGCCAGGTGAGCACCTCGGCAGAACTTGGCACGGCAATCGCCATCGTGGTCAGGCCGAAAGCCGTACCGGCGTACGGATTCATACCCGACACGAAAATGTGGTGACCCCACACCCCGAGCCCAAGCACGCCGATCAGCAGCGTGGCCGCCACCATGAACCGGTATCCCGGCACGGGCTGCCGCGTAAAGTTCGCCAGCAGCGAAGACGCGAGCCCCATCCCAGGCAGGATGGAGATGTAAACCTCGGGGTGGCCGAAGAACCAAAAGAGGTGCAGCCACAGCATCGGTGATCCGCTGCCATCCCGCTGCCGGATGCCGTTGATCACCTCGCCGGCGGGCAGGAAAAAGCTGGTGCCCAGGTGACGGTCGGCGATCAGCATGACGGCCGCTGCGGTCAGCGCGCTGAACGCGATCACCGTAAGCCCCGAGCTCACCAGCCACGACCATACCGTGAGCGGCATCCGGCTCCACGTCATCCCCTCAGCACGGCGCGTGGCAATGGTGACGAGAAAATTGATCGACGACGCAATCGCTCCCACGCAGAACAGCCCGATGCTCACCAGCCACAGATCCATCCCTGCACCCTGGCCCGGGCCCGCTGCGGCAAACGAGCTTAAGGGCGGATAACTCGTCCAGCCGGAGATGGGCGCTCCCTGGGGAACAAAGAAGGCCGCCAGCAGCACGAGCAGGGAAGCCAGCGTGATCCAGAACCCGGCGGCATTGACCCGCGGAAAAGCCATGCGCGTCGCGCCGATCTGCGCGGGGAGGATGAGATTCGGAAAGGCGCTCTGCGGCACAACCGTGAGAACGAAGAACACCATCAGCGTCCCGTGCATCGTGACGAGCGCGAGGTAATCTTCCGGCTTCAGCGTGCCGTAGAGCGGAAAGGCGTAATCCGGCCACACGCGATGAATGCGCATGAGCAGCGAGAGCAGTGTTCCCGTGATCACGGCCATCAGGCCCAGACCCAGGTAGAGCATGCCGAGGCTGCGCGCGTCGGTCGTAAAGATGCGGCCCATCAATCCGCGCCGCGGCGGACTTGTGTGCGGCGACGCAACCGAGGGAGCACTCATCGAGCGGTCTCCTCGTGTGCGGCAACAGCGGCCCGCTCCCGTGCCGCCATCCAGCGGTCGTAATCCGCGTCGGACACGACACGCAGCATCGCCTGCATGCGCGCATGCCCCAGTCCGCACACCTGGCTGCACAGAATCGAATACGTGCCCGGCACTGTGGGCGTGAACTCGAGGTGCCCAATCATGCCAGGAATTGCATCCTGCTTGAGACGCATGCCGGGAATGAAGAGCCCGTGAATCACGTCCTGAGACCGCAGCGTCAAATCGACGGTGTGTCCCGCTGGCAGCATGAGAATCGAGGAAACCACGTCATCGGATCCATGTGCATCGCCGGGGTCGATCCCCAGCGGATTGCCTTCCGGCGCGTCAATCAGCGCAGGCCGCACCGCGCCGTACTCGCCGTCCGCGCCCGGATAGCGGAAGTACCACTGAAATTGCACGCCCGTGACTTCCACGCGCACCGTGTCCGGTGCGGGCGGAGCCTCGCGCCGCGCCGCCCAGAGTTGATGTCCGGTGACCAGCATCCACCCATACAGCGCGGCAATCGCCAGCAGCGGAAGCCACTCGGTTACCAGGCGAGTCGCGAGCGAGCGGGCTTGAAGGGGCGCGTCAGCCGCGGCCGCGCGCCGTCGCCACACCAGCGCCATGACCAGCAGAACCTGCGACGCGATGAACAGCCAGAACACCACGTCCAGATTCCATCGCAGCAGGCGATCGAGCGCGAAGCCGTGGAGAGCGCCGTTGGGCGGAAGCCATCGCATGGGGAAGGACCAGATTAGCCGTTTTCGTGTCCGGCGTGCCGCTCGCCGGCGAGGCGAGGGTAGAAGCCCCGGCCTTGGGGCCGGGGAAATGTCTTGTCTACTGCGACTGGCTTGAGCCGCGGGTCATTCGTTCCCGAACCATCTCCACGAAGCGCTGGTGCACGCGCCGGTCCCGCGACAGCTCCGGGTGAAACGTGGCAGCCAGAATGGACCCCTGCTCCACCAGCACAGGGAACCCGTCGCGCTCGGCCAGAACCGTCACGCCGTCGCCGGTCTTCACCATGCGCGGCGCGCGGATGTAGACCATCTCCAGCGGACCGCCCGGCAGCTTCGTCTCAGCGCTCTCGATCGACGAGTCGATCTGCCGCCCGTAAGCATTGCGTTCGACCGTAGCGTTCAGCACCCCGAGGCTCCGTTGCGGCGGATGCGTGACCTCCGTAGCCAGCAGGATGCATCCGGCGCAGGTCCCGAACGTCGGCTTCGTGCGAACGAAGTCCTGGAGCGATGCAAGAAACCCGCCGCGCTCCAGAAACTTCAGCATGGTCGTCGATTCGCCGCCCGGAATGATCAGCCCATCGAGGCTCGCCAGCTCCTCCGGCTTGCGGACCAGCACCGGCTCCGCTCCCACCTCGCGAAGCGCCTGCGCGTGCGCCTCGTAATCGCCCTGAATGGCAAGCACGCCGACGCGTGGGATGTCTCTCTTTGTCCGTGGCTCAGCCGCTCTCATTCAGAGACCCCCATCCCTTGCCCGATCCTTCATTTCTCGCAGGAGGGCATCCACCAGTCGAGGAGACACGAAGAAATTCGTCGAGCGCAGTCTGCCGACGGCTTCCTCCAGGTCGATGATCCTTCTAAGACACCCAGCCTCAATACTCCGAGCGTACCGGTGACTTTCAGGTGTCTTCTTTCAGCTTCCTCGCGGGCGTCTGCGTCATCGATGAGAATCAGATCAGCCTTCAGCATTTCAGCAAGGGCGATTCCTTCAGTTTCCCCTTTACCCAGGTTGGCCATCGGCGGAACGACGGTGGGAGCCTGAACGTGAACCCATTCGCGCGCAGCGGCGATCCATTTGCGAACGGGCTCCGGAGAGTTTGAATCATTTAACTCCTCGATCACCGCAGGCGGCACGAGGATCGTTCCAAACAAGTGTGGAAGCAGATGGTCGTATCCGGTAATTACGAGGTAGTTCAGGGGAGACGTGTCAGCGACAACGATCATGCGGAACGTTTGTGCTGGGCGCCACTGTTGAGAAGCTGGTCCGTCACCTCAATGTCTTTTGCCAATTCGTCGGCGGTGTAATTGAGGTAGACCCCGTGCTCCTTCAGAAAGGCATGCACCTGCATCGGCGTCCTGAATCCCAGCAGCTTCTGAACCTGGCCACCTCCCAGGCGGCGCGTCCGGTAAGCCTCGAGGGCAAGCGCTTCCAGGGCCGCGCGGGAGAGATCGCTTGCGGAGAGTGCCTGCGCGATGTCATCCGGCAATTCAAACTGAACCTGCATCACGGCCATCCTTCCTGAGCAACTTTGCGCCCGCAGTCCCACGTCCACTGGACGGCCAGTCCCGGCCAGGCTACCAGCCCCTGGTTTGCAGCAGCTGGCTCTCCTCAATCGCCGCAGCCGCGAGGCCCTTCATCGTGCCGGTCACCTGCTCGCTGGCTTCGGCCACGATCTTCGCATCGTTGAAATGCGTCGTGGCGATCACGATGGCTTTCGCCCGCGAGACTGCTTCCTCGCGCTCCTTCGCGTCGTGCTCGACGTCGAGCGGCGTGGCCCGTTCCTTCATGAAGATCCCCGACCCGACAAAGATCGCCTCGGCCCCGAGCTGCATCATCAGCGCCGCGTCGGCCGCTGTGGCGATGCCGCCGGCAGAGAAGTTCGGCACCGGCAGTTTGCCCGCCTGCGCCACCATGCGCACCAGCTCGTACGGAGCCTGATGCTCTTTGGCCGCCGCGTACAGTTCCTGCTCCGACAGAACGGTCAGCGTCTTCATCTCCCGCACGATCTGCCGCATGTGCTGCACCGCGTGGACCACGTCGCCCGTCCCGGCCTCGCCCTTGGTGCGGATCATCGCCGCGCCTTCCGCAATCCGCCGCAGCGCCTCGCCCAGATTGCGCGCGCCGCACACAAACGGCGTGGTGAAGGCGTGCTTGTCGATGTGGTGCGCTTCGTCCGCAGGCGTCAGCACTTCGCTCTCGTCGATAAAATCGACGCCGATCTCCTGCAGAATCTGCGCTTCGGCAAAGTGGCCGATCCGCGCTTTCGCCATCACCGGAATCGAAACCGCCTGCATGATGTTCCTGATCAGTCGCGGATTGGCCATGCGCGCCACGCCGCCCTCGGCGCGAATCATCGCCGGCACGCGCTCCAGTGCCATGACGGACACGGCGCCGGCTTCTTCGGCGATGCGCGCCTGCTCCACGTTCATCACGTCCATGATGACGCCGCCCTTCAGCATCTCGGCGAGGCCGACCTTGAGGCGAAGCGAGGTGCCGGAAGCGGGTGGATTGGCGTGGCCGTTCTGCTTGCTCATGATGAAAACTCCTGATTATGATCGCCGGGGCCTTGCGGTCGCGCCGGATGCGAGCGGAAATAGTCCTGAACCCTCAGTTTACCAGCCATGCAAAGGTCGCCGGAAACTGATTCCATCCCCGAAGCTCGCCCCATAGATCGAGTTGTCGCTTGGAGCGAACGGGGCTCCGGACGGATTCCAGGTCCGGGGATGGTGAGCGACGAATCTGCCCTCAAAATTCGTAATCCATCCCTCCGTGTCATCCCGAAGCGCAGCGACGGATCCGCCGTTGCTTTTATTTTCATGGTCTTCGGGTGACGCGACGCGCCATCCGGGTCTGCGGGCGTTTTCCCCGCAACGTTTGCCCCGAGAATCAGCGACGCTCAGGTCGCCCCTTTGCGAATCGGATGGTCCGGCGGGATCACCACAAAAAGCCCCTTCGCCGTCGCCAGCGTTTCCCCTGCCGCATTGCGAATCTGCGCCTCGCAGTGATGGCGCCGCCCCTGCATGTCGAGATGCCGCGCCGTCAGCGTCAGCGGTACGCCCAGCGGAACAGGCCGCAGATAGTGGACTTCCATGTGGCGTGTCATGGCCACCACGCCGCGGGCGCGATTCGCCTTGCTCATCGCTTCATCGAGCAGCGTCGCGATAATGCCGCCATGCGCGTGCCCCGGCGGACCGGCAAAGCGGCGCGCCAGGCGCGCCTGGCAAACAATCTGCCCTTCTGGATCCGTGAAGAATTGCAGCCGCAGGCCCGAGCGGTTTTCCAGCCCGCAGCCAAAGCACTGGTTGAGTGCTCCGTGGGCGAGGGGAGTGAGCACGCGTTCCCGCTCTGCATGGCTTGATTGCGCCGGCATAGACCTCACTCTATCGGTTTTTGCGCCTCTGGGGCGTCCTTGTTGCGCAGGCGGTCTCAGAACGCGAATTCCTCGATCATCGGTGGCCGCTGATCGAAATCGCTGTAGCGAATCCA
>JBARMS010000063.1:0-4187 GCA_049802575.1 Acidobacteriaceae bacterium | reverse complement strand
GTGCTGGAGATCGCGCAGGTGCTGCCGCAGGCGAGCGTCGACCACGCGCTGGGCAAGCTGGTGAAGAGCCCGCGCTGGCTGGACCTGGACGAGCGGGCGCTGACCTGCGGGCGAGAGGCGCTGCGCGCGTGGCGCGGGGAGGTCTGCCATGCCGGGTGACGTGGATCCGAACCTGACGGTCTATTTTGGCGGACGGTACGTGCCGCTGGCCGAAGCGCAGGTGGGCATCCTGACGCATGCGCTGCATTACGGAACGGGCGTCTTCGAAGGCATTCGCGGGTATTGGGACGAGGAAAACGAGCGGCTGTGCCTGTTCCGGCCGGGGGAGCACTTCGAGCGCTGGAAGCGCAACGGCGGCATCCTGCATATCGCTGTGCCGCTGACGGCAGTCGAGCTGACGGAGATCACCGTGGAGCTGGCGCGGCGGAACGGCTTCCGCACCAGCATCTATATGCGGCCGCTGGCATGGAAGTGCGCGCAGCGTGTGGGTGTCAGCACGGATGACCGGGACGCCTTCGCCATTGTGGCGCTGCCGTTCGGGGATTATTTGCCGAGCGACAAAGGGTTACACGCGGGTGTAAGCTCCTGGCGCCGGATCGAGGACAATGCCATTCCGGCACGAGCCAAGATCTGCGGGGCCTATGTGAACAGCGCGCTGGCCAGCGACGATGCGCGGCGGAGCGGCTTCGATGAGGCGATTTTGCTCAATGAGAGCGGTCATGTCGCCGAGGGCGCCACGTGCAACCTGTTCATGGTGCGCGGCGGGAAACTGATCACGCCGCCGGTGACCGAAAACGTGCTGGAAGGGATCACGCGCGACACGGTGATGGAGCTGGCCGAACGGGAGCTGGGAATCACGGTTCTCGAGCGGCCCATCGATCGCAGCGAGCTGTATGTGTGCGACGAGCTGTTTCTGACGGGAACAGCCGTGGGGATCGCGCCGGTGGTGCGGGTGGATCATCGGCCGGTGAAGGATGCCGCGGTGGGCGCGCTGACGGGCGAAGTCCGGCGATTGTATTTCGACGCGGCGCGGGGACGTTTGCGGGTTTACCGGAAATGGGTGGTTCCGGTGCGCCCTGCACAGGGGGAACCAGAGCCGGAAGCAGCTTTGCTGGCGGCGGCGCGCAGTTAGCGCCACGCCGAGCTAAACCGCAGCCGGTCCTCCGTTCCCGGCAAGGAGGAGGACGATGCCAACGACAGTGACACAAACTGCGTACGATATGGCGCTGGCCAATTTTGACGCAGCCGCGGACAAACTGGAACTCAACAACGATGTGCGGGAGATGATCAAGTATCCGGAACGGGTGCTGACCGTCTCGGTGCCGGTGCGCATGGATGGCGGGCACATTCACCGGTTCGAAGCCTATCGCGTGCAGCACAGCTCGGCGCGCGGACCGTCCAAGGGTGGTATTCGCTACCATCCGCAAGTGACGCTGGACGAGGTGAAGGCGCTGGCCACGTGGATGACGTGGAAATGCGCGGTGGTGAATATTCCGTTCGGCGGGGGCAAGGGCGGAGTCACCTGCGATCCGAAGCACATGTCGATGGGAGAGCTGGAGCGGATGACGCGCCGCTATGCGAGCGCGATTCTGCCGCTCATCGGGCCGGCCCAGGATATTCCCGCGCCGGACGTCTACACGAATCCGCAGACCATGGCCTGGATCATGGATACCTACAGCATGACCAAGGGCTATGCCGTTCCCGGAGTCGTGACCGGCAAGCCGATCAGCCTGGGCGGATCGCTGGGACGCAACGAAGCAACGGGACGCGGAGTGTTCTATACCACGCAGTGCGCCTGCGACCATCTGGGACTGCCGCTGGCCGGAGCGCGCGTGGTGGTGCAGGGATTCGGCAACGCCGGCTCGATTGCCGCGCAACTGCTGCATCAGGCCGGGGCGAAAGTGATCGCGGTGAGCGATTCGCGCAGCGCAGTCTTCAATCGCAACGGGCTCGATGTTCCGAACCTGATGCATATGAAGGCTCTCACCGGGCAGGTGGAGGAGTTCCCGGAGAGCGAGCCGATTCGCGCGGAGGAGCTGATGTCGCTGCCGTGCGAAATCCTGGTGCCCGCGGCTCTGGAGAATGCCGTTCACTCCGGGAACGCGGCCGCTGTGAGCGCAAGGATTGTCGCGGAAGCGGCGAACGGTCCGCTGACGCCGGATGCGGACGCGATTCTGGATCGCAAAGGCGTCTTGGTGATTCCGGACATTCTGTGCAACGCCGGCGGCGTCACGGTGAGCTACTTCGAGTGGGTGCAGGATGAACAGCACCTGTTCTGGGAAGCGAAGGACGTGTACAACCGGCTGGAGCGGGTGATGAAGACCGCGTTTCGCGATGTGCTGAAGATCAGCCTGGATCGCAGGGTGCCGATGCGGGTGGCGGCGAACATGCTGGGGATCGGGCGCGTGGCGGAGGCGGTGCAGATTCGCGGAATCTATCCGTAAGGCCGGGTGTTTCGCGAAGAAACGTCGAGGGCGGCGGCATGGCAGGATGGTGCTGCCGCCCTGTTTTGCCAGGCAGTGGAGCGGGTTCCCGTAGTAGGGCGTTCGAGAAGCAGGTAATTTGCCGCAGGAGCTTGCCTGCCCCACGGGATGCGGCGCGGCTCCGGCCCCAGCCTGTTCAGCGATGCGGGCAACCGGGCCAGCAGCACGGACGACGCATGCCCTCTTTCAACTCCGAACACACTCGCTCGACGTGCTGCCGTCTGGTCTCCGGCTTCTTCACGGAAATCGTCCAGCAGATCCACTCGTTCCGAGCCAGCGGGGTGATGTCCTCCCATGCAGCCAGCGCTGTCGGATCGAACCCGAGCGCTTTGCGCAGATCGGTGGGCAGGGTATGAACCACCCCTCCGGAAATTCGCAGCGTTGCCCGAGGAGCCATGATCCAGATTTTAGGTGGTGGCGGCGGGGAGGATCGAACGACCGACCCTCGGGTTAGGAACGACTTCCTGCACCCCCCCGAAGAAAAGTGCCGGATCGCTCCGGCCCATACTTCCCCTCCTGGCCCTCATCCACCGGTTACTACAGCCTCTCTCGCCGGTTCGTAGGATTGGTTGATGGTCGCTGCGTCAAGCTCAGTGGCTGGGCCGGGTGATCGGCAGCGGGTTGTTCTTGCCGCGCACATAGACGGTGACAAGGGGCTTCGCAGGCGATTTGGGCTTAGGAGTTTTCTTCTTTGGCATGGATCCTCCTCGATAGGCCACAAGTTTACACAAAGGACCGTGAGGGCAGAGCCGAAGCCCTGCCCGATCCGCGCATACTCTCGACGCGCTGCGTCCTTTTCGGCCATTTCGGATGTGTCGTCAGGGTGGTGGCGGCGGGTAGGATCGAACTACCGACCTTGGGGTTATGAATCCCACGCTCTAACCAGCTGAGCTACGCCGCCGTTTGGGAGGGCAAATTCCATCATACGAATGGGTTCGGGGGGTGGTCAAACGGAGCGCGGCACCGGCCCCGAGGGATGATGGGTCAGGGATCCGAGGTGAGGCGACGCGCAGGCGGCAGACCGGGGCACAGGGGAAGCGCGCTGGCGCCGCAAGGATTCTGCCAAATCGATTTAGAAGCGGCTGTGCGGCGATGTAAGCCTGTACATGCGCGAATCGCGGCTGTACACTGCGGGCGTCACTGTGCCCCACGAATTCTGAAAGAAGCGAGACCCGATGAAGCGATCGACGTTGGCGTCCTGGCTGGTCTTCCTGTCGCTGCTGACGAGCGGCAGCGCGTTCGCGCAAAAGCAAGTTGTTCTGGAGCGGCGCGATGCGACCGTCACGCTGGAAGCCTACGCGCCGAATGTCGTGCGAATCACGATGAGCCTGAAGAAGGATGCTGCCCTCGCGCCCCCGGGCTATGGCATCACGGCGAAACCGGCGGAGACGGGATGGACGTACACTCACAGCGACACTGCGGATACCTACAAGTCGGCGGAGATGACGGTGAAGATGCCGGTGCCGCACTACGGGATCGGCGCGCCTCCGCCGGGCTGCGATACCTGCAAGTATTTTCTCGGATCGACGCCGTGGATTCCGCTGACCGTGATGGATGCGGCCGGCAAGACGCTGGTGGACATGCGGGGATGGTCGATGTTGGTCCCGAATCACAAGGACGGCAACGCGCAGGTCCTTGATGACGTGCGGCCGTCGATTGCGTACGACCACTACGATCCGCGCAATCCCGATGGGATTTACGACG
>JBARMS010000062.1:0-8020 GCA_049802575.1 Acidobacteriaceae bacterium | reverse complement strand
GCGCTCGCGGACGGGCGCCTCGGCGCCGGCAACCGGCTCTTCGGCGGCTTCGGTCCCCGCTTCCTCGAATTCTTCCTCGCCTTCGTCCTCAGCGGATTCGTCCTCCTCGTCGGTTTCGGCGAAGCCGGTGTCGAGGTCAGAGGTTTCTTCGTCTTCGCTGGCTTCGGCGGGCGAAGAGTAGCCGAGACGCGCGTCGATGTGGACGTCGCGGAGGGCATCGCCGGTGGTGGCTGCCTGGTCGAGCGTCTCCTCTTCCATCTCTTCGGGACCGTGCTCGTCGGCCTCGCCCTGAATGGGCTCGAAGTCGTACTCGTCTTCGTCGATAGTCTCTTCTTCGAGGACACCCATGCCGGGGGCATAGCCGAAGAGCTGGCGGACGACCTCAGCCTCGGGCGAAGCTGCCTGGCCATCGGCGACCGGCGCAGCGGATTCCTGAGGCGCAGCGCCGTGGTCGGCGCTGGGCTGATGTTCTTCTTCCTCGATCTCTTCTTCTTCGAGGGGCGCGCTGAAGCGCATCTCGCTGCGCGCAGGCTCCACGCGGTGCGAAGCGGACGCCTCGTCCGGTTCGTACTCGCGGACTTCTTCTTCAATGCTTTCGGGGTCGTGCGCCGCGAGGCCGGTTGCTGCGGCAATTTCGTGCTGAGCCGCCGAGGCTGCGGGAGCGGATTCGGCGCGCGCTGTTGCCGGCGTTGCTTCGGCGTGGGGTTCAGCGGCAGCAGCAACGGCCTGCTGTTCCGTGATTGGCTCGGCGGACTCGAGCGGCTCGGCCGACCAGGCAGTTTCAGGCTGCACGCGCGGCTCGGGGGCTTCGGCGACGGGAGCCAGGGAAGCTGGTTGCGCGCCCTGCTCGAGGAAGCTTGATGCGGAATCGAAGCCAGAGTCCGATTCCAGAACGACCGTTCCGCGATCGGCTGGCGTCGCGTCGATTTCGGCGGCGCTGGCGGAGGGCTCAGTTCTCGAGGATCGCCGTGATTCGGAGCGACGATGGCGCGACAGGGATTCGCCGGGAAGAACGACGCCGCCATCCCAGCCCGTGGGCACGTCGACTAAAGTCGAGGGCTTTGCTGTGCTGAGGGGGCCAGCGCGACGCGCGGGGGCTGCTGAAGTTGCGGGCTTCACCTCTGTCCTGATTTCGGAGCGACCGCCGTATTTCGAAAGCGATTCACCGGGCAGGACGATGGGAAGGTTCTGGGCGGGGATGCCGCCGGGAGCTCCGCGCTCGGGTTGTGCGATGGGCTCGGCGGTGATGGCTTCGTCGACAAACCCGGGCGAGGAAAGATCAGCGGCTCCGGAGGTTCGGCTGGACGGGCGATCGGAACTTTGGCGATCGTCACGGGGTCCACGGCCGCGGAAGCGGCGTCCGCGGCGGCCACGCCAGCGGCGCGTGCCGGAGTCTCCCTCGTCCTCGCCGTGCTGCGGTTCGCGTTCTGTCCGGCGCGGAGCGGTTTCCGATGCCTGGAGATCGGAGGTCTCCGATTCCTGAGGCTGGGGACGCTGTTCGCGCGGTTCGCGGGGTTCGCGCTGACGGCGTCCATTGCCGTTGGCCTCCCCGGCGCGGCGACCGGACTCGCCCGATTCGACGCGGTCGAAGTCGGCGGAGTCCTCCTCCTGCTCTTCGAGGAAGTCGGTGACGTACAGGAATGCGTCGCGTTCCAGCCCGAGGTCGACAAACGCCGACTGCATGCCGGGCAGCACGCGGGTGACACGGCCCGTGTAGATGGAGCCGGCTAAGGTGTATTCGTTTTCGCGCTCGTAGTAGATTTCCGCGAGCTGATCGTCTTCAAGAATTGCAAGCCGTGTTTCGTGCGGCGTGCTGGAGATGCATATCTCTTTTGCCATTTCGCCTCAAAAATGCCGAGGCGGACCCAACCGAATTACCGGAAAAGACCGGGTGTGGCGGAGGAACGACGTGAAGGATTCGCGCGGGAACCGGCACCGCTGCCTGCACAGGCCACACTGGGGTGCGGCGGAGAGACAAGGGGTGGGGGTTCGCTGAGGGAATTCCTGCTGTTCGGGGAGTCGTTCGCGCGCAAAGAGTTTGTGACCGCTTCAGCCATTCCAAGTGGCGGGGTCGTTACCCGTCTCAACGCGCCCATTCCTGATCCTGCCCGGCCCGTTTGATCCACCTGGCCGGTTAGTACTTCGTTAACTCAAACCTGCGCCCGCTCTGCATCACCCCGTTAAGGGACCCGATGTGCGGGCCTTGCTGGTACTTACAACAAAACTGTTCGGCCGGATCAGTTCACGAAGCGGCTCATACGGACATTCATCACCATGCCCAGAGCGAGGAACGTAAACAGTACCGACGATCCTCCGTAACTCATGAGAGGAAGAGGAAGGCCGGTGACCGGCATCAGCCCTAGAACCATCCCCACGTTGACGGCGATCTGAAAGATCAGAACCGCCGCTACGCCCATGACGAGAAACGCGCCGGCAAGGTCTGCGGCTGTCTGAGCGTTTTGAATCAAACGCATCAGTATCAAAAAGTATATCAGGAGGACGAGAATCGCGCCCACAAAGCCGTGCTCCTCGCTAAAAGCGGCGAAGATGAAGTCGGTGTAGGGGATCGGCAGAAAGTCCCCCTGGGTCTGGGTCCCGCGATTCGTCCCGCGTCCGAAAACGCCGCCATCGCCCACGGCAATGAGCGACTGCCGGATCTGGTATCCCGAGCCGCGAGGGTCATTGTCAGGATTGATAAAGCTGGAAAGACGTGCTTTCTGATAGGGCTTGAGGACCTTCCCGCTCTTCCAAACGACGCCGGCTCCGAGCAGGATGATGAACAGGAGCACCCCGCCCTTTTTCCAGTCGATGCCGCCGAGAAACAGCCCGACCAGCAGGACGGGGCTGTACGTGAGCGCGGTGCCGAGATCCGGCTGTTTCAGAACCAGGAGCATGGGGACGGCCACCAGCGCGATGGCCTTCAGGATGTCGCCCCAGGTGAGCTCTTTGCCCGCGAGGTTGGCAAAATAGCGGGCCATCACGACGATCAGAACCACCTTGACCCACTCCGATGGCTGAAAGTGGACGCCGCCAGGGAGGCGGATCCAGCGCTTGCCGCCCAATACACGCGTGCCGACAGCGAGGACGGCCACCAGGGAGACGAGGCAAAAGGCGTAAATCCAGTAGATGGCGCTGAGCAGCTTGTGATAATCGACGACCGACATGACGAACATGAGGGTGAGGCCGCCGATGATCCAGAGGATTTGCAGTTTCTGGAAGCCGTGAAATTTGGTGTGCAGCGTGGCGCTGTAAATCTCGAAGACGCTGATGACCGAAAGCATCATCACGAAACCGAGGAGCGTCCAGTCGAAGTCGCGGAGGGAGAGAAAGCGGCGCATAAAAACAGCAGGAGACCGGATTAAGGGGCCTGCGCAAGACCTTCTGGCGAGGGGATTCTGAGTTGATTATCGCATTTCCGGGCGGCGGGGCGTCGATTTCCTACGGAGTTGCTTTCGTGCCGGAATCCGTGTGGCCGGTGCGGTTCAGCTCCTTATAGAAGCCGAGGTCCTGGTCGCGGAGCATCTTCGTGATATACGCGATCTGGCCATAATGCAGGCCGAAGTGCTCGATCACCTGGTAGACGGCCTGGAGGCCGGTGACGTGGTAGCCCTGGATTTCGTAGGGGGCAGTCAGCTCGGATTCGGTGAGGCGGCCGAGCACATCGAGACCGGCGGCGACCGTCGCGCCGAGTTTCTCGATCAGCGCGGCCCCGGTGAGCTCGCCCTGCGCGGCGAATTCCGCCGGGCGGTCGCGGTGGTCGGGATGCCGGTTGAACGAATCGACGAGCCACTGGCGCATGTTGCCGTTGAGGTGCAGCACGAGATTGCCGACGGAGTTGCTCGAGGGATTGGGGCGCCACCAGACTTGATCGTCGCTGAGCGACTCGACGCAGGCTCGCAGCCGCGGCCAATATTGCGTGCCGAGTTTGGTGCGCGAGAAGGCGAGGAAAAGGGCAGTGGGAGTGCGGTCGGATGTCATGCTGTGCTCGTGTGGTCCAGGATGATTTTCCACCCGGTCGCCTGTTTTTCGAAAATGAGCGAGGAGATGCCCTGCGCGTCGCCGCCGCCGGCCTGCGTGCGGGTGAGGTGGAAGTGGCCGGTGACGACGGCGTGATCGGCGCCGAGCATGCGGACGTTCAGATCGGTGAAATCGAGATGCCCCATGGCGTCGGCCGAGGCGTAGATGCGCTGATAGCGGGCCAGGATCGGCTGATAGCCCTTCTCCATGGTCTTGCCGATGAAGGTGGTGTCCGGCGAGTCGGCATAGCCGTGCATGAAGGCGACGATGTCGCCGCGATTCCAGGCGTTCTGCTGGTCCGTGAGCACCTGGCGGATGGCGACGGGCGCCTGCGCGTGGAGAGCCGGCGCGAGCAGCGCGAAGGCGAAAAGGGCTGGCAGGGAAATGCGGAGGATGCGGAGCATGGCGGCCTTTCGGGGAGGAAATGCGGAGACGATTCAATATACCGGCTGGAGGGTGGGGATGCGCGCGGTCGCATAGACTGAGATTGACCTGCGCTTATGAAGACGTGGCATCCCAAATTCCTGCGTTCGGCGACGGCGGCCGATCACTTTCCTGCACCGGGCGCGCCGGAGATTGCGTTTCTGGGGCGATCGAATGTCGGGAAATCGAGCCTGATTAATGCGCTGCTGGGGTCGAAGGAGGCGCGCGTTTCATCGACGCCGGGCCGGACCCGGGCGATCAATTTTTTCGCGCTGACCGATGCGCCCGAGCGCCAGCAGCCGCAGATCCTCTTTGCCGATTTGCCGGGCTACGGTTACGCGAAACTATCGAAGTCGATCTCAGCGGAGTGGCCGAAGTTCATCGAGCCTTACCTGCGGGACCGGCCCACGCTCGCCCTGTGCGTCTGCCTGGTGGACAGCACGATCCCGCCAAAGGAGAGCGATGCTCAGCTGATGGAGTTTCTCGAGCATACGGGGCGAAACTATGTCGTCGTGGGGACCAAGGCCGATCGGCTGTCGGGCAATGGGCGCGCGCAGGCGCTGAAGAGGCTGCGGGAAGCGTTTGGGGCGGAGCGCTTGCTGCTGGTTTCGGCGAAGACGGGAGCGGGGATGAAGGAGCTCTGGGCGGCGATTGAAGCCGCCGCTGACGCAGAGTAATGTTACCCAAAACGAGCGCGGCGAAGGCCACTTTTGTTGATAACAAAACGTTTGTCGGGTGGGGTTGACGCTTTGATCAGGGGAGATTACTCAATGGTTAACAAACCGGCTCGGGCGTGTCGGTAAGGGAGCGCGGACGGGCCAGCGGCACCCGGCTGATACTCTGAAAGGTTATGCACGAATTAGGTTTTGTAAGGGCCAATCTGGAGCTGGTGGAGAAGAAGCTGCGCGATCGCGGGGCCGATCCGGCAGCCCTGCTGGGGAATTTTCGGGCATTGGACCAGCGGCGGCGTGAGCGCATTACCGAAGCGGAGCAACTGAAGGCGCAGCGCAACAAGCTGAGCGAGGAAGTAGCTCGGCTGAGGAAGTCCGGGCAGGACGCGAATGCGGTGATGGACGAAACGCGGGCGCTGAAGACGCGCATGGAGGAACTGGAAGCCGCGGCGGCGACCGCGGAAGACGAGATGCGTGCGACGCTGACCAGCATTCCGAACCTCTGCCGCGACGAGGTTCCGGTCGGGCGCACCGAAGAAGAGAATGTCGAGGCTAGAGTCTGGGGCGAGAAACCGAACTTCGGATTCCAGCCGAAGCCCCACTGGGAGATCGGCGAGCAGCTGGGCATCCTCGATTTGAATCGCGCTGCAAAGATTTCCGGCGCGCGGTTTGCGGTGTACTGGGGCGATGGAGCCAAGCTGGAGCGGGCGCTGATCGGCTTCATGCTCGATTTGCACACGCGCGAGCACGGCTACACCGAGGTGCTGCCGCCGTTCATGGTGAACAGCAAATCTCTTTTCGGAACGGGCCAGTTGCCGAAATTTGCCGAAGATCTGTTTCGTTGCGTCGATGCGGAAGGCTTCATGCCGGGGCAATACCGCGACAACGACCACTGGCTGATTCCAACGGCGGAAGTGCCGGTCACGAATCTTTATCGCGACGAAACGCTGGATGAGGCGAAGCTGCCCATTCTGCTGACGGCGTACACGCCGTGCTTCCGGTCCGAGGCTGGCTCGTATGGCAAAGATGTGCGGGGGATCATCCGGCAGCACCAGTTTCAAAAAGTAGAAATGGTGAAATTCACGTGTCCGGAAGACAGCGATGCGGAGCATGAGAAGCTGACGCGCAACGCGGAGACGATTCTCGAGAAGCTCGGCCTGCCCTATCGACGGATGCTGCTGTGCACCGGCGACACCGGGTTCAGCTCGGCGAAAACCTTCGACCTGGAAGTGTGGCTGCCGGGGCAGGGGCTCTACCGCGAGATTTCTTCGTGCTCGAATTTCGAAGCCTTCCAGGCCCGACGGGCAAACATCCGTTACAAGCCGAAGGGGCAGGGCAAGCCGGCGTTTGTGCATACGCTGAACGGCAGCGGCCTGGCGGTCGGGCGCACCTGGCTGTCGATCCTCGAGAACTATCAGCAGGCGGACGGAACGGTGCGGGTTCCCGACGCGCTGGTACCCTATATGGGCGGGCAGATGACCATCGGTCCGCGGGCGGGAGCGTGAGCCGTTGAGCGCAGGCAAGACGCTAAAGAGCTATGTGTGGTGGACGCACGAGCGGGGCAGCGTGCCCTACGACGTGATGGTGACGCTCATTCTGGCGTTCATTTTTCTCACGCCACGGTGGATCCATTATGGCGACCGGCCCAAGGCCGACTGGCCCACGAATGAGATTCGCGCATCGGTCAATCCGTCGGGCGGCATGATCTACGAGGTCCCCGTCGAAGTGGTGGCTGCGGGGGCCAGCCCGACGAGCGAGCAACTGACCACGGCGATCATGCCCGTCTCGGGTCCGATTGTGATCGATCGCTGGGAGCCGGTGCGCGAGATTGGCGGCGGCATTGTGGCGTGGCGGGTGTGGGCACACCGCCCAGATCAGGCGCCGAATCCGGCGAACAGGTAAGCGGCCAGGCCGCATCCTAAAAGTTCAGGAATCGCAGGAAAGTGCCTGAATTCATGAAAGCGAAGATGCGAAAAATGGGAGTGGCGCTGCTGCTGACGGCAGCGGTGTGGGGGACCAGGGCGCTGGCGCAGAGCTCCGCACCGCCCGCGAGTCTGCAGGCTGTGATGAGCCAGATGGATGCTTCGGCGCCGAAGTTCCAGGATGCGGAGGCGGACATTTCGGTCGATCTTTACACCGCGCTGGTGCAGGAGCACCGCACGCAGAGCGGCACGAGCGCCTTTCGCCGCGCCGGCCGCGCGATGGAGATGGTGATGCATCTGGCCGCCGCGGCCGATCAGCCGGAGACGGACCTGTTCTACAGGAATGGCGAGCTGGACGTCTATCAGCCGGCGCAGAAGCAGGAGACGATTCTCTCAGCGGGCGCGAACCGCGGCGAATACGACAGCATGCTGGCAACGGGATTCGGCGCGACCAGCAAGGATCTGGACGCGGCCTGGACGGTGACATTCCAGGGAATGGAAGCCGTGGGCGGCGTGCAGGCGGCGAAGCTGGACCTGGTTCCGAAGGACCAGAGTATTCGTAACAATTTCAGTCACTTTATCATTTGGGTCGATCTGTCGCGGGACATCTCGCTCAAGCAGGTGATGGTGCAGCCGGACGGCGATACACGGACGGCAACGTACACCAATTTCCGCTATAACCAGCATCCGCCGGCAAAAATGTTCACGCTGAAAGTTCCGGGCGGTACGCAGGTGACGCACCGGTAGGGAATGCCCCGGCGCCCCATGTGCTGTGACGCGCTCAGCGCTGCCGGGAGGCTCACCTCCCTCGGTTTCTCGCGCTCCCCCCTGATGCCATACATCAGGACCGTCACGCCAAACTAGTGTCCCGAGTCTAAACTAATTGTCATAAATAGGATGACTTTCGGCATCGAATACAGTGGAGGGTATCGATGCGCACAGGTCGTCCGGTAGCAGTTGTCACGGTCAGTGCCGAACAGCGGCTGG
>JBARMS010000061.1:0-8346 GCA_049802575.1 Acidobacteriaceae bacterium | reverse complement strand
GAATCTGCAATCGGGAACTTCATCCGCCATCACAACCAAAACCCAAAGCCATTCGTATGGCACAAAACCGCAGACCAGATCCTCGATTCCGTCGCCCGATTTTGTACGCGAACTTTAGACTCGGGACGCTAGGCAGCGCTGCCGTCTCCGATTCGTGACGTATTGCCCAGCAGCAGGAGATACGCGCCGATGCCTACGACGAGATAGGCTCCTGCCACCGCGAACGCCGAGCCAAACGCGTGCCCCGCATATACCAGGTAGCCCGTCACAATGGGGGCCGCAATCCCCGAGAGCTGATTCGAAAAATTCAGAATCCCTCCCACCCTCCCTACGCTCCCGCGCGGCGCTATCAGTGACGGCAGCGACCACCCCACCGGCGCCGCCGCCGACAACCCCCCAATCGACACGCTGATCCACACCAGCGCCTGCGCAGCGGTATGCGCCCGCGCGGCGCCGAAAATCCCCAGCCCCATGGCCGTCCCCACAACCAGCACCGTCATGCGCACGCGGCTCGCATTCCATCCCCGCCGGATCAGCGCGTCCACCAGCAGTCCACCCACGAAAAGATCCGTCACCGTGGCCACCATCCACGGCAGCCCGGAGTACAGGAACGAATCCCGCAAATTGATGTGCAGCGACTCCGAAAAATAACTCGGCAGCCACGTCAGCAGCAGGTAAAACACGTAGTTGTACGATCCAAACCCGATGGCCAACCCGAGTATTTTGCGTTGCTGCAGCAGCCATCCCAGCGACGGGGGCGAGCCCGGCCCAGGACTGGCGTCCTCGCTGTGCGAACGAATGCGCGCCATCTCCTGCGCGCTGAGTCTCGCATCCTCCTCCGGTTCGCGATAGATCGCATAGAAGAGCAGAAAATAGAGGAAGCTCACCACGCCCGTCGCGGCAAAACTCATACGCCATCCCAGATGCAGCAGCATAAGCCCGATGAGTGGCACACCCGCAGCCGGTGCGAATTTCGCCGCCGCATCGAAGAGGCTGGTCGCGAAGCTGCGTTCCTCGGGCGGAAACCAGTGGCCCACCGCCTTCGCGTTCGCGGGAAACGTCGGCGCCTCGCCCACCCCCAGCAGGAATCGCGCGCCGAAGAACCCTGGAATGTTCGGCGTCACCGCGGCGCCAAACGACGCGAGACTCCACAGAAAGGTGCTGATCCGCCCCACCCGCTTCACACCCAGCCGGTCCAGCATCACCCCAATGGGAAGTTGGCACAGCGCGTACGTCCAGTTGTACGCACCCAGCAGGTAGCCGAACGTGATATCGGATATCCCAAACGCAGCGATCAGCGCATTGTGCGAGACCGAGAGGTTGACGCGGTCGAAGTAATTGATCAGAACGCCCAGCCCCAGCAACCAGCCGATGCGCCAGCGGCGTCGCGGGACCGGCAATGAGCTTCGTTCAAAGGACACAGGCATATTCACAAGCAGGGAAGAGCAGCGCGGACCGAAGCGTCAGAGCCTCCCAACGCATCCGTTCACCCTACCAGATGCTCGATCGATCCACCTTACCTGTGAAACTATGTCTATCGTGGATATCGGCCCGGCGGGACAGAACGCCAGCGACAGGTCTGCCAGCGCAATCCGTGAGCAGCACCGAGGCAAACCATGCTGCGCTCCCGCTTCGGAGCGGCGTGGGCTTGCCGATGCAGACGCGCCTTCGCCCTCGAAGAGTTATCCGAGCGAACGGCAGGCTTGTGCGCTGCCGCCCAGGCCGATGGTCGACCTGCCAGGCGGTCGATTCCTGATGGGCACCGACGATCCGCATGGCTTTCCCGCCGACGGTGAAGGGCCAATCCGTCCCGTCACGCTGTCGCCGTTCGCGATGGATACCTTCCTCGTCACAAATGCTGATTTCGGCGCATTCGTACAGGCGACGGGCTTTCAAACCGATGCCGAACGGTTTGGCTGGTCCTTCGTTTTCTGGGGGCACATTCCTGAGGACCGCTTCGAGCGCCTGGTCGATGACACGGCTGCGCCGGCTCCCTGGTGGTGCAAGGTGCCAGGGGCGTGCTGGCGCGAGCCGGAGGGGCCCGGGTCCCACATCGAGCTAAAGCTGCGGCATCCGGTGGTGCATGTGTCCTGGAACGACGCGGTTGCCTATGCTGCATGGGCTGGCCGCGCGCTCCCAACTGAGGCGCAGTGGGAATACGCTGCCCGCGCAGGCCTGGAGCAGAAGCTCTATCCCTGGGGCGACGAACTGACTCCTGATGGGCATCACCTGTGCAACATCTGGCAGGGAGAATTTCCGCTGCGCGATGCAGCCGAAGACGGATATGCCGGAACCTGTCCGGTCGACGCGTTTCCCCCCAATGGATTTGGCATCTACTCCGTCACCGGAAATGTTTGGGAATGGTGCTCAGACTGGTTCACGTCCCAAGTTGCGGCCGAGCCCGTGCTCCACGATCCGTCCGGCCCCGCCGGCGGCACGGCCAGGGTGATGAAGGGCGGATCGTTCCTTTGCCACGCTTCGTACTGCAATCGCTACCGCGTTGCAGCGCGCACTTCGAACACCCCCGACAGCTCCACATCGAACATCGGATTCCGCTGCGTCTCCATTCCACAGGAGACAGGAAGGAAGCTGAAAACTTGATCACCCGAAGAGAAGTCCTCGCCCGCATTGGCAGCGCCGCTGTCGGATCGGCGCTGGCACCGGGTCTGCTGCCGGCCGAGACGTCCGGCCAGGCAAAGCCGACTGCGGCGGAACCGCAAAAACCCCGCGATGCTGCGTCGGGTAAGCCAAACATCCTCTGGATTACCACCGAGGGCGTGCCCCTCAGCGTGCTCAGCTGCTATGGAAGCAAGCTGATCGAGACGCCGAACATCGACCGCATCGCCAGGGATGGGATGCGCTTCGAGAACAGCTTCACGACCAACGCTCTTTGTGCGCCAAGCCGCGCAACGCTGCTCACCGGGAAATACAGCCACCTGAATGGCATGCTCACCAACCCTGGCGAAACGACGGAGGACGTGACGCACTCCACCTTCGACGCGGCCCAGCAAACCCTGCCGAAAATCCTCCGCCAGCACGGCTACCAAACCGGGATGGTAGGGAAGTGGCACCTTCCCGCGAACCCCGGCGAGACCGGTTTCGATTATTTCGTCTTCAAGCAGGGCGCGGGCGGTCCCTACTACCAGGCGAGCGGCTATCTGCGGAATGAGGAACTGGGCAGCGCCAAAATTGTGGAGAAGAGCTATCCCGGTTACATCACCGACAATGTTACAGATTTCGCCATCGACGGGATCAAACAATTCACGAAGCCCTTCTTCATGATGGTGCAGTTCTTCAGCGACCACCGGCCGTTCGACCCGCCGCACCAGTACGAGCACATCTACGACGATGTGCGCATTCCCGAGCCGGGCACGTTCTACGACGATTACTCGCAGCGCGCCGCCGCCGCACGCGAAGCGCGGATGCGCGTGGCAGAGATGCCCGACTTTCACCCTCCCGCCGATCTCACCGAGCGCCAGCGCCAGCAATGGAATTATCAGCAGCTCATGCAACATTTCCTGGCGACGCTGAAGGCTCAGGACGACAACATGGGCCGGCTGCTCGATTACCTCGACAAGAGCGGCCTCGCCGGCAACACGATCGTGATCTTCACCGGAGATCACGGCTTCTTCCTCGGCGATCATGGCTGGTTCGACAAGCGCTTCATGTACGAGCAGGCGCTCCGCGTGCCATGGATGATCCGCTACCCCGGCGTAGTGAAGGCTGGCTCGGTGAGTAAAGACTGGGTGGTGAACATCGACAACGCCCCCACAGTGCTCGATTTGGCAGGGATTCCAATCCCCGAAGACATGCAGGGGCGCAGCCTGGTGCCGCTGTTCCATGGCCAGGCTCCGCCGGACTGGCGCACGTCGATGTACTACCACTATTACGAATTCGCGCCGCCCCACTGGGTGCTGCCGCATTACGGCATCCGCACGGATCGCTACAAGCTCATCTTCTACTACACGGTGAACGAATGGGAGCTGTTCGATATCGAGAAGGATCCCGACGAGATGGAAAGCCTCTTCGAATGGTCCGGCTTCAAAGTGCATCCCGCCTACGAGTCGGTGGCCGCCGATCTGGTAGGCCAGCTAAAAGCGCTGCGCGACAAGTACCGCGACGATACCGGCGCTCCCATCAAAATGTGGCCAACGAGCAGCTACGACTAAGGAGTTCCTGCAGCCTCCCTATCCATCTACGAAGATGGTCGTTGACAACTACGAATACCTTCGTATATGGTTTTGCCATGAAAGATTCCCGCCACGCGTTGCCCCGTCCCACGGAAGGCGAGTTGGAGCTTCTGAGCATCCTGTGGCACAAAGGCTCCGCTACCGTCCGCGAAATTCACGAGGACGTCAGTCAGATCCGCCCGCTCGGCTACACCTCGGTGCTCAAGCTGCTCCAGATCATGACCGAGAAGGGTCTGGTCGAGCGCGAGGAGTCCGGCAAAGCTCACATCTACCGCGCTGCCGCCAGCGAGCACGCAACGCAGGATCAATTCCTCCGCGACATGAGCCGGCGTCTGTTCGCAGGTTCGGCCGCGCAGCTGGCCATGCATGCCTTATCCCTGGACCCGGTGAACGACCGCGAGCTCGACGAGCTGCGCACTCTCATTGAGCGAAAGAGGCAACGCAAATGAATTCCCATTGGCAAGCCCTCGGCTGGACTCTCGTCCATTTCCTTTGGCAGGGCGCGGTAATCGCCCTCCTCTACCGCGTTTTCGATCTTGCCCTCGCTCGCCGCAGCACCAACGCGCGCTACGTTCTCGCGCTGGCAGCGCTGTTCGCCATGTTCGCGGCGTCGCTCGCCACGCTTGGGTACGAAGAGTCGAGCCTCCATCCGGCGGCTGCCTTCGCCGGCGGTGGCGCCGCGTCTGCGCAGTGGACGTCCGTGCCCGCAGCCGCGATGAGCGCCGGGGCTGCATCCATAACAGCCGTACAGGCCGCTCGTCGACTTCTGCTGAGCAGGGCCTTGCCGTATCTCGATCTCCTGTGGCTCGCGGGTGTGGTCTTCCTCACGCTGCGCGCGCTCGGTGGATGGTGGCTGCTGCGCCGTCTCCGCCTCGGACCTCTCCACCCTGCGCCTCACAAGCTGCTGTTCCGCCTCAATGTCATCGCGGAGTCGTAATTCACTTCCAACATCCCAAGTATCGTCAGGATGCGAAGTCTCGTCTCGGCGTCCTGCGCTTGCGGTAAGGAAAGATCCGCTGTCAGTTCTGCAAGCTGGGCAGGAACACTGATCGAGGATTCGCTCTGCGCGGGAATTTCGCTGACGTGCGCATACAGAGCCTTCGATGGCTCATGCTTTCGAATGAATCCAAGCTCTGCTTGTCGGTATAGGGGTTCTGCTGCGATCCAGTTGTTGACCCACGACTTCTCGTCGGCTTGTTCCAGCAACGCCTCTGAGGAGCCCGGAATCCTCCATTGGAGGACGTGATATCCAACAACACCCAACAGGACAGCCAGGATCAATCCGGCAGCGATGCGAAGAGTTGGGGAGACTCTCAGTCGCACTGCGCACCATTACCCTTGAGCCAATTGTGCCAAAGGATCAGGGACGAAATCAAATCCTTGTCCAAAGCTTGCCTTGAGTTCAATGAGCGATTTGACCTGCTAAAGCCGTCCCCGCACAGAACTTATGGTGATTCGAAGGGCCCATATGATGTACAGTCGCCAACACCCGATGATTATCGAGCGCCAAAATGAGCTGCTTCAATTCATCGGCGTTCGGAGTCTTCTGCCCGGCCAGGAGGGCGAGCAGTTTATCGTGACCCGCGTTAGAAGCCTTCGTATGGTCGTCTTTCATACAGTAAGCATCTTAACAAACAGGGACTGCAACTCACCGTTGCTCTGTCTCCGATCCTTCCTCTCCGAACTGCCAAACACCGTTCTCAATCATTATTCTTCGCAGATTGCGAAAGAGAGTCCGATGATATCTCTCTGAACTGGGATTGTTGGTGATGGTGGTGTGGCCGCCAAATCCGGTGATGTCGATCCGCAAGTGTTCTCGCTCTCGTTTGGCTCAGACGCCTACGGCAACAACCAATGCCCTGCCGCCATCGAAACTCCGGACATCTCCCGGTTTCATTTCAGCCATGGTGAAGAATCCTCCGGCAAATGCGGGAATTTTACTGCCTTGGCGTGGGTAAAATACAGCCTCCGCGCCCGCAGTCAATTTCGCACATCTGGGCATTCAACTCGGCTAGAATAGCCGGCGATGGAACGCTCACCCTCTTTTCGCGGCTTCAGGGCAGCATCAGAGGCCAGTTCGTATGCGAAAAAGATGAATCGCGACAGAGATACTGTCCACGAGCGATCATTGAGGTCGTGGCTCTGGCGCAATGGGCTCCGCTTCCGCAAGAACGTAGGCAGTCTTCCCGGCAAACCCGACATCGTGTTCACGCGAGAGAAGCTGGCGATTTTCTGTGACGGTGATTTCTGGCACGGACGTGATTGGCGAAGACTGCGGGAGAAGCTTCGAGGCGGCTCGAATGCTTCCTATTGGCTGCAAAAGATAGCGTCAAACCGTCGGCGCGACATACAGAACAATCATCTGTTGCGGACAAGCGGCTGGCGTGTGCTGCGGATTTGGGAATCAGAGATTAAGCACGATCCCAGTCCAATCGTTCAGAGAATAATCAGGCTCGTCAAATCGCCCGTTTGAACGGCTAATCAACAACGCTGATTTGGGCTGCTTTCTGTTGCATCACCTGCCCGGCACGCTCAGTGAGGATCTCGGTCAACGCTAGTCCGGCCGAAGAAGGGTCATCGGCGATCCGCCTTAGATCAGAACCGTCAAGAACGATGACTTGCATAGATGTAGTCTCGTTGATCTGTCTTGAATACTGGTTCACCACCGCGCTGACTTTTCCCGTTGTAACCATGAGGATGACCTGCGAACGGAGAACGATAGCGATTCCGACTTCCTTTGCGACATCCTCCATCGACAGCTGTGGCTTGTTCTTGCACTGAACCTGCCAACGGCTAAACATCAGCCGACTCGATTCCGCCACTAAATCAACTTCAGCGCCTCCGGTCTGAGCGGAACGCAGCCTTAGAACCTTAGGCTTCAGATCAATCAACTGAGTAATGCGGGCCGCGAGATGTTCAAGAGCCCGTCCCTTGATATTTTTGTCCTCGGAGCGCACCTCCTGCAGAATTTGAGCCAGAGGACGAAAGAGGCCTTCTCGCAGGCTTGGTGGGATATCCGAGACTTCCTGTTCGAGGAGAGGCTTGATGAACTTGCTGGTGAGCTTTTCACCGACTATTAGGTCCCCGGATTTCCCGCCCCTTCCCGCGGTCGCTCGTTCTAATGTGAACCAGCCCGCTTGGCTGAGTGGTTCGAGCAGCTTTGCTCGCCACTGATCCTCCCGCACTTTCAACTGGTACAAATTCTTCGCATACTCCATTACTACTTTTACCCGGATGCGCTGACCTGCCTCCGTTGTGCTGTTAGCCAAAGCTTTCAGAAAGAGTTGTTCCGGTCGCGACAAGCGTTGAATATCGGTGAGAATCGTCGGCTCTGTACCGAGGATTTTCGCCAATTCAGCGGGGTCAACCCGGTATTCTGAATCTGCTATGAATAGTTTGGCCTTCTTCAGCCAATTCAGAAGGGTTTGGTGGTAGGTTGATGCCGTTGTAACCGTGAACCCCATATCGCGCATCTGGATGCTGAGGTTTTCCTTCGTCGGGCGCTCACCCTTGGCGAGTAGATTGTCCACGGCGGACAAAACATCGCTGCCTCGCACCTTGGTGATGATATGAGCTGCAAAGAAGCGATACATCGCATCTTCATCGCTCGCCAGTTCGGCAAGTTCCTGTCCGACGGCGGTGAGCGCAAAATCACCTCTCGCTACAATGCCGTACTGACGCATCCCCTTCAGGACATTCCCGGCTCGAATCGATTGTTGCTTTATTCGCGCTTCGCCTTGATATTCCGCGCAAGAGGCCGAAAAGTATTCTGACCGGACTGCCTCAACGAAAGCTCCATCCGTATCAGAAGCTGACACGATCTCCAAAAGACGCCTGAGATCGACTTGCCCTGGAGAGAACTCACCCGCGAAGGGAAGCTTCTTCTCTAACGCCACGTTGGCCAGTTTCCGAACGCTCATGATGGACTGAGATCAGTGTTGCACTCTTCGAGGTTTGAGGTAGCGGACTCAGCGCGGCCACTATTGCCCTTCCAACGTGACAGGCGAGTCCGGGCGGCACTGCGTTTCCTATCTGCCGCCAAGCAGATTCAACCTTACCACACACCACATACGCGTCGGGGAAGGTTTGAATACGCTTGATTTCCTCAATCCGCAGTATCCGATTACGCCAATGGAACGGTCCCATATTGTTCGAC
>JBARMS010000060.1:0-22328 GCA_049802575.1 Acidobacteriaceae bacterium | reverse complement strand
GCTCCGTCGCCGCCCGCGCCCCCAGCATCCGCGTTGGACCCACCGACGCCCGCCCCGCCATCTTGTCGTAGAGCAGCAGTCCCGCCCCGTAATAGGGCAGCTGCCATCGCCGATACACCGGCAGCACGAACTCCAGCGGCCGCACCAGATGCGGCGCGGCCCCCAGCAGGGTCGCCCGCTCCCGCAGCGCCTCCCGCACCAGATGAATCTGCCCCGTCGCCAGGTAGCGCACGCCCCCATGCGCCAGCTTGGTCGCGCGGCTCGACGTCGCCTGCGCGAAATCCCCCGCCTCCACCAGCGCCGTCCGATACCCGCGCGTCGCGGCATCGACGGCGATGCCCAGCCCCGTCGCGCCGCCGCCAATCACCAGCACGTCGAAGCGATCCTCAACCGCACCGAACAGGACCCTGCGATCCGGAGCCACCCCGTTGCTTCCCATCCCCGATTGCTCCCGGAAGACCCCCAACAGTTAGCGAAGCACTGGTAGCGAGAAACGTTCAGCTAGCGAGATACGTTCAGCGAAAAACTTTCAGCGAAGGACTGGTAGCGAGAGACTGTTCGCGTTGACAGTACTTCGCCACAAGTCTTTCCCTGAGCGTGTCATGCTGAACGTTTTTCGTTGAAAGTCATTCGCTGAAAGTCATTCGCTGAAAGTTTGCCGCTGAAAGTGTCTCGCTGAACGCTTTTCGCTGAAAGTTTCTCGCTGAAAGTTTCTCGCTAACCGCTTCTCCCCTGGCCGTCCCTGGCCTGGCCGCCTCTCCCCTGGCCGTCCCTGGCCTGGCCCCCCTGGCCTGGCCGTCCCTCACCTGACCGCTTCTCCCCGGGCCCGCCGTCTCGCCGGCAGGAACGGATGAATCAGCGCCTGATACGCCCCACCCCCTACCGCCCCGCCCAGCAGCGGCCCCACAATAGGTACCCACCAGTAGGTTTGCGGTGACGGAAACGCCGCTTCCCCCCACCCCGCCATCCAGCAAAACAGCCGCGGCCCCAAATCACGCGCCGGATTGATCGCCCACGCCTCCAGATACCCCATCGACGCCCCAATCAGCGCCACCAGGAACCCGATCATCAGCGCCCCGAAGTTTGCCCCCGGCGCCATCTCGTTGTACTGCTCCGTAATCGCGAAGATCCCGAAGATCAGGAACGCCGTCAGCACAATCTCGTCGCCGAACGCATGCATCACCGCAATCCCCGCCGCCGGATGCGTGAAGAACACCCCCGCCCCGCCCCCGGCCGCCCGCGTCATCAGGTGGGCCGCATTCCACGCGTCGATCACCGGCTCGTACAGCCGGTACACGATCACCGCCCCCACCAGCCCGCCCAGCGTCTGCGCCGCGCAATACGGCAGCACCTTCTTCCACGAGAACTTCCGGTACATCGCCAGCGCCAGCGTCACCGCGGGATTCGCATGGCACCCGCTCACTGCCCCGGTCGTGTAGATCGCCATGGTCACCGCCAGCCCCCACGCGATGCACACGCCCCAGTACGCATGCTGGTAAGGGCTCGGATCGTACAGCCCATACATCGCCGCCACCGAATCGCCAAACGCGATGATGATCAGCACCGCAACGGCTTCCGAAATCAGCTCCCCGGCAAACTGTTTGGTCATCCCGTCCTCGCAACCTTCGCGCATAACCATATCACTGCGACAGAGGATGTCTCCTGGCGTCCTGTCCGCGCGGTCGCCCCACAAACAGAGGTGTCATTCCGAGCGAAAACAGAGGTGTAATTTTGAGCGAAAACAGAGGTGTCATTCCGAGCGAACGGGGCCCCGAACGTCTTTCCGTTCGGGGGTGGTGAGCGAGGAATCCGCGGTTGTTTTTCTCCTCAGCTTTTAGCGCGAACCTCTGGGACGCGGCCTCAGACCGGCACAGCCACAGCTCGGCGCTGGCGAAGAATCACGCCATACACCAGCAGTCCCAGCAGGAAAAGCGAGATCGCCGCCATCACCAGATCGGCCGTGAAGTGGACGATCGGCCGAATCTCGAGGGCGATTCCGTCGTGGTGCCAGGCGCACCAGGTTCCGCCCAGGATCGCGAGCACCGGCAAGCCGGCCGCGAAACCGCGCTCCGGCCGGGCGACCGGCGCAGCCGAGGGCTTCGTCGTGCGATACCACCGCCAGACCCAGACCGCCACCACCGCCAGCCCCGCGACGCTGCCGGCGTATTCCAGCACCTTGTACATGCCCATGGCGCCGCTCGCCGGGAGCTCCACCGTCCTCCGCTCGAACGCCCAGTGCCTATAGATCCAGCTGTCGGAATGGGTGAACGCGTCGCAAACCAGGTGCGTGGCTGCCCCAATCACCACGGAAAGCACAATGAGCAAGAATCGCTTCCCGGGCCAGAACCGGAAGCGATCCACGCTGGTCGTCAGCCGGCGCCGCATCCCGGCGGGCAGAAACAACAGCAACGGCTGCTTGATGAGCGCGTGAAAGACCCAGAGCGCGGCGATCGCCAGCGGCAAATCCAGCACAAACAGGCCCGCGATCGTGTGGCCGTAAGCGCTGTGCTGCGACTGAAAGAGGAAGTAAGGAAAATCCGGCACGCAGCACCCCATCACCATCGCCGACAGAATCAGGGGCGTCCGGCGAAAGGGAATTGCGGCGGCAGGATGAGCCAGCGTAAACGGCACGGCTTCCAGTATCGCCCCCCGTGTCAGCCCATGCGCTGCAGCACCCTCACCGCCTTGCGGAGAGTCCCATCCCGCCAACGCGGAATTCGATCGGCGAAAGGTTCCCCGCCAGATAAATAGCCTGATCGCGTAACTGTCTGATTTTCTCTGCCGCGAGACGCGGCTTACTCGAGCGGGCGTGAGCCTGCGATGAGGATGTCGACCAGTCTCCGGGCGCTTTGCTGCCAATCAGCGCCGGAGCCCACATGCGAGACGCCGATCAGCGCCCGAAGCAGGTCGTCTGCATTCAGGTCTCTTCGCAGATCGCCGCTCCTCTTCGCCCGCTCCACCAGCCCATCGATCGCGGCCTGGATCAGGTTGCGTGAACCTTCATAGAGCCTGGACGCGCCTCCGACTACGCTGTTGAGAGCGGGCGCAATGATGTGCTTGGCCGCAATGTAGTCGACCAGCAGCAGCATCCAGGCGCGAAGCGCTTCGAGCGGGGACATGGTCTCGGCGAAGCGGCCCGCCGCCGCCGCGAGTTTCTCCACTTCGTTCCGGTAAACACTTTCGATCAGCGCATCCCGCGTAGGGAAATGGCGATAGAGGGTACCCGTTCCAACGCCCGCCTGCTTCGCGATTTCCTCCAGACTGGCCTCGGCGCCCTGGCGGGTAAAGGCTCCCTTCGCGGCTTCAAGAATGCGCTCGCGGTTGCGCAGCGCGTCGGTACGCGGTTTCCGAGCGGGCGTTGCACGCTTTTTCGTCATCCCCTAAGTTTTTGCAACCGGAGGCAGTCTCCGCTTATCTATCCATTCGGAGGCTGTCTCCGTTTTATTCGCGTCAGCAGCCGTTCGTCAATCCAGGTTGTCAAGAGATCAGGGAGGCACGTATGCGCGTTTTCGTTACCGGCGCTACCGGATTCATCGGTTCCCCCGTCGTCAAAGAACTCATCGGTGCGGGCCACCAGGTCCTTGGAATGGCGCGGTCGGATGCGGGCGCAAAGTCGCTGGAAGCCGCCGGCGCCGAGACGCATCGAGGCGATCTCGAGGACCTCGAAAGCCTGCGCAGCGGAGCATCCGCGTCCGATGCCGTCATCCACACCGCCTTCCGCCATGACTGGTCGAAGTTTGCGGAGGCCTGCGAGCTGGACAAGCGCGCCATCGAGACCATCGGCGCCGAGCTTCAGGGTTCAAGCCGTCTGTTCATCGTCAGTTCCGGAGTCGGAGTGGCTCAGGGCCGCGCCGCTACCGAGGACGATCCACCGCTTCCTTCTTCTCCATCCCTTCCTCGTGCATCGGAGGCGACGGCTGTCGCGCTGATGGAGCGCGGAATCCACGCGATTGTAATGCGCCTGCCGCAGGTTCACGATACGGTAAAACAAGGTCTCGTCACTCCCCTGATCGCTGTAGCCCGCGCAAAGGGAGTCTCGGCATACGTTGGCGAGGGTCAAAACCGCTGGCCCGCCGCACATGTAACGGATGTCGCCCGGCTCTACCGGCTTGCCCTCGAGAACGGCGCCGCGGGAGCCCGTTACCACGCCGTCGCAGAAGGGGAGTGCCGCTCAAAGACATCGCCACCGCTATCGGCCGTGGGCTCAATGTGCCCGTCCTTTCCATCCCGCAGGAACAGGCCCAGGAACATTTCGGCTTCCTTGGGTTCTTCGCGGGCAGGGACCCTTTAACCTCCAGCGCGCAGACCCGTGCCAAGCTCGGATGGAACCCCACCGGCCCCTCCCTCCTCACCGATCTCGGGAACATGCGCTATTCCGAGGTCTAACCCCACCATCAACTGAACCCCACCCTCAAGGAGAAATCGAAATGCAAAAGACATGGTTCATCACCGGAGCCTCGCGCGGGTTCGGCCGCATCTGGGCCGAGGCTGCTCTGCAACGCGGTGACCGGGTTACAGCGACCGCCCGCAAACTGGCAGACGTTGCCGATTTCGCGGAACGTTTCGGCGACGCGGTGCTGCCCCTCGCCCTCGACGTCACCGACTCCGCGCAGGTGCAGCAGGCCGTTCATCAGGCATACGCGCACTTCGGCCGCCTGGACGTCCTCGTCAACAACGCCGGCGCCAGCCTGTTCGCGGCTACCGAGGAAGCGAGCGACGAGCAGATCCGCGGCCTCTTCGATGCGAATTACCTCGGCATGGTTCGAGTGATCCGAGCGGCTCTGCCTTTGTTGCGGAAACAAGGGAGCGGGCACATTCTCGGTGTCTCGAGCGGGCTGGGGATCACGACATTGCCGCTGATCGGCTTCTATTGCGCTACGAAATGGGCTGTCGAAGCGCTCCACGAAGCCCTCGCGCAGGAGGTAAAGGCGTTTGGGCTGAAGGTGACCCTGGTGGAACCCGGAGCCTACGCAACCGACTTCGGAAAATCCTCACAGATCGCGGAGGCGCTGGAACCCTACGCGGAATTCCGGAAGCAGTTCCTGACGCATCTGGCGAATGTGGAACGCGGCGATCCGGAGGCGACGGCTGAAGCCATCCTGCAGCTGGTGGACGCGGAGAATCCTCCGCTGCGGCTGGGCCTCGGCACTTCGATTCTGCCCAGAGCCCGCGAAGCCTACGCGGAGCGCCTGAAGACGTGGGAAGCGTGGGAGGACGTGTCGAACGCGGCGATGGGCGAGCCGCAGAAATCCATCGATTGGATGGAGCAGCTGGCCCTCGCAACTTCGGATCGGAAGTAGGATAGAATCCCTACCTTCCGCCAGCGCCTTCTGGAGCGTCCCATCAGGCCAACCGGGAATCGGTTCTCGAGGGTATACGGCCGAGAAAAAAACTCATTTGCGCAATCGCGTAAGTGTCTGATTTTCCTCGCCGGGAGATCTTTGGAGGGGCTATGTGTGGATTACAAAGCGCTTCCAGGTAACCATAAGAAAATGCTGCACTTGCGCTGAGTCCCGCAGCGGGCAGCAGCTTCCGGGCAAAGCCCGCGGGTGGGGTCCGCGGGGGCGACCGCCGCAGCGGAGACCGTTGGAGGCCCGGGCTTGGAGGTCCGGGCGTAGAGGTCCGGGATCTCAAAGAGCGGCGGAAGCGTGGTCCTGGGACCCGGGTCTTTAAGAGAAAAGGACTCGCGAGTGGCGAGTCCTTTTCGTGCTTCCATCTCCAGTGTGCAGGGAGCAAGGGGCCGGTGCAAGGCAAATCGGCGGGGCTGGGGTACGAAGGTCATGGGGCAGCGAGCCCGGGGCTCCGGAAGCAGGTTCTGGGATTCGCTCTCGGACATTGCGAAGCGAGCATTCCATTCAGGGGATGCCCATCGACTCGACGCAGATCAACCCCATTGAGATGGGGTCGGCCTCAGAGGGTGCATTGCCCTGAAGTCAACAATTGACAGCTGGACCGCTGAGATCGCGCTGGACGCGAGCCAACATCGGGGTATTATCTCTTCGTAGGGAGTGCTTCGCCTACGCCGCATCAACTGAGTCTTGAGCCAACACTTTTGGCCGAGCAAGGATCACTGCCACGATCCCATAAACTGGAAGGCTCCCCAGTCACGATATTTGGGAAATTTGTCACGCGTTAATGCCTGGGCCTCGAAGAAGGAGTCTCTCTTGCCGTGCTTCTCGTCGAGTTTCTGGTAGAAGGCTGTAAAGAAGAAAGTTGCAGTTTCTGACTCAACATTCCACAGGCTGCCAACAACTGTGGATGCCCCAGCGATGAGGAGGGCAGCCGGTATACCACGCAAGTTATCGGCGACATCAAACCGCCCAAGTGCCGTCTCGCAAGCACTCAAAGTGATCAGATCAAGACCGCGAAGATCCAGTTGAAGCAGTTCATACGCATTGATCATGCCGTCATCCGCTGGATCAGGTTGGACAAAGATGCATTGAAAGGATGGTGCGCTGATGTTGTGAAGGCCATGTGTCGAGATATGCACGCGGTGGCTATTCGCAAGTGCCTTCATTATATGTTTCTTTGTAGCCTTGCTGCCAATCAGCAGATTAGCTCGTCCACCATAGGCTTGAGCGATAGCGATAGCTTCATCTTCGGATTCCATTAGTTCACTCAAGTTGAATTGATTTCCAGCTGCAAAATTGATGCCTACGGACGTAAGTTCGCACATCTCAGCAACTCGATGCGTTTTGCGACCGAGGAGGAACGGGTGAGGTAAGTACGTAACGCACCAGTCCTTGGCAAGAGGCTGTTCTTCTGGCCCAAGCAGGTGGAAAGGGTAGAAGTGCAGTGGTCCGTGTGGACATATACAAAGGTGATTTTTGCCGCTTGCCCGTAAGTGGTTTAAGTAAGGCCCAAGCGGGCCATCGAGATATGTCTTGTAGTCTTTCTCGAGTTCTGCCAGTGCGACCGAATCTGCAACTCGCGGACCGGGCGGCCTAGCGATGTTGTCGCGCAGGCTCGAGGTGAACATTCCGATCATACTACTGGAGATTGATTGTTGTGCTTTGTCCATCATCAGCGTGAAGGAAGGTCGTCCTACAAAAAGAGTTTGGCCGACAAAACATTCCCTGTCGCTGATCAGCACCAGAGTCATTGTCTCAGTCTTTTCTCGGTTTTCGCCGATGTACAGAATCAGAAGGACACTTGTGCTATTGAGACGAGATTTGATCGACTCGATGGAAGGCGCCCACGAATCACTGGCGCTTTGGCTCAGTTGTCGATCTAGGTCTGCGTCAAACCGAATCTGGAGGTTGCGAAGCTCTGCGTCGGCACTCACTCCTCCGCTCATCTCTAGTGATCCAGCGTAGGCGCTAAGCAGCTCATTTTGATCGAAGTTCGCAGGTTCAGCGTCTGATTCGAGGGCAACTTGATCCTTGAGCCTGAGCAGTTCTTTTCGGACATTCAGAGTCTCTGGGTGATTTATCCATTCGAGGGCAGGCCCAAGGTCCGTGAGAGCCGCTCGAAATCGCCGACCCTTCGCAATGTCCAGTACGAGCATCATCTCGTGACCGACTTCTCCCCCCTCTTGGAGGAGTTCCGACATCGCAAAACGACATGCCGGTTGGATCAGATTAGTCGCAGCACTTGCAGCCGCCAATTCCAGACGTAAAGCATTTTTCGCCAACGCGAGGATCAATGCGCGAAGCGCGTATCTGCAATCGACCTTGTCGGGTTTCGCAAGGTCTATGAGGCATCGCACGGTGTACAGCCCTCTTAGTGGATAACCGGCATCGAGATTGGAACCGAGGAGGGCAACATATTGCGCTGCCGCGTCGCGGAAGCGACCGGCTGTTACAGCATTTGCGGCACTTCCGGTTTCGAGTACAGCACGTAGGACGGGTAGAACGCGCTCCATCACCGGGTCTGGACCACCGGCCTTCGCCAGGTCAGAACACTTTGCGAGTGCTACGAGTCCCTCGCCTTCCTGGTCAGTGGCAGTTGTAGATAAGGCGAGACCAAAGAGGGCATGGGCAAGGCTTTGTCTGGACCATGACCCGCTATGTGCGAACTTACTCAGTGTTTGGATTTGTAATTCAATGGAGGATCCGTCCGCTTCCAGAGCATCCGGGGCCAGCGCATGAGCGGCAAAGCTAAGAAGTCGGTGATCGTATTCGATGCGTCTGGCTTCAGGTAGTGAACGCACTAGCTCATCAATCGCGAGCCACAAGTTCAACGCCAGTTCGGGATCCGCCTCGTGGACTGAAAATGCGCTTTGTTGAAAGAGATCAACTGTGTATGTTAGATCTCGCTTTTCCAGCCATTTCCTCACGGGAACACTGAGCACTTCGCGTGCATGTGCAACTGCAGCGGCCAAGAACGCTTCATCCATCGTGTTCCATCATCGAAATAAGTCTGTTGAGTTCGAGATGCTCGGCTGGGAAATCCTGCCGAGGCAACAGAACGAGAGCCTCACGCGCAGCCGAGGAAAACTCCTTAAGATCAAACGGCAAGCCAAGAACATCATGCCAAACCAGAGCTTGAGCGAGTGCCTTGAGTGTCTTACCGCGTGCTTCACCAGTCCTCCGAGCGGCTGCTCGACGGAAATAAAACGCTGCTTTCTTAGGCGCCTCGGAAATTGGCGGCATCTTCAACGTGTCCTCCGGCGCACGTGCGAGCGTGTTCCCGTACTCCTGATACAAGCGATTCTGCCACGCTGCGAGTTGTGCCTCCAACTCTACTTTAGAGGTGGGCCTTCCTCCAAAGTAGGCGTCCAAGTGAAGAGTTCCAAGCCGGTGCAGGATGGGAGCTGGAGGATCGGAACCCATGTCGACATCGGCCACTGGCTCGGCTCTTGCCACCGCATCGCGAAAGATCCGGCCGTCCGGAACGTCGTTGCAAGCTACACGGACGACTGCGAGCCACGATTCAATGGCAGTCATTTCCATCGCTTGTTGATTCGCGGGGATAATCTTCCCGCGTGCATCGAGCGCCGCAAAGAGTATCTCCATAAGGGTTACGGCCGGCCGCCAATTCTGAATCATAACCTTCTCGGCGGTCTCGCAGACCGACATCACGGCGGGATACATCAACTCTACGAAGACTTCGGTGCTGCCGGCGATTTCTTTGGCGCTTCCCAATGTGATTCTGCCACTCACGGTCCTTGTGGCAAGCTCCTGGATCGTGGTTGGCATCAGAGCCATGTAATCGGGATCTGTCCGTATCCCTTCGAAGATAGCCGTTTTGAATCTAATTGCTCGCTCAGCTTTACGTCGTTCTGGGATGGCTAACGTCGCCGCCCACTTCTCGAGAAGCGTAGTGTAGTGCGGTGAAGTCAGGACCAGATGCTCCCCAAAGTAGTTAGCTGCATCTTTCTTATCCATTGCTAGCAGCGGCTTAAAAAGTGTGACGATCGGATGTTCCATCATCGAAAGTCCTCAACGCAAGACTGGCGGAAGCCTGAACTCTGCGGCAGGCGTTTGGTCAAACGGCCGCTTCACCCGAAAAGCAAGAAAGGAGCGTTTCCCAATGACGGCCTCAAGCTGAACCTGTCCCAGCGTTGGATTACCCGCTCCAGATCGCACAATTAAGTGAAAACGAATGCTTCCATTCAGATCACTTACTTCGTTGTGAGAAAGCTCCCAATACGGGTCTGGTTGACCTTCCCGAAAACCACGCAAGCTATAGAGTCTCTTGGTTAGCTTGGATGAAGCGCCAACCTCGGCGTTCACAATCTTCCCAGTGGAACCGATTTTAGTGCTCACCGATTCTTCAACGCTGTCGTATTCGTTCAAAGGAAAGAGTGACCAAGAAATTGGCGCGACAGCTGTTTGACCGGTCTCGGTCTTAAGGCTGACAGAAAGCCACGCCTTCTCGAACCGTTCGCCGTTGCGCGGACAGAATGTGCAGCCGAGGCGGACATAGTCATAGCGGTAAGCTCCATCGTCAGCGGCGAGAAACTGCTCGAGTTCTTTATCGTCGTTGATCGCATTGTTCGAGAGCCTGATGTGCTGTGGATCAGCCAGTTCAATCCAACTCGTCGCGTCCCCAATCGATACTGCGCGGCCCTTCTCTTTTCGGCGATCGATGAGCTGCATTCGATGAAATGTCTGCTCAGGTAAATCGATTGAAATCATTGGCGCATTATACATAACGCCTGTCACCTCAAATCATCAATGCAGCATCTCTATTGCGGGCGGAGGTACGGACAGTTTCGGCTGACACCCAAGTCTCTTCATCATCGCTGCATCAGCAAAGCTCGTTGCCTTCTTGCATGCAGCGGCCCGGGGCAGAAGAACGCATCTGGTTCCTCAGTATCAACCTGGCGAGTTCAGCCCGAAGTCCTCACTTGAAAACGGCGTGATCCCCGAGTGAATGCGTACAGTAGACCGGCTTCGCATCTCTGTGACGTCTCGACTTGTGCATAATCGCCAAGTCGCTCATCAAACCCGCCGCTCCCCAAAAATTGTCAACCCCCGCACCTCTTCACCAAAGTAACGCGCGCTGATAACACGCCACTTACCCGCCAATCTACCCCAACAAAGTTGGCGTACTTTGCTGCTCAACTTGGTATTCTGAATCTATAAGGTGAAAAACGAAAAGCCGCCCTTCGAGGCGGCTTTTTCCATTTTGCAGGGAGCCTGGCAGGAACCACCACGAACGCCTCGGGGCCGCCTGCAACCCCTCCGGCCAGCCGAACCGGGCGACCGCTGCTCGCGGGCAGCTTCCCTGTTACCCCCACAGCCTGCGCGGATCGCGTCGCGCTGAGCCGGTGCGCCGAGCTGAGCAGATGCGCCGGGGCCAGATCCCGATCCCCGTCGCGACCCTAGGCCCAAAGGCAATAAATTACTTGGCTAACCAGCCCCATTTCCGAAGAGGGGGCCAGCGACGGAGCGTGGAGTCGGGCGGGGCGCCACAATCTTGAGGTCATGTATTCCGAGTTGCTTCGGTCGGTCTTGGAGTTTTCCGTCCGTCGAATACATCACAGTGCAGCCAATCGTTTGCGCGGTCGCAATATGAAAGCAGTCCCACCTGCGCTTTCGGTTTTCGCAAATTGTCTCGATTCTTTGATCTTCAGTTGGTTTCCCGCCTGTCTGTTGCTTTTCGGCTATATCTTTTAGTTCCGCTTCCCGATGGGCCGCCGTAAGAGCCACGTCTTTATTGACCGCGTATATCCGCGCCAGTTGATGAATATCCCCATAGGTATCCTTTGACTTCGCACCCCTTCTATAAACAGCAACAGACATCTCTTGTACGGTAATAATCGACGTGTAGATGCGGGCTTTCTCTTCCTCCAACTCTTTGAGAAGACCGCGTAGCTCCTTGGCGATGGAACTCTTAGGCTTAGCCAGTTCAATGAAGACCGAAGTGTCGAAGTAAACGATACGTGCCATGCCTTAGCCTCTCAGATCATCCAATATCGCCTGCGAACCCTCTTCCCCGAAGAGCTTTCCATAGTTCCTCTGCAAGCGTTCCAAAGCCGCCATGAAGTTGCGCGGTTTCTCCTCACTCATTTGAGACGCGATCAATTTCGGGCTGCGAGTCTTGAAATAGGCAGCATTGCCAGAAACCATGACCTGTTTGGTAAAAAGCTTCTGAACCTTCGGAAGGTCCGCTTTGCTAAAGCGAACACGCCAGACTTTCCCTCCGTCTTCCCGAATCTGCCCCCAGAAATAGTGCCCCTCATCTGTCTCACTGAAATCTGCAAGACGCTGCAACTTGCCATAGAGGGTAAGAGATTCGATGGCCAGTTCAGCTGCGTTCATCTCCCTAATCGCGGCTGCGCCGACGGCGGAGAAGTGAGTCTCCTTGGATTTCCTGTTACCCGACACCAACTCCATTTTGAGTTCAGTGCGGTCCTTTTCCTGAATCTTGCCAACTAGGGCAAGGCGGCGCAGGACTGGTTCCCCGAAATTGTCCACTCCGTGAACAGTCTTCTTTTCTACCGTGTCCGTGACTTTGAAAATCCTGTTAATGGTTTCAAGGCCATTTTTTACGTCCCGGGTCACTTCCGCATTCGCTTTCACGCTACTCGCGAAGAATGCCCCCCCTGTCTCACCAGCGAGCAACTCGATGCCGAAGTCTCCGTCGGGAGACTCCACGCCGTTCGCTCTCTGGACCTGTATGCCGACTTCGCGAATCATTTTCGCGATCTCGCCGAGGGTTTCCAGAACATGCGCCAGGGGCAAACGATGCTTATCCGCCGTGCCCTTGCTGAACACGATGGAGAAGATCGGGTTGGTTTTATTCCGAAGCTTGGGCATATGGGATTCCTCCTGATACACTTCAGGTAGGCCATCCGTCGGCTAAAACCGAGGGGGATAGTTATATGTCATCGTCTTCAGATTCGCCATCGAAAAACTCGGGGCTGCCACCACGGGAATTTCAGGCGTTTTCTAAGGCTTTGGCGAAGGTTGCAACTGCTTCCCAGACTTCCTCCCGTGCCGCAATTGCGGCGGCGAAATCAACGAAGCCTTCACGTCATGCTCGATTCGTTTATTCCCCCTCAAGGGGCCGGGTTTAATTTGACCCTGCCTCCTTCCCCGTGAGTTCCCTGTAGGTGAGGCGACGGTTCATGACTTGCGAGAGCGCCTGAACGAATCGCGTCGAATCAGTATGACCGATGCGGTTGTTGAATCGGAACATCGCTTCGTCTAAATAGCGGTCCATGTGATACGGTTCCACAGCAACGTACGTACCGTTCAATCCCCGCTTCAAAAGCGACCAAAAATTCTCGATTGCCTGGGTATGCACCTGGCCGCGGACGTACTCGTTCATATGGTTCACCGTCTCATGGACGAAGCCGGACGCCTTCAGGCCATCGTAGCCCGACCAGCCATCAGTGTAGACCGTCGCGCCGAATCCCACGCGGTCAAGAATGGCTTTCTGTAGCGTCTCGCGTTTCACATTCGGGACCACCTGAGCGCGGACCTTGCGCGTCTCACGGTCCAACAATCCGAATACGGCAGTCTTTTCCGCATAGCCATTGAGGGCAAGCTGCATCCTGCGGCGGCGGCTCTTGTGCATGTTCTTCGGCTTGCCTCCGTGGAACGATTCGTCCGCTTCCACAGGGCCGCTACCCATCGGGATAACCGTCGTGTCCTTCAGGATGTGACGGAGACGCTGTAGAACGAACCACGCCGATTTCTGCGTAATGCCACAGTCGCGCGCGATCTCATACGAACTCACGCCATTTTTGCAGTTCACCAAGAGCCAAAGCGCGGTCATCCATTTGTCGAGTCCGATAGGGCTATCCTCGAAGATCGTGCCAACTTTGACGCTGAATTGCTTGTAGCACGCATAGCACTTCCAACGCTTCTGCTTCGCCAGCCAATAGTGATTGCGCTCACCTTGCTCCGCGCCACACTTGGGGCAGACCGGGCTACCGTCCTGCCACCGCATAAGCGCGACGGCGTTAATGCAGGTCTGCTCATCCGAGAAGAATCTGATTGCTTCGATTAGGGTTGCGGGCATTTGCATGGCGTTCACCTTGACTAACCACACATTACGCTAATCGGATTGGTTAGTCAAGTATGTTTTTGCCGGCCCAAACCATTCATAAATAGGACCTTACGCGATTCTTCCCCGAGCTGATGGAAGCAAATGCCCGGCTTTCAGCACGATAGACCCTACCCTCGGGGGGTCCGCTTCCGCCAACTCCCGCAAATTCAGAGGAATACGGCCCCCCACCGACGAAAAACGGGGAGGATGCGCCATGTTCCCCTCTCGTTCAGGGCGTGGGCTCACCTTCGCTGCCGCGGCAGCTTCTGCTCCGCGTCGAACGCCTCCCGGTACAGCCGCAGCGCGAGCTTGGCCGTTTGCAGTTCGGACACGATGGGCTCGCGTTCTTCCGCGCTGCAGCAGGCGGTCAGCCGGTCGCTGAGTTCCTGGACGCGGTATTCCAGCCTCAGAATGTGCTCCTGCAGAGTGCTTTGCATCAGGCCTCTCCTGCGCGAAACAGCCCTGGCTGGGGACAGGCATTCATCTTGACGCCGCCAGGGGCCGTTCGGCCGATCAATTTTCCGTTTGGCGCGATTTGACGCTTCAGCCGTCCGTCCGTCCGCCTTCCATGAAAGGACGCTTTTCAGGCGCCGCGCGCCGCCGTTTTGAGCCCAACCCATCTCAGCTGGCCGGCTCTTCGCTGACCCCTGACCGCTGACCGCTATCCGCTGACCGCTTCTTCACCGGCAAAAAAAGGGCCCCTCGGGTGAGGGGCCAATCTGCCTTGGTTCTCTCGTTGTGTGAGAGCTTGTGTGCGCCTTCCTCGTTACTGCTGGGGAGCCGCTGGTTGCGACGCAGCACCCTGAGGGGAGGGCTGCGCGGTAGATGGCTGCGTCGCACCAATCGGTGAACCGCTGTTAGGCGAGTTCAAGGCTGCTAAACTGTTTTCCATCAGGCTGATGCGAACCACGCTGCCGGGCGCCGACTGCTCGCCGTTTTCGTCGATCTGCGCGTTCCCCATCGCCACTTCATGAATCCGCCACACCGGAATCTGGTGCTCCACCAGATACCGAGTCACTGCTTCGGCCATGCGCTGCGAGCTGGCGATCCCGGCGGTGCCACGCACCCGGGAGTAACCCGCCACTTCGACCACATAGCCCTTTTGACCGTGCATCTGGGTCACGACCTGGTCGAGCGCGTCCTTCGCTTTCGCGTTCAGGATGGTCTGCCCGGGACGGAACCGGATGTCGGTATTGTTCACCGGGTGATACTGATCGAGGCCGCCGACCGTCTGGCCCAGCTGGTTGGTCTTGTCGTTCGCGGACTGCGCCAGTTGCTGCGCCTGTCCCGCGGCCTGGCTGGCCTGCGCGGCGGTCTGGTTGGCCTGATCGGCGGTCGACTGCGCGGCGTGGATGCCGTTCTGCGCCCGCTGATCCACGTCTTTAATGTCGCGTGCGTTCTTCGCCTGCAGCTCGTCCAGTTCGTTCAGCCGGTCTTTCACAGGATCCAGCTGCCGGTTGACCCACTTTTTGCGGGCAAACGGATTCACATGTCCCCAGAAGCCTTCATGGGGCTGCGTTTCGAGGGGGGGCTGGCCGGTTCCGGTCTGTGCGTTGGCAGGCTGATTCTGGGTCTGTGCGTTGGTTGACGCGCCCGTCTGTACCTGGGGCTGCTGCTGTTGCGCCATCGCCGGCAAACCCAGACTGGCTGCAACCAGCAGCGCCGAAATCGATCCGGGCTTAACAAGATGCTTCATGGTTTTCTGTCTCATGGCTGGCAATTTCCTTTGCATGTCTCTTCGTGCAACCGTCGATTTAGAACATACATTCCGGAAGCTGCGCAGCATCCCGACGCAGGGAGATAGAGCACTTGCCCTGCCAAAGGAGGCCGATCCGAGCCGGGACGCGTCTTCCTTCCGGAAGAGGTTTTGTTTTGAGTTGTTTGTGGGAGGGATGATGTGGCCTGCGGAGATACGGAACTTAAAAGGAGGCCGCGGCCCGGGGCGAATCGAGAATTTTTTTCCGACCTGGCTTCAACGCCACCATGCACTATTTGCCGGTAACGTGGATGATCCGGATTTCCGGGTAGTTCTGGTTCCAGTCCTGGGGCAGACTGTCGAAAATCATGCGGAACTCCCGGGTTTGTCCCGGCAAAATGGGCGCCGCGCGGACCGGCTGCAAATCGACTTCGGGCTGCCGCGTGCGCACCAGCATCAGCTGGCTGGTGGTCTTTTGCGCGATGGGCTCCGTAAACCCATGAAACGCAACCTGTACCGTGATTCCGGTGACGGTTTCCTGGCCCTTGTTCGAAATCTGTCCATCAATATATGTAGTCTGGCCGCCGGCCATGCTGCCCGCCTGGCTCATTTGCACATTCGTGATCGGCAGGTTCGCCGCGTACGGATCGGCCGCCGCCAGCCCGGCGCCTCCAGGATTCGCCGCAGGCCCCTGCCGCCCCATGACGATCAGGCCCGCGATCACGCCCAGCACGGCCACCGCTGCAACAATCCAGGGAAGCGGCGACCGCGGCTCCCGCTCACCCGCCCCCGGCGGCGAAAACATCCCTGGCTGGCCTGCTCCCATCGTGCCGATTGTACAACCAGCGCGGCGTGGCGGCGGCGTGTCGGTACAACCCGAGGCATTCGAATTCTCATCGGAGTTTCTTTAGCTTCAGCCCAGAGTGTGCCCATGATCGATGCAGCGGCCCCGGCCCCGCTTTACAATCTGCATCGCTTCGGGCTCACCGACATGATTGAACTGGGTGCTGCGCTGCGGAAGCTGCATCCGGATTCGGCCAGCATGGAAGAGGCCGCGGCCGGGATTGTGCAGTACCTCTACGAGCACCTCCGCGACCCAGCCACACAGGAAAGGAACTGCGCGCTCGTTCGCTTCTTCAAGACGCACCGTTTCGCCGATCTCGAGCCAGTCCTGCAGGACTTCGCGCGGCAGGCGGCCGGCAACAGTCCCGACCTCAACGATGAGACGCGCTGCCTCACGCTTTTGGCCACGGCCGGCGCTCGTCCGGAATGGAACCGGCGCGACGCCTCAGCGGGCCATAAAGCCGTTCCTCTGGTCACCGAGGAAGTGGTGCGCCAGGCGCCGATGGTCGCGCAGCTCATCCAGCAAATCGGAGTCGACATCGCCCAGATCATTCGTCCCGACAACGCCATCATGCTCGATCTCGACCGCCAAAACTACAACGTCTTCCACGTTCCTGAGGCAGAGGGCAGTCCGTTCGTTCCCGCTCAGGATTTCGTGCGGGAGAACCGGATCAAGTCCGTCCTGGGTTTCGGCGGTATTTTCCCCACTGCCGAGCTTTTTGCCGTCATCATCTTCTCTCGCGTCTACATTCCCCGGGAAACCGCGGAGATGTTTCGGACCGTCGCTCTTGGCCTGAAGCTGTCGCTTTTGCCCTGGGTGCGCGGCCAGGTTTTCTCGAAAGCAGCCTGAATGCTCTCCTCGTCCTCTCCCGAGTTTGAAATCGAGCGGCTGAACTCCCAGGTCGCCACGCTCGAGCAATTGCTCGCCGTCCACGAAAGGACTTCGCTCGAGCAGTCGCGCCGCTTGCAGAACATCGTCAACAGCGTGAGCGACGGCTTCTTTGTTCTGGATCGCAACTGGCGCGTCACCTGGCTGAATCCGGTGGCCGCTTCCACCTTTGCGCGGGTTGGCGTGGCGGCGGGCAGTTTGCTGGGACGTTCCCTGTGGACGCAGATTCCCCAGGAGATGGCATCGCTTCTGTGGCCGCACTTTCAGCGCTCCATGAACGAGCGGAACCAGCTGACGTTCGAGATCTATTACGCGGCGATTGATGCGCATTTCGAGATTCATGTGTGGCCCTGGGAGGACGGCGTGTCCGTTTTCTTCCAGGATGTGAGCACGCGCAAGCTGGCCGACCGCAAGCGCGAACAGATGCAGGCGGAACTGGAGCGGCAGGTGCAGCTGCGCACCGCCGATCTGCAGGCGATGCTCGCCGAGCTCGAGGCGTTCAGCTATTCCGTTTCTCACGACCTGCGCGCACCGCTGCGCAGCCTGGATGGATTCAGCCAGGCGCTGCTCGAGGACTACGACGACAAGCTCGAATCCGACGGCAAGATGTATCTGGAGCGCATCCGCGCCAACGCGCAAAAGATGGCGCAGCTCATCGATGCTCTGCTGCAGCTTTCCCGCGTCACGCGAGCGGAGCTCAACCCCATGCCCGTCAATCTGAGCGCGATGGCGGCACAAATCGCCGCCGAGCTTCGCGCCTCCGGCAATGGACGCGACTGCCAGTTCCGGATTGAACCGGGAATCACGGCCGAGGCCGACCCCAAGCTCATCGAGGTCGCCCTGCAGAACCTGCTCGACAATGCATGGAAGTTCACCGCGCGTCGCCAAAACGCCAGTATCGAGTTCGGGCTGACGCAATATAAGAACGATGCTGCGTGCTACGTCCGCGATAACGGCGCCGGTTTCGACATGAAGTACAACGACAAACTGTTCACCGCATTTCAGCGCCTGCATGACGTTCGCGACTACGAAGGCACCGGCATTGGGCTGGCCACAGTCAGCCGCATCTTCAAGCGCCACGGCGGACGCATCTGGGCCGAGGGCGCTCCCAACCAGGGCGCATGCTTCTATTTCACACTGCACGGGCTCGCATCCCGGGCCGCGGAGGCCAAACTCGCATGATTCTTCTCGTCGAAGACAATCCGGACCACGTCGCGCTCACCATCCGCGCACTGAAGAAAAACAACATCGCGAATGAAGTGGTGGTCGCTCCGGATGGCGCCCAGGCGCTGGACATGCTGTTCGGCCGCGGCGAGCACGAGGGGCGCCCCATGAATATGCCCCAGGTTGTGCTCCTCGACCTGAAGCTCCCGCGCGTCGACGGCCTCGAAGTGCTGCGCACCCTTCGCTCCGACGAACGCACGCGTTTGCTGCCGGTGGTTATTCTCACCTCTTCCGACGAAGAGCAGGACGTGGTTCAGAGTTATAACTCCGGGGCCAACAGCTACATCCGCAAGCCGGTTGACTTCATGCAGTTTCTCGACGCAACGAAACAACTGGGACTTTACTGGCTGGTTCTGAACGAGGGCCCAAAGATCGCTGCCAATGGATAAATCGCTCCGTGTGCTCAACCTCGAAGACACCCAGGAAGACTCCTGGCTGCTGCAGCGCCATCTGCTCCGCGCGGGTTACCAGTGCGTCGTGCGCCGCGAACAGACGCCTGCGGATTTCGAGAAAGCCCTCCGCGAGACCGACTGGGACATCATTCTGGCCGATTATTTCCTGCCCGGCTTTACCGCTCTCGATGCCCTGCGCATCGCGCAAACCTGCGGGAGGGATGTGCCCTTCATCGTGGTATCGGGCGCCGTAGGCGAACAGGCCGCTGTCGATTTGCTGCGGGAAGGCGCTGCCGACTATGTGATGAAAGACAGCCTGGCCCGCCTCATTCCCGCCATCGAGCGCGAAATTCAGGAAGCCGATGAGCGCCGCCGCCGCCGCGCCGCTGAGGCCGCGCTGCACGAAAGCGAAATGCGCCTGCGCGCCATCCTCGACAATTCACCCAATGCTGTTTTCATGAAGGATATGGATGGCCGCTACGTCCTCGCCAACCGTTGTTACGAAAAGCTGCTTGGCCTGTCCGAGGCGCAAATTCGCGGTACAACGGACGCTGCGTTGTTCCCCGTCGAATATGCCGCGCGCTACCGTGAGAACGAAGCCAAAGTTCGAGACAGCGGCGTTCCTGTGCTGTCTGAAGAGCCTTTTCTTCTGCGCGACGGAATTCGCACCCTCCTGACCAACCGGTTTCCACTTTTCGACGATTCGGGCAAGCCGGAAGGCTTGTGTGCTATCTCCGTGGACATTACCGAACGCAAGCAGGCAGAAGAAACGCTGCGCCGCACCGAAAAGCTGGCCGCCGCCGGACGCCTGGCCGCTTCCATCGCGCACGAGATCAACAACCCCCTCGAGGCGCTGGTGAATCTTGTCTATCTGGTGCAGCGCCAGCCGGAACTGAGTGAGGAGACGCACGCCCTGGTCGCGATGGTGGAGCAGGAACTCAATCGGGTCAGCCACATCGCGCGCCAGACCCTCGCCTTTTATCGCGACTCGTCCAGCCCGGCGCTGTTCGATATCGGCGACACCCTGCGCACGCTGGGCGAACTCTACGGCAACAAGATCCGGCAGCGGGGGATTCGCTTCAATATCGACGCGGCCGCACCGGCGTGCGTGATGGCGGGGCAGGGCGAAATACGCCAGGTGTTCTCCAACCTGATTTCCAACGCCATCGATGCTACGCCGCCGAACGGACGCATTCAGATCCGCGTGCAGCCAGGCCGCGACCGGTCGCACGCCGGGCGCAGCGGGGTCCGGGTGACGATCGCGGACACCGGCAACGGCATCTCGCGGGAAAACCTGCCTCGCATTTTCGACGCGTTCTTCACCACCAAGGACGACGGCACCGGAACCGGTCTTGGCTTGTGGGTCACGCAGAAAATTCTGCGGAAACACAATGCCAACATTCGCATCCGCAGTTCTGTGCAGCCAGGCGCCAGCGGCACGGTGATCTCCGTCTTCGTTCCGGCCGCACCGAGCCAGGGACTGATGGCTGCGTAAGGCCACGCGCTTTCGCCGCTGGATCTGGAATCAGCCCCTTGCGGCACGACGCGCCGCGGGAGCAACCCCCTGCGATCTGCCCTTTACAATCCTGAAAAGAAGGTTCCGCGTGTTTCTGCTGCGAGGTAATTCATGAGAATGGCGCCGCGCCTCGCGCTTCGGCTCGTCCTTGTCCTCGTCGCTCTGTGCCTGCTGTGGTTCCGCCTGATGCCACGCCTCATGCAGCGCGGCCGCAGCCGCGGCGCTGACGATGTGGTTCTCAGCACAGCGCTCAACCAGCCGGGCAGCGAGCCCGCGCCGGCCGATGCGTACCCGATCTACTCGGCTCTCTATCAGACGCCGCCTCCCGGCTCGGCCGGCGAGCCGCTGGTCTTTGCGAAGGAGTCGCGCACCGAGATTCCGCAGATCGTGAACGGGTCGTGCCTGCGCCCGTCGAACGCCGAGGAGCGAGAATTGGCTTCCTCGTTCGACGCGGCCAATGCGCACAGCCGCGAATGGCAGCCGCAATTCGATATTCCGGCGGGATACCGGCTGCTCTCTTCCGGCGAAGTCGACAAAGTCTTCGCCTGCTTCGCCCGCCACGACCGCACGTCGGCGCAGTGCTCCGCGTATGCGCAGGTACAGCACATCCGCTACCTCGGCGTTCCTGGGCTCGATGCGAGCGGCACGCACGCGCTGGTGTCGGTGATCAAGAGTTGCGGCATGCAGTGCGGCGGCGGCGGCATCTTCGAAGCAGAGAAGGATGGCGCCACGTGGAAGCGCATGCCGGAGACGGATTTCACCCGCGACTGCAGTTGGGTCTACTAGTTTTCCCGGCGGCCGATCTCACTCTTCGCGCAGCAAGACCAGGGGATCGATCGACAGCGCGCGCTGCGCTGGAATCCAGGTCGCCACCAGCCCGAGGAGTGCCATGGTCAGCACCACGCCGCCCAACACAATTGGATCGCGCGGCGATGCCTGATACACGATGGACGCCAGCACCCGGCTGGCCAGAATGCCCAGCACCAGCCCCGCTGCCGATCCAACGCCCAGCAGCTTGACGGCGCGTCCCAGCGCGGCCTGCAATACCTCTTTCCGCTGCGCGCCCAGAGCCATGCGAATCCCCAGTTCCCGCAGCCGCCGGCTCACGGTAAACGCCGCCATGCCGAAGATGCCGGTGATCGACAGCACGGCGCCCATCAGCCCCATGATGCCCAGAGCCACCGTCGCCACGCGCTCCGGAAACAGCGCGAGGCCCAGGTAGTCGTTGTAGCTGTCCATATCCGCGGTGATGCCGGGATCGACCTGGTGCAGCTGGCTGCGAATCGCGCGCATCACTTGCTGCGGATCGCGGTTCGACCGCACGACCAGATCGGTGGCTCGCGGGGGCGACTGCAGGTACGGCAGGAACATCGCCGCTTCCTGGTCCTCGGTGACGCTGAAATACTTGCCGTCCTCGACGACTCCTGCAATCTGGACGGTCGTGCCGTCCTGCAACTTCATGCGGCGCCCCACCGCGTGCGCGTCGCCGCCGAAGAGCTTCCGCGCCAGGAACTCATTCACCAGCGCCACCCGGGGCGCGGTTGCGTCGTCGTGCCACGTGAGATCGCGGCCCGCGAGCAACGGCGTTTCCATCGCGGCGAGATATCCTGGAGACACGTCGTACCGGTAGGGCGCGGCCGCGGCGTACTCGGTGCGGAGGTCGCGTGCGTCTTCCCGGAAGATGTGTGTTTGCGCTGCGGCTGCGTAGATCAGCGGCGGGTAGTTCGTCACCATGCCGGCCGCCTGCACGCCGGGAATGGCCTGCATCGTCTCGACGAGGCGCTTCTGCATCGCGAGCGCGCGGTCGCCCTTGTAGCCGGCTCCCTCGAGCTCCACATCCACGATCATCGCGTTGCGCGGCTGGAAGCCGAAGGGGCTATGCAGCGATCGCACCAGCCCGCGGACGGCGACCAGCGAAGCGGTGACCAGCACGCCGCAGATGGCAATCTGCACGGTGAGCAGAACGTCATGCAGGGTGATGCGCCGCCCGATGTGGCCGGACGCTCCGGCCTTCACCACCTCGTACGGGCTCGAGCGGAACACCTGCCGTACGGGCACGATTCCGAAGAGGAATCCGCTGACCAGCGCCAAAGCCACGGCGACGACGTAAATCTTCGCGTCCGGGGTCACCGGGATCTGGATCGGCGCCGAGGGAAAGGGCTGCCACACACTGAGCCGCTTGAGCAGCACGATGCTTGAGGCCAGTCCAACCGCGCCTCCGGCCAGCGCAACCAGCGCGGCCTCGGTCAGCAACTGCCGCACGATGCGCTTGCGGCTTGAGCCGAGCGCCAGCCGCAAGGCCACCTCGCGCCCGCGGTCGGC
>JBARMS010000059.1:0-29041 GCA_049802575.1 Acidobacteriaceae bacterium | reverse complement strand
ATTCGCCCAGCCCATCTGCACCCCGCCGCGCGACGAATAGCGCCGCGCCGCACTTCCCTCTTCCCGCATCTACCTCAGTTAAGGTAAAAACATATTCCATGACCGTGACATGGATCACTCTCACCGTCGGCGTCCTCCTCATGATCGTTGGCCTGGCCGGCCAGATCTTTGGCGTCCGCAAAACGTCCCGGCTCGCCGACCACGACCGCCCGGTCCGCAAATGGATTCTCACCGTCGGCTCGCTCGTCCTCGGCCTCTGGATCGTCGCGTTCTCCGCCGCCCACTACCTCCATCACCACCACTCCGGCCGCTGGTAAAACAAACCTGTCATCTGAGCGAAGCATCGATAACCTTTGCGCCTGCTTTTGGCGCAAAGAGAAATCCAGCCGCAAGCGGACGGCTCGTCCCGGCTAGCCCTCCGCATGCAGGATCACCTCAAACAGCATCAGGCAAACCGTTGTAAAAATCGCGTCATACGCAGCCAGCGATTTGATCGACGTAACCGCATCGCCTTCCCCCGTCAAAATCGACGACGCCGCCATCACCATCCATACCAGCGCCGGAATGAAAATCGGAAACAGCAGCAGCGGCAGCAGCAGCTCGCGCACCCGCGTCCGGGTCGACAGCGCCGCGAAGAACACCCCGTTCACAATCAGCGCCCACGTCCCCAGCGGCAGCACCAGCGCCAGCAGCCAGGGATTGCCCAGCGCGTGCAGGTTGTAAAACACCACAAACACCGGCGCCAGCACCAGCTCCACCACCGTGACGAACAGGAAATTCGCGAGCGTCTTGCCCAAAAACAGCGACGCTGCCGGAGCCGGCGTCATCCGCAGCGCGTCCAGCACCTGGTTGCGCAGCTCTCGCGCCCACGCCTGGTTCAGCGCGCTCACCGCCGCAAACATCGTCGCAACGCACAGAATTCCCCCCGCAATCTGCCGGCTCACCGCGCGCGTCGGATCGAACGCCATGCTGAACACCACCACCACCAGCAGCGCAAAAAACAGCATCGAGTTGATCGCGTCCTTCGATCGCCACTCCAGCTGCAGGTCCTTCTTGAGGTGCGTCATGAAATAAGCGGCTCTCATGCGCTCTCCTCCGCGAAACCTGCAGAGGCTGGCGTCCGCAGGACTTTCGTTAGGTCTGCGGTTATCGCCCTGGCCCCCCGCAAATAATCCTCCGGCTTCAGCAGCACCTGCACCCCGCGCATCCCCGCTGAGACGCTCACCACCTCGAACAGCTCCATCGTCTCGTCCACATACACCGGGAAATCCTTCTTCGCCCCGAACACCGTTACACCGCCGCGCACGTATCCGGTCAGCGGCTGCACCTCTTTGAGCGAAACCATCTCCGCCTTGCGCGCCCCCGCCGCCGCGGCCAGCTTCTTCAGGTCCAGCTCCGCATCTCCCGGCACCACGGCAAACACATGTTCCTTGTCCGACGTCACGCACAGCAGCGTCTTGAACACCTGCTCCGCCGGCAACCCAATCTTCTCCGCCACCACCACGGCGGAAAACTCCTCGAGACTCACCGCGTACTCGCGGATTTCATACGCAATCCCCAGCCCCTCCAGAATCCGCGCCGCGTTCGTCTTCGTGGGTGCTTTCATCGCGCCGAACTCCCCGCCCCGATCGCGACCCCCGCCAGCCTCAGCTCTCCGGCTGCCGCATACGGACCATCCATCAGCGACTCCACCGCGCCCGCCTTCAGCGTCAGGACAAAATCCGCCAGCGGCTCCGCCAACTCCCGCTGATGCGTCGTCAGCAGAATCGTCCTGTGCTCCGTTCGGAACGTCTCCAGCAGCCGCAGCATCTGGTGCGCGCTTTGGATATCCATATTCGAGAACGGCTCATCGAGCAGGAGCAATTCCGGCCGCGCCACCAGCACCCGCGCCAGCGACGCCCGCTGCTTCATCCCCTGCGAATACTGCCCCACCGGCCGCTTCAGCGCCGGATCGAGCCCCACGCTGCGCAGTGCCTCTTCCGGCGCCACGCATTCCCGATCCCGATACAGGCTCGCGAAATACCGCAGATTTTCCACGCCGGAAAACTCGTCGTACAGCATCGTGGCGTGGCTCATGTAGCCAATCCGCTCCCGCGCGTCCATCGGCTCCTCGGCCTTGCCCTCGGCCGTGAAGACGCGAACTTTCCCGTAGCTCGGCTTCAGCAAGCCCGCCAGCGTCCGCAGCAGAGTCGACTTGCCTGCGCCATTTTCTCCCAGCACCAGATACACGCGCCCGCGTTCGAACTGCGCTGACACCTTTCGCAACGCCGCAAAGGTCCCGTACAGCTTCGATACCTGATCGAATTCGGCAATGATACTGGCCATCTTTGACCCCGAATAGCGTTAGCCGGACACACCACGACCCCGGGCGCAGGAAACCGCATTTCCTACACCCTATTCCCTCAACCCGATTCCCTGTCTTGAGCGCCTCGCGCCGCCGCATTCCGCAGCGGCTCCTGGGAGAGGCTGCCTTCCAGAATCCTCACCGCTGCCGTTACTGTCCCGCCGCCGTCGCCACCACGGCTGTTTGCGTCGGCACTCCGGCCGTCTTCTGCTGTCCCGGCTGAGCGGGCGCATACTTCGACGCGCACTTCGCCTGCAATCCCGTCGCGTGGAAAACCCCGTCCCGCCCGTACGTCCCAATCGCCAGCGCCTGGCTATTGTCCTTAAACGTGTCCGGAGGCGGCTCTTCGCCGGTGTACGCCACCTGCAGCTTGCGGTCGTATTCCACCAGCACGAAGTTGGCGTGCGATCCATCGCGGGTAATCGTTCCCGGCTGCACGCTGCCCGCCACGCGCAGATTCCGCGTGTAGGCCTTATTCCCCATCGTTTGCAGCTCCTGAATCGTGACGTAGTAGCTCTTGTTCGCTTCCGCGCCGGTCACCGCCAGATACAGAATGGCTCCCAGCACCACCGCCACCGCCACCGCGATCCGCGTTTGTTGCACCTTCAATTTCATGATGTCTCTATTGTATGCAACCCACCTTCCGCCGCGCATGTGACGGATATCACGACGCAAATTCCCCCTGTGCTTTTGCCCCCCGCACTGCCCCCGCGCGCTGAGGCATCTCCGCGTCCCCCTGCAACCTCCAACCTGCAACCCGTAACCTGCAACCTGCCCTACGGCATGCGCCCATCCAGCGCATTGATGACCAGCACCGCCGTCTTCATATCGCATCCGGTAGCTGCCTTATAGCGCTCCTCGGCTTCCCCCGTCTGGTGCTTGCTCAGCATCCCCGCTAACTCCGACCGCAACGGCTCCTTGATCGCCGCCGCCATCGCCTTGTACCGTTCCCGGTCAGCTGCGGCGTCTTTGAAATCCCGGATCCCCGCCGCCGTCATGCACGGAAAATCGCTCATCCAGCGACCATCCTCGTGAACCAAGTACAGCACCAGTTGTCCGCCATCGTTCGTGTTTGGATAGCTGTAGTCAATGTGCAATTCCCGCTCCGGCTTCACCAGGAAATAACCCTCCTGCCCCATCGCCCGCAGATTGCCCTCATTCACGGGCATCAGGGACAGCAGATAGCCCGGCGCAACCTCATCGCGCATCTCCGTCCTCGCTATCTGGTCGTAAACCGGCCTGGTCTCCGCCGTGATGCACGCGCGCGACTGCGGCGCCATCAGACCCGCCAGCCGTCCCTCATCTTTCGCGTTCCAGGCGGCCACGTAATCCGCCGCGAACGCTTTCACGTCCGCCGGCACATGCGTGTATCCCTCCAGCCTCTTTATCTCCGCCTGGGACATCGTGGAGCTTTGCGACGACGCGCATGCCGATGCCAGCGCAAGCGCAAGGATGCACATCCCCTGCCAAACCTCTGCTTTCATAAGGTCCTCGAGTGTTGCCAGCAGGTTGCCATCATCCGCGCTTCGCCGCAATGCCCCAATCGGGGTTCTGGGCCACCCCTGTCCTCCGGGTTCCGGGAGACATGGACGAGCGCCCCGTTTTTGCTCTGATCGCTCCATCGTTGGCAGCAGCATAGCGGGCGGCCATTCACCTCCCGTGCCTCTCCTCCGGCGCGGATTTATAATCAGGTCTTTGCAGAACCATCACCGCTCCACAAGCTCCAGATCCACGACTTAACCGCAGAGGTGGCATCCATGGCAGCGTCCAATCCTACCCTCGAAATCCTCAAACCCCGCGCCGACTGGATCGTCCGCCGCAATGCGGAAGCCGCCCGCACCGGCGACTCCAACATGTCGCAGATGCACTTCGCCCGCAAAGGCCTGCTCACCGAGGAAATGGCTTACGTCGCCCAGCGCGAAAACCTCGCCGTCCAGGTGGTCCGCGACGAAGTTGCCGCCGGCCGCCTCATCATCCCCGCCAACATCAATCACCCCGAGCTCGAGCCGATGGGCATCGGCATCGCCACTCGCTGCAAGGTCAACGCCAACATCGGCAACTCCGCCATCACCTCCAACATCGACGAGGAACTCCGCAAGCTCCACACCGCCGTCCAGCACGGCGCCGACACCGTAATGGACCTCTCCACCGGCGGCAGCATCCCCGAGATCCGCGACGCCATCCTCCGCCACTCGCCTGTCCCCATCGGCACCGTCCCCATCTACGAAGCGCTCGCTCGCGTGAAGCGCCTCGAAGACCTCAACATCGATGTCTACCTCGAAGTCATCGAAGAGCAGGCGCAGCAGGGCGTCGACTACTTCACCGTCCACGCCGGCGTCCTCATCCAGTACGTGCCCCTGGTGGCGAAGCGCATCACCGGCATCGTCAGCCGCGGCGGCGCCATCCTCGCCCAGTGGATGACCCACCACCACAAGCAGAACTTTCTTTACGAGCACTTCGACCGCATCGTGAAGGTCATGGCGAAGTACGACGTCAGCTTCTCGCTCGGCGATGGACTCCGTCCCGGCAGCATCGCCGACGCCTCCGACGAAGCCCAATTCTCCGAGCTGAAGACCCTCGGCGAGCTCACCGCCAAAGCCTGGGAGTCCGACGTCCAGGTCATGATCGAAGGCCCCGGTCACGTCCCGCTCGATAAGATCAAGGAGCAGGTCGACAAGGAAGTCGAGTACTGCTTTGGCGCTCCCTTCTACACGCTCGGCCCGCTCGTCACGGACATCGCTCCGGGCTACGACCACATCACCAGCGCCATCGGCGCAGCCCTCATCGGCTGGCACGGCGCATCGATGCTCTGCTACGTCACGCCCAAGGAGCACCTCGGTCTGCCCAACGAGAAGGACGTCCACGACGGCATGATCGCCTACAAGATCGCCGCCCACGCCGCCGACATCGCCCGCCACCGCCCTGGCGCCCGCGATCGCGACGACGCCATCAGCTACGCCCGCTACACCTTCGACTGGGAGAAGCAATTTGAGCTTTCCCTCGATCCCGAAACGGCACGCTCCATGCACGACGAGACGCTGCCTGACGACTATTACAAGGAAGCGGCCTTCTGCTCGATGTGCGGCCCCAAATTCTGTTCCATGAACTGGTCGAGCAAAGTCGATGAGTTCAACAAAACCGTTCACGGTCTCGAAAAACAGGACCTCAGCGAACTCGTCACGCTGCAGGCCCGGCAACTGAGCGAAAAGAGGTAAATCCACCCCGGCGCGAAGACGCAAAGCCGAGATTTCCGGACGTTTGCTGCCACGGCCCCTGGTTTTCACCCCGGCGACTGCAACCCTTCTCTTAATCCGCGGTATCTGACTGAGAGAGCGTACCAGCGCAACAGGAGAATCACGATGAGCACATGGAAGTTTTGGGCAGCTTTTGGTGTGGGCCTCGCCGCCGGCGCGGCTCTTGCTCTCATCTACGCGCCGCAGACCGGCGAGCGCACCCGCCGCCAGTTGCGCCGCGGATACGAAGACGCCAGCGACTACGTCCGCACCACCGCCTCCACCGTCAGTGAGCAGGCCGGCAAGTACGTGAAGCGGGGGAAAGATATGGTCGGCGACGTGGTCGACTCCGCCCAGAACCTGGCTTCCGCCGCCAAACGCGTCGCCTCGTTCGGCTAAAAGTCACCCTCGGAACGGGCCGCGGTTCGGAACAGCTGCCGCGGTCTGCTGGTTTCTCGTTTCATGTTTTTGAGGCATCATGTTCTGGCCCGCGCCTTCGTGGCTCCGCGGACCTGCTCATGGCCTCCCGTCGATTTCCGCTGCTCCTCGGCGCGGTTGCGCTTCTCGGACTCTGCGCGAGCGCCCAGAACTCCGCTCCCGTTCCCGCGGCGCAGAAGACACCGCCGTCCGTCATCCACACCCGTGCGAATCTGGTCCTCGTCGACGTCGCCGTTACCGACCGCGGCAAGCCCGTCACCGGCCTGAAAGCCTCCCAGTTCCACGTCTTTGAAAACGGGCGCGAACGGCCCATCGTCTCCTTTGACGAGCATCGCCCCGCGGATGCTCTGCCCGCCGCGACCACGCCGCCGATCCTCCCGCCCAACACCTGGAGCAACGCCCCCCAGTTCGTCCAGGGCGCCCCCAACGTCCTCCTGCTCGATGCCCTGAACACTCCCATCGCCGATCAGTTGTACGTCCGCCAGCAGATGGTCCAGTACGCCAGGCACATTCCCGCCGGAACGCGCATCGCCGTCTTCACCCTGGCCTCGCGCCTGCGCATGGTCGCGGGCTTCAGCACCGATGCGGGAGCCGTGGAACGCGCCGCCGGCGCCGGCAAATCCAGCCAGTCAGCCCTGCTCCAATCGCCACAGGATGAGGACACCCTGAACGACGTGGCCGCCAGCATGAGCGGTGTTGACAATGGCCAACTGCAGCAGTTCGTCGACGATACACAGTCCTTCCAGACCGATGTGCACGTTGCCATCACACTCGATGCTCTCGCTCAGCTCGGCCGCTATCTCTCGACCATTCCCGGCCGCAAAAACCTGCTCTGGTTCTCCGGCTCGTTTCCGCTCCAGATCGCTCCCGACGCGGCGGCGCAGAGCCCCACGGTGACGGCCAAAGGCGCAGCTCCGTCGCTGGACCCCTTCTCGTCCATGCGAGATTACGCCGAGCAGGTCAAGCAGACCGATAGCCTGCTGGCCGCCGCCCGCGTCGCGGTTTATCCCATCGATGCCCGGGGCCTGATGAACCTGGCCAGCGTTGACCCCAGCCGCAGCTTCACCACACCGCAAAGCATGCCTTCTATGTCCCCATCGAGCGGCCGCCGCGGGGGCAGTGGTGGCTTCGGGGCCTCGGCTGGCCAAACCGCTGCGCAGAAAGCCGACGCAAAGTTTCTTCAGAAGACCGCTTCCGAGCACCAGACCATGCAGCAGATCGCCGATGAAACCGGCGGCCGCGCCTACTACGACGACAATGGAATCAGGGACGACGTCGCCGCCGCCATCGCCAACGGCTCCAGCTACTGCACCATCGGCTACGTCCCAGCAGCCAACGTCCCTGACGGATCGTTCCATTCCATCCAGGTTCGCGTCGACGGCGGCAAATACGATCTCGCCTACCGTCGCGGCTACTATGCGGTCGATCTCAGCAAGCCCGGCCCGGAAACTCCCGGCATCGTCAGTCCCATCGTCGCCTCCCTCGAGCGCGCCGCTCCGCCTTTATCGCAGCTCATCTTCGAAGCCCGCGTCCTCGCAGCCAGCGACCCGGCGGCGAAGGATGTGAAGCCGGCCTCCGGTCCCGCGGGAGAGCTCGCCTCGACCCTCAAGCCGCCCCTGCATCGCTACCTCGTCGATTTCGCGCTCGATCCCCGCGCTGTCGACTGGAGCGCACTGCCCAATGGCGGAGCCCACGCGGAAGTCGAGATCGCCATGGTCGCCTGGGACGCCGATGGCCGCCGCGTCAACTACACCGACCGCGCCTACAAAGCCGACCTCGACCTCGCCGAGTCGCAGAAGGCTCTCTCCACCGGCCTGCCCATCCATCAGGAAATCGACCTGCCCTCCGGCGCCATTTTCCTCCGCATCGCGCTCCACGACCTGCGCAACGGCCGCATCGGTTCCATGGAGATTCCGCTGCACGTCCCAAATACCTGACAAATCCTTCGGTCACACGGCGCAAAATCTGAAAAAATATCTGTATGCCGACCACAACTGCTTCCGCACTTTTTTCTGACCGTATCGGGCGGATTGAAATCTCCGCCACCATGGCTGTGACTGCCGAAGCCGCCAAGCTGCGCGCGCAGGGTGCGAAGCTGGTGGATTTCGGCGCGGGCGAGCCGCATTTCGCCACGCCGCAGCACATCAAGGACGCGGCCATCGCCGCCATCCAGTCCAACTTCACGCGCTACACCGTCGTCTCCGGCATTCCCGAGCTGCGCGAATCCATCGTCGAGCGCCACACCTCCGACTTCGGCTCCAGCTACACGCCCGACGAGGCCATCTTCACCACCGGCGGCAAGCTCGCGCTCTTCAACGCCATCCAGGTCCTCGTCGATCACGGCGACGAAGTTATCCTGCCCGTTCCCTACTGGGTCAGCTTCAAAGACATCGTGCAATACGCCGGCGGCAAAGTCGTCTATCTCGAAACCAGCGAGTCTGAAAACTTCCGCGTCACCGCCGACGCCATCGAAGCCGCCATTACGCCGAAGACAAAGGCCATCATCCTCAACTCGCCCTCGAATCCCTCCGGCGCCGTCGTCTCGCCCGCCGATCTCGAACGCATCGTCCGCCTCGCCCATGAACGCGGCATCTGGCTGCTCCTGGATGAGTGCTACGTCTACCTCCAGTACACCGGCGCGCTGGTCAGCGGCGGTTCTTTCACTGACTGCAAGGATCACCTCGTCGTCCTCGGCTCGCTCTCCAAGACCTACGCCATGACCGGATGGCGCGCCGGATACGCGCTCGCGCCCAGGCCCGTCATCACCGCCATGACCAAGCTGCAGAGCCAGTCCACTTCGAACACCGCATCCTTTGTCCAGAAAGCCGCCATCGCCGCCCTGCGCGGCCCCCAGGAATGCGTCGCCGAAATGCGCGCCGACTACCTGACGCTGCGCGATAAAATTCTCGGCCGCCTCGCCGAAATCCCAGGCATCACCTGCACCCGCCCGGACGGCGCGTTCTACGTCTACCCGAACGTCTCGCACTATCTCGGCAAATCCGGCGTGCCCTCAGCCATGGAGCTATCGAAGCGCCTGCTCCACGAAGCCCACGTCGTCACGGTGCCCGGCGAAGCCTTCGGCACCAACGAGCACATCCGCCTCAGCTACGCCACCTCCCACGCCGACGTGGAGGAAGGCCTCAACCGCATGAAAGCATTCTTCGCCAAGCTCTAAAACTGCAACGCGACGTGTCCGATTTGGTAAACTGAACTCGCTGCCGGAATGATGCATCCCTCCCGGCAGGTTGTGCTACTTCAGCACTAGCAGAAGCGCCCGAAACACGAGTACCAGCACAAACCGCCAGTCAACGGCGACTGGGATGAGCACTCGCATCCAGGATGTTTTTTCATCCACGGGCCTCACCTCCTTCCACAGGAACGGCCCGCAGGTCGTTAGGCGCGGCCTGCGAGCCGTTGGCCCATCGATCCGAGCCAATCTGCGGGACCGCTTTGCACTCTGGTTGGAGGTGGTTCCAGACTAGTCGCGGGCCACCGGCCCGGGCAGATTACCTTTGTTCGCAGTTAGTTCGGCGCCGGTGAGCACCAGCGCCCGCCCTCACACGGCAGCGTTCTCCATCTCTTCCGGCATCGGCAAATCCAAACGCGGCACCGCATCCAGCCGCAGCACCAGCAGCGTCATGTCATCGTGCTGCGGCGCCCCCGCCGTAAATGCATCCGCGTCTTTAAACATGGCCTGCAACACCTCCTCAGCCGATTTGCTCCGAATCGCCGTGGCCGACGCGATCATCCGCTCCTCGCCCCACTCCTCGTCCTCGTGCGTCATCGCCTCGCTGATCCCATCCGTGTAGAGGATGAGCAAATCCCCCGGCTCCAGCGTCATCGATTGCTCCGTGTACGGCGCAAACGGCAGCAATCCCACCACCGGCCCGTCCGCCTCCAGCCGAATCACCTTCCCATTGCGCAGCACCACCGGCGGATTGTGTCCGGCATTCACGCATTCCAGCCTGCGCGTGTTCGGATCGAACGCCGCAAAGAAGAACGTCGCATACCGGTTCGAAGCCGACGCCTCGTACACCAGCCGGTTCACCTTGTGCATCAGGTTCGCGAAATCGCGCGGACTGTCCAGCGTCACCCCCCGCAAAGAGGCCCGCAGGCTCGCCATCAGCAGCGCCGCGGCAATCCCTTTGCCCGATACATCGCCGATCGCCAGCCCCACCCGCCCGTCTTCCAGCGCGAGCACATCGTAGTAGTCGCCACCGACCCCCAGCGCCGGCCGGCAGTGCCCCGCCACCGTCGCTCCCGGCAGAACCGGCATCTCCTGCGGAAACAGCCGCTCCTGCACCTCCCGCGCAATTTCAATTTCGCGATTGACTTTCGCCCGCTGCGCCGCTTCGGCGGCCAGCGAGTGCGCCAGTTCACTCACCTCCAGGGCCAGCCCCGTCTGCCGTGCCACCGTCTGCAGAACCTGCAAATCCGTCCGCGACCACGCCGCTTCCGATCGCTTGGGGCCCAGGCACATAATCCCCATCAGCTTGTTGCGGCCTGGCAGCGGCACCAGCAATTCGGCATTTAATTGTTCGAGAGCGCGCCGTTCCGCCGTTCCCGCCATCAGGTACCACGCGTCAGGATCATCGCGATACAGCGTAGCCGGCTGATTTGAATTCTCCAGATATCGCACCGACGACGATTGCGGCGGCAGCACCAGCACCGCGGTTGCCGGCAGGCCCAGCGCTTCCTCCAGATAGAACCCTTCGCCGCGCCGCAGCATCACCGCGATCTGATCGATATGCATCGTTTCCCGGATGCGCTGCGCCACCGTCATCACCAGCGGTTTTGTCTCCGTGAAGCGCCGCACTTCGTCCGACAACTCGCTCAGCATCACCTCGGAGTTGTAGGCCTCGCGAAAGAACTGCCGGTCCAGCCACTGCTGCATGCCCCTGCGCAGACCGAAGCGCATGGCCAGCACCAGCCCGAGAAACACAAACACTCCGATCAGGTCCGATGGCTGTGGCTCCTTCTTGTGCAGCGCCGGCAGCATCAGCTTCACGCCGATCACCGTCAGCAGGGCCACCTGCAGTACCCAGAGCGACACTTTCGCCAGCACGTAGCGCGTGCCCATCCGCAGCAGCACGCGGAGATCGAGCGCGCGCTGCACCAGCACCACGTACGCCAGCGTCAGCGGCGCCACCATGAACAGATACGCGCCCAGGTAGCGAACCCAGTAGAAGCGAACTTCGCTCCCTGTGATTCCGAAATGCGGCAGCACAACGAAAACCACGATCAGGCTGCCCATCCCGACGATCATCCCCGCCGTCAGCACCCGCAGGCGCCGCCGGGCATCTGCCGTCGAGGCGGTCCGCAGCTTGTCCAGCGTCAAAATCAGGTACAGGATCACGAACAGCAGATTGAGGAAGTTGATGAGAGCTTCCACCGCCGTCGTGGCATGCGCCAGTGTGTGTCCCGATCCCCCCGCGTACGAATCAACGTAAATATCTGCGTACAGAATCAGGCTCGCCGCCGCATACACACCCAGCAGGATCCACTTGATCCACCGCGCCCGCGCATCGATCCGCGATCGTTCCGGAAAATACACGCCAAACAGCAGCAGCGCCGGCGCCCCCGCCAGTTGCATCGTCTGGTACCAGAAGTTGCGCAGAAACAGCGGAACCCCGGTGGCCAGCCCCGTATTCACAAACACGGCGCTGGGGTACGTCAACAGCACCAGCAGCAGCCACGCATTGCGATCCGTTGGCCGCGACAGCACCACCCAATAGCTGATCAGCAGGCAAATGAGCGGCAGCAGCCCGACGACAAAGAATTCCTTCCAGAAATACGCCGTAGCCGATGTGTTGCCGAACGCGTACGCCAGCCGCTCCAGCGTCATCGTCGCCGGCGCGTCTTTTCCATCCGGCCCGGCGTATTGCACGTCCAGAATGTCTCCAGGATGGCTGTCCGACAAAATCGCGGCCCACTGCGCCAGTCCCGAATACGGCGCGCCGTTCAGCTGCTCGACCGTGTCGCCCACCGCCAGTCCGGCCGTCCGTGCCACCGGCGTCACATCGTAAATCCGGCGAGTGTCCGCATCGAACGCAAACGGGTGAGCCACGCGTTGATCCCAGTGCACGCGCAGCTCCCAGTTGTCCATCACCCCTGCGATCCAGTATCCCAGGCTGGCCAGCATCCACAGCCCAATCAGGAAACGCAGCAGGTTCGGTGAGACTTTTTTCTTCCGCGGCTTCATCCGTGGAGTCATAGTATCCCGCCGCCCACAATTTCGCAGCGTGGAATTTGCCCCGCGATGGCGGTATTCTCGATACGCACTCCCGGGGGTTCCCGTTCATGCGTCTCCCTGCTCTTCTCCTGCTTGCCTCCAGCTTCGTCTGCGCCGCGCAATCGCGTCCGGCCTCCTCCACGAATTCCGCTGCCGAATCGCGCCCCGCCATTCTCGGCATCTCCAACATGGGCGTTTATGCCACCGATCCGGCGGCCTCCGAGCAGTTCTACGTCCACCAGCTTGGCCTCAAAAAAGCTCCTGACCCCTACCACCCCGACGTCGCCCGCTACTACGTCAATCAGGAGCAGTTCATCGAAGTCCTCCCGCTGCCCGCCGACTCCGGCGTCAATCGCCTCGACCACGTGGGCTACCTCACCGCAAGTGCCGAGCGCCTCCGCGCGTACCTCAATGCCAAAGGAGTCAGCGTTCCTGATTCCGTCCAGCACGCCTCCGACGGCAGCACGTGGTTCGAAGTGAAGGATCCCGAAGGCAACACCGTGCAGTTCGTCCAGCCGCCGGCCAAGCTCCTCGATTCGAAAGACCCCGCGGCTCTCTACACGCTCACCGGCGCCGATCCTATCGGACACCGCATTATCCACATCGGCTTCGCCGTCCACAGCCGCGAAGCGGAAAACGCCTTCTACCGCGACATCCTCGGCTTCCATCCCTACTGGCATGGCGGCATGCAGCCCGACCGCACCGACTGGGTCTCGCAGCAGGTTCCCAACGGCCACGACTGGCTCGAATACATGCTCTCCGTTGGCGCCTCATCCGCTCCCAGCCGCACCGATCTCGCCTCATCCGACATCTCGCAGAAATCCCTCGGCGTCCTCAACCACTTCTCCCTCGGCGTCGTGAACATGGAGAAGTCCGTCACCACGCTCTCCGCGCAGGATCGCCTCGGCAACGTCGACGCCCGCCCGCAGATGGGCAAGGACGGCAAGTGGCAGTTCAACCTCTACGATCCGGATATGACCCGCGTCGAACTGATGGAATTCTCCGCCGTCGAGAAACCCTGCTGCTCCACCTTCACCGCAGCGAATCCCACCCCCACCGGCCAGCCGTAAGGCGCAAGCTCGAAGGTGCGTTAGAAAAGCGTCTCGAAAATGCACGGATTCATAACTCGCGGAAAGTTGCAGCCGCTTTGAAGGGGCACGGCTTCAGCCGTGCCATACCCGCTGCAAAATCAATGCGGCTTGAGCCGCTGAGGAAAGGTCGGAATCACATCCCACTCCAAGCCGATACGGCAGAACACCCTGCCTAATCCAGCAGGTCTGTCATCCTGACGCGAAGCGGAAGGATCTGCGTTTGCTCCTCTGCCTCGTGCGCTCCGAACCTTCGTACTGCCAGTGAATCGCGAATCAGCAGACAATGAGCGCCGCGCAAGCGAAAACTACAGATGGCCGGGATATCAGGACGAGTATAAGACCATGCAGTCCGAGTGAAACTGCCCCCAGAACCATTCTGTACCCCATCAAGGGCGCGAATCGCACCCGTCCGCCCCGCCCCCCTCCTTACCCAAACAACTCCGCCTGCTCCCGCTCCTCCGCCGCATCCCCAAAGTTGTGAAGCCCCACCCCAATCAGCCGATATCGTTGCTCCGCCGCCAGCTGCACGCGCTCCCGCAGCCCCAGCGCAATCGCCGCCAGTTCTTCGCATGACCCCACCGGCGCCGCCGGCGTCAAACTGCGCGTCAGGATCTTAAACTCCGCCGTCTTCAGCTTCAGCACCACCGTCCGCGCGATCCGCGTCTCCTTGCGCGACGCGGCCCACACCTTTTCCGCCATCCGCCGGATGATGCTCTCGGTCTCCTCCAGGGGAACATCGCGCTCCAGCGTGTCTTCCGCCGAAATCGACTTCGTCGGCCGGTCCGGAACCACCGCGCTCTCATCGATCCCGAACGCGAGTTCCCGCAGCCGACGCCCGTGCCGGCCAAAGTGCTCCTCGATCGTCCCCGGCTCCATCGACCGCAAATCGCCCACCGTCTTCACGCCCAGCGTCGTGAGCCGCTCCGCCGTTACCTTGCCCACGCCCGGCAGCCGATCCACCGGCAGCGGCGGCAAAAACGCATCCACCTCCTCCGGCTGGATCACAAACAGCCCATCGGGCTTCTTCCAGTCCGACGCGACCTTCGCCAAAAATTTATTGGGAGCCACCCCAGCCGACGCCGTCAGGTTGAGTTCTTCGCGAATCGCCTGCCGGATCGCCTTCGCCACCTTCGTCGCCGTCGGCAGCCCCGCCTTGTTCTCCGTCACGTCGAGATACGCCTCGTCGAGCGACAGCGGCTCAATCAAATCCGTATAGCGTGCAAAAATCTCCCGCGTCTGCCGGCTCACCGCGCGATACCGCACAAAATCGGGCGCCACAAAGATCGCCACCGGACACAGCCGCTCGGCCCGCAGGGCCGGCATCGCCGACCGCACCCCGAACTTGCGCGCTTCGTACGACGCCGCGCAGACGACCGACCGCATCCCGCGCCACGCCACCACCACCGGCTTGCCGCGCAAACTCGGATCGTCCCGCTGCTCCACCGACGCATAAAACGCGTCCATATCGACGTGGACGATCTTGCGCACACGCCCTTCTGAGCTCGGGTCTGGCCGAAGATCAGCCATCCCCGAACCATACCAGAATCTTCGCCTCTTTTTCGCTATCGCAAATGACTCGGCGGGCGGCGAACGATCCGGACAGATCGTGGGCAGAGCGCTGCCGCAATCACCCTCACGAACAAAACGATTCCCCCAGCCAAACGGATGGAATCCGCCGCCCCTTAGTAAGGCAGCAACCCATAAACTTCCAGCTCACCAGGAATCGACGTGCTGCTGTCCGGATTGCCCGTGTTGTTCCCGCGCGTCCCGATGTACACCTTCCCATTCGCCACCGTCGGAACCGTGAACTTCACGGGGTAGCCGGGCGTATTGCTGCTCGCCTGGCTGCTGTTCCAGAGCTCGTTGCCCAGGTTGCCGGCGTCCAGAGCGTGAAGAATCGTAGGCGCGCACCCCGGCGACTGCGGCGTGCAGTACTGGCTGTTATCGAGCGCCCAGGCGACGCCGTTGCTGTCATCCGGCATCGAGGAAATCGACGGCGTCGATCCCGGGAAGCCGAAGCTTGCCGACGATGCCGTTCCCCCCTGCGTCAGCTTGGCCGTCTGCAGGTTCAGCGCGTACGACTGCAGGGACGAGCCGATCGGCGCAATGTAATACGTGTTGTTCCAGAAGGCGCCCATGGCAAAGATCCCATTGCCCACATTGAACGTCTGCCAGGCATTGGAATCGCCGTAGCCGCCCAAATCGTCGCGATTGTCCACATACAGAGCGCCATCTTTGCCGCCGCCGATGATCAGGTGGGTGGGGTTCCCGCCATTGGCGGGAATGTCGGCGAGCACCAGCGCGCCTCCCGATCCGAAGTCGTTATCGCTGTCATTGTCCTGCTGCTGGTCCGACGGCGTGAAGTACTGCTGGACCTGCAGGCCCGCGTTGAATTGCAGCAGCGAATCGCCATAATCATTGTTCGGAGCCGAACCGTTGTTGGCGTCGAAGTTGCCATTGCCGGTCAGCACGTAAACATTGCCGAATTCATCCACGGCAGGGGCAGCGCCGCTCATCCAGATGCCTCCCCACCCGGCATTCGGCGTGTCGTTAAACACGCTCATCTGGCTCAGATTGGAAGCGTTGTAGCCCATCACCCACCCGTAGTACGGCGGCGTGTCTTCGTGGGAACTCCACGCGATGTAAACCACCCCGTTGGAGAGCACGAGGCCGGCCCGCTGGTTCTCCTGCTGCGGCACAAAGGTCGTCGTGGTCCCGCCGTCCCCCGTGCCCGGAAACGTCGCTGCAATGGTGACGGGCTTTCCGAATTTTTCGCTCCCCGTCGCCAGATCGATGGCGTGCAGGCGCTGGTAGAAAGAGGCCTCCGCTGCGTTGGTCGATTTCGAAACAACGTACAGCGTGTTCGTCGTCGGATCGATCACCGGCGTTCCGGTCACGCCGACCTCCGGCGCGATATCGAAAGACCCGCTCCCCACAGCCATGTTTCCGTTGTAGCAGGGCACGCTGGTTTCCCCGCTAAGGCCTCCATGCCCGGCGCCGATCAGATTCACATGCCAGAGCGGCGCGCAGGGGGTTATGTTGCTGTCGGCGTCGAACGCGTAGAGGCTGTCGTGCTGCGTCGCCACGTACACCACGTTATGCACTGTGCCGCCGATGGTGACGTTCGGGATCCAGAGAGGCTGCGCAAAAACGGCCCCGTCGACGGTGCATGAGAATAACTTGCCAAACGTGGTGGACGTCACCGTCGATGGCGTGAGAGCGTACTCCTGCGTGTTGGCTCCGTCGCGCGCAAGATCGTTGTGATAGGTCAGCACGCCGGCGAGATCCGTGACCGCTACCGAGCCGCTTGCCAGGAGTGTATTGTCGGCCGCGCTGGTGGCCGTGACGGTGTACGCGCCCGCAGTGGACGCAGCCGTGAACGTAACCGGCGTCCCGCTCGCGCTGGACGTCGCCGAAAAGGTGCCGCATGCGCTCCCGCTGCAACTCGAACCGCTCGCCGACCAGTTCACTCCGGAGCCGCTGCTGGTCGTTGCCGTGATTTGCAGCGATTGTCCGATTACCAGCCCGGCGCGTTTGGGAAACACGAAAACCGGCGCGGCCGATCGAGTCAGGGCGAAGGTGAAGTGCTCGCCCGTCCAGGCGCCGTCGATCTGCGATTCCAGCGTGACATAAAGGGTCCCTCCGCTGGTCGGCAAATTAGACAGGGTCACCGACTGGTTCTGGGTTATCGGCGACTTGTACAAATTCGTTGAAGATACTCCTCTGTTTCCCAGCCATAGCTGATAGGCGGTCACGCCGGTCCCGGGCGTCCAGGAGAATGTGGCCGCAGGGCCCACAACGCTTCCCGAGGCCGGGCTCAACAGGGTCGGCTGCGCCGTCGTTCCCGATTCGGTGAACGTGTAGTGCTCCAGCTTCCAGGCCCCGTCAATCAGCGATTCGAGCGTGACGTAAAGGGTCCCTCCGTTGGTCGGCAGATAGGACAGATTGGCTGACTGGTTCGGCGTGGGGCCAACGGTGTCCACATTGCTCGAATTGGCGCCCGTGGTCCCCAGCAGGAGTTGGTATTCCGTGACTCCCGTGCCGGCCGTCCACGAGAAGGTAGCCGAAGATCCCACAGTGCTTCCGGAAGATGGGTTGGTCAGCGTCGCGGGTGCCGCGGTGCCCGCCTCCGTGAATTTGTACGACTCGCTCTGCCACGAGCCATCGACCAGCGAGGAGAGCGTGACGAAGAGCGTCCCTCCGTTCGTGGGAACATCCGTCACATTCACAGACTGGCTGTGCGTGGGCCCAGGGTAGTACACATTACTCGAGCCGGCGCCGGTGGTTCCCAGGCGGAGAGCGTACTCGCTGACCCCCGTACCAGCCGTCCAGGAAAATGTCACCGACGATCCCGGGAGGGTGCCTGGCGAAGGGGCAGTCAGGGTCGCCGGAGAGCCCGTTGTTCCCAGTGCAGCGGAAGAAAAACCCAATACTATGGCAAGAGTAATGCCAGGCCTTTTTGAATGTGCAGCCATTCCTGCGCCCCTCCTGAGGTAGAAACTTCCCCTGAAATCTCGCCTCGCCGGGGGGCAACCCAGGAGCGCGGCAGCCAACGAGATTTTCGCGTGCTGGAAATTGAGAAATTGGAGTTCAATTATGGGTCCGCGGCTCGATCGAACGCAAGGAATTCTTCAGGAATCTTCTCGGGGAACCCTTTGCGAGCGGTTCTCTCCGAGACCAATTAGAACCGCCGCGCGCGCCACTTGCCCCGCCACCATCAGATTCCGTCCCCGCCGGGCTTCTACTGGGTGCTAAACGCGAGGAATGTGCCTGGAGAGCCCCCTTGAGGGCCGATACGGAGGCAGCGCGCGCCCCGGACCAACGCAATTCCTCACGCCAGGCCGGCTAACCGACCAGGGAATTCGAGTCCTGTCACCCATCTCCCTTTTGGGCCCCCGCTGCCGACAGCCGGAAAAAAGAATGACTCCGTGATAGTTTTCGCCGGCCGTTTGCGCAATGGGAGGATGCAGGGTTCTTTCATCGGCAGGTTTTGAATGCGCGCGAGCAAGTCGAGCTTCGATTCAATCGACAACCTCACCTGAATGACCCGTGTGAGTTCGGTCCGCTTCTCATCCCCCCTGAGGAGAACCAGTTGCCCGCAGGAGCAGAAGCATTCGCTCCGTCCCATTGCCCGTGGCCATTTCGCTCGGTCACCTCACGACTTTCGCAGAGAGGAACATGATCATGTCATCGACTTCGATTTCCGCCCTGGCCCAGTGCACCCTGTCCACCGTTTCCGGCAGGACGAGCATTGGCAGCGCCGCGGCGACGCGCGCATCTTTCTCCCGCTCGCTCAAGTCGGCAACATGGAAGTTCCGTCCCTGGCTGCTGCTGTGCATCACCCTGGGCGTCCTGGCGGTACCGTCGGGTCTCCGGGCGCAACAGCTGGAGCCGATTCCCGCGCTCAGCTTCAGCACCACCTTTGGCGAGGACAATCCTCTCGCGCAGATGATTACAGTCAACAGCACGGGGGCGACTTTCAATTTCACCGCCGCCGCGACGACCAACTCCGGCGGCAGCTGGCTCGCGATTACGCCGAGCGCCTATGGATACGGCGTGGCAACGCCCTTCGCCATCACGGTGAGCGCCGCTCCTGCGGTTACGCTGGCTGCCGGAACTTATACCGGCCAGATCGTCATTACCCCCGTCACAACGACGATCTCGCCGATCACCATTCCCGTCACCCTGGTGATCCATGCCACCACGGCAACCTACTTCGACCAAATCGCCGGAGGACTCACCTTTGCTGAACTCACAGCGGGCGATGCGCCTCCGGGCCAGGCGCTGCAGGTGAGAAATGCCGGAGCGGGCACGCTTGCGTGGACCGCCACCACCAGCACGGCGGACGGCGGTGCCTGGCTGAGCCTGTCGGCAGTCAGCGGGACCGCGCCCTCCAACCTCACCGTCAGTGTGGTTCCCTCCAAATTTCCCGGCGAGGGCCTGGTCGCCGGCACCTTTACCGGCCAGGTTCTGCTCAAGACCACCGGCGATTCCATCACCATTCCCGTAACCGTCAACGTGGGAGCGAATATCTTCCGCCAGGTCAATCCGCTCCGCTTCGTAAAGACCTTTGCCGGTGCGAATTCACTCTCCCAGACCATCACCATGGCCAGTACCGGGACGAATTTCACCTTCGCCGCCACGGTGCAGAATTCCACCGGTGGCACCTGGCTGACCATCACCCCGAGCGCCTATGGATACGGCATCGACACCCCCCAGGCAATCACTGTGGGCGTGAATCCGGCCGTCACGCTGGCTGCCGGCACATACATGGCAGAAGTCATTGTGAACTCTGAAGACGGCCACCAGGGATTCAGCATTCCCGTCACCCTTGTGATCAATCCCGACACCGCCGCGTATTTTGACGACGTCGCCGGCGACCTCAGCTACTCCATGGAGACCAGTGGGGACGCGCCCCCCGCACAGGAAATCCAGATTCGTGATGCCGGCGCCGGAACGCTGAGCTGGACCGCGTCCGCCACCACAGCCGACGGCGGCAGCTGGCTGACCTTGTCGGAGGCCAGCGGGTCCGCGCCTGCCGACGTTTCTGTCACCGTCAACCCCAAAAATCTGCCCAACGCCGGCCAGGACGCCGGAACCTTTGTGGGCCAGGTACTTCTGCAGAATGCCACTGGCGACGTGACGGTGCCGGTTGTTTACACGGTTGGCGCCAATGCGTTCCGTCAGGTCAACCCGCTCACCTTTACCAAGGTCTTCGCCGGCGCGAATCCGTTGCCGCAGGTGATCACCATCGCCAGCACCGGAACGAACTTCACCTTCGACGCCGTCGCCATCAACTCCACCGGAGGCAATTGGCTCCAGATCAGCCCCAGCGCCTATGGTTACGGCATCAGTACGCCGTCTTCGATTACGGTCAGTGTCAATCCAGCCGTCACGCTGGCTGCGGGAACCTATTCCTCTGAAGTCGTGGTCGAGTCGGAAGACGGCACCCAGGTGATGAACGTTCCCGTCACGCTCGTCATCGAAGCGGCGACCGACACGTTTTTCGACGCGCTGCCCGGTCAGATGAGCTTCACCATGGTCACCAAAGGCGATCCGCCGCCCGCCCAGGTATTGCCGATCCGCAATGCCGGCGCCGGCACTCTTGACTGGACCGCCACCGCCATCACCTCCGACGGAGGCGACTGGCTGACCCTCTCGGCCGCCAGCGGAACCGCGCCTTCCAACCCCACAGTGACCGTAGTGCCCGGCAACCTGCCCGGCGGCGGACTGGTCGCCGGAACGTTTAGCGGTCAGATCGTCCTCGAATCCAATGGCGCGTTCGCCACCATCCCCGTCAGCATGGTGGTCGGCGCCAATGTCTTCCGGCAGATCAGCCCGCTCAACTTCACCATGACGTACGGTGGAGGCAATCCGCTGCCCCAGGTCCTGACCGTCGCCAGTACCGGAACGAATTTCACCTTCCTCGCCTCGGTCGCCAACTCGACCGGCGGCAATTGGCTCACCATCAGCCCCAGCGCTTACGGCTATGGCATCAGTACACCGGAAGCGATCACCGTCACCGCGAATCCAGCCGTAACCCTGGCTGCCGGAACCTACTCCGCGCAGATCATCATCGAGTCAGCAGACGGCACGCAGACCATCACCGTCCCCGTGACCCTCACCATCGTGGCAACGACCGCAGCTCACTTCGATTCTTTGCCGGGAGCACTGAGTTTCTCCATGGTCACCGGCGGCACCGCCCCACCGGCCCAGCCCGTCGAGATCCGTAATGAGGGCGCCGGCTCGCTTGCGTGGACAGCGTCTCTCAGCACGGCGGACGGCGGCGGATGGCTTTCCATCTCCGCGGCCACCGGCACGGCTCCCACCGTTCCCCAGATCAGCGTCATTCCGTCGAAACTCCCCGGGCTGGGACTGGTCGCCGGCACCTTCACCGGGCAGGTGATCCTCGAAACAGCCACGGATCGTGTCACCATTCCGGTCAGCATGGTGGTGGGAACCTCCGTCTTCCGCCAGGTGAACGCTCTCGACTTCAACATGACCGCCGGCGGAGCCAGTCCACTGTTCCAGCTCATCAACATCACCAGTACCGGCGCATCTTTCACCTTCCTCGCTTCCGTAGCGAACTCGACGGGAGGCAACTGGCTCGCGATCAATCCCAGCGCTTACGGTTACGGCCTCGGAACGCCGCAGAACCTCATCGTCACGGTGAATCCTGCCGCAACTCTGGCCGCCGGAACCTACAGTGCGCAGATCATCGTGATCGCCGCTGCGGGCAGTCCGTCGATGGTCATCCCCGTGACGCTCCGAGTGAATGCGCCAACATCGATCCACTTTAACGATGTGACGGGCGGAGTCAGCTTCTTCCAGGTCACCAGCGGAGCCACGCCAGCGGCCCAGGCCTTCAGCATCCGCAATGCAGGCGCGGGCACGCTGATCTGGACGGCAACCGCGACGACCGCGGACGGCGGCGCGTGGCTGGGCCTCTCCACGGCCAGCGGAACCGCGCCTGAGAACCTGTCCGTATCGCTCAATTCGGCCAACCTGCCCGGTGAAGGGCTGGTCGCCGGCATCTTCAGCGGACAGATTCTGCTTCAGTCCGGGACCGATCGACAATCCATCCCCGTACAAGTCGTCGTGGGCGCCAACGTTTTCACACCGCTGGCTCCGCTCAGCTTCAGTAAGCTCTTCAACGGCAGTAACCCCACCTATCAACTGCTGAACGTCGCCAGTTCGGCTACCAACTTTGCCTTCTATGGAACGGAAGCGAGCGCAACCGGCGGCAGCTGGATCACCATCAATCCCAGCGCTTACGGCTACGGCATCTCCACTCCGGAGTCGGTGCAGGTCGCTGTCGATCCGGTGACCACCCTGGCTGCCGGCGAGTATGTGGGTGAGGTGATCTTCACCTCAACCGCTGGCGACCAGGGCATGGTCGTTCCCGTCACCCTGACCGTGACCACAACCACGGCCACCGCAACGCCCACCTTCACCCCGGCGGCCGGTACCTACAGCACCGCGCAAATGGTAACCATTGCCGACGCCACGCCCGGGGCCGCGATCTATTACACGCTCAATGGTGCAACACCAACCACCGCTTCCACCGTTTACAGCGTGCCCCTGACGGTGACACCCACAGCCACGGTGAAGGCCATCGCTCTCGCACCCGGTTATGTGCAGTCTGCAGTGGGCTCGGCGACCTATAAGCTTCCGGTGGCGGCGACGCCGCAACTCTCGGTGACGGCGGGTACCTACACCACGCCGCAGAGCGTGACCATCACCGATGCCACGACGGGCGCAACCATCTACTACACCACGAACGGCACCGCCCCGACGACCGCTTCAACAAAGTACACGGGACCGGTCACAGTGTCGTCGGATGAAACCATCGAGGCGATCGCCACCGCAACGGGTTACAGCCAGAGTGCCGTCGCCACTGCTGCATACACCATCGATGCGCCGCTGCCGGTCTTCGCGCCGCCAGCCGGAACCTATACATCGGCACAAAGCGTAACCATCACCGACTCGGCCTCGGGTGCAACCATCTACTACACGACGAACGGCACGGCCCCAACGACCTCGTCAACGAAATACACGGGAGCGATCACGGTGTCGTCCGATGAAAGCGTCGAGGCCATCGCTACCGCTCCAAACTATGGACAGAGCCCCGTCGCGACGGCCGCTTACACGATTGACGCGGCGAGCCCTGTCATTGCACCGCCAGCCGGCAACTACGCGGCCGCGCAAAGCGTAACCATCACCGACACAACCACGGGCGCTGCCATTTACTACACCACGAACGGCACGGCCCCGACGACCTCGTCAACCAAATACACGGGGACGGCCATCACGGTGTCATCCGATGAAACCATCGAGGCCATTGCCACCGCTACGGGCTACGGTCAGGGCCCAGTGACGACGGCCGTGTACACCATCGAGGTCGCCCCGCCGGTGATCTCGCCGAAAGGCGGCAACTACGCGACCGAGCAAAGCGTAACCATCACGGACGCGACGACGGGCGCAACCATTTACTACACAACCAACGGCACGGCTCCCACGACCTCCTCGACCAAATACACGGGAGCGATCACGGTGGCGTCCAATGAAACCATCGAAGCCATCGCGACCGCACCAAACTACAGCCAAAGCGCGGTCTCTACGGCCATCTACACGATTGACCAGGCAGCGACACCGCACTTCTCACCGGCGGCGGGGACTTACGCTGCCGCTCAAACCGTCACCATCACGGATGGCACGACCGGCGCGACGATTTACTACACAACCAACGGCACAGCGCCGACGACCTCCTCAACCAGGTACACCGGACCCATCACCGTCTCCTCCGATGAGACCATCGAGGCTATCGCTACCGCCACCGGCTACACGCAGAGCGCCGTCGCCACGGCCAAATACTCCATCGAAGCAGCCGAGCCAGCAGCCTCACAGGTGATCACCATTTCCGAGGCAACCAGCGGGGCGACGGTTTACTACACAACCGATGGTTCGACCCCAACCACCTCATCCACGAAATACACCGGACCCCTCACCGTCACGGCAACCACTACGCTGAAATTCATTGCTGTGGCGCCCAACTACGTTCAATCGCCGGTTCGCACCATCATCGTCACGGTCGAATAATCCTCTGCGCTCCCCATGCGCCAAAAGCGGAGCGGCTGCTCACCATGAGAGCCGCTCCGCTTCGGCGAACCGCGCGAACGATGGCCGCACCGCGCTCGCGCCAGGACTTCCAGCAGGAGAAGAAGACCGGCCGGGACGGCGTTGTTGTCCGCGGCCCAATCTGCAGCTGTCCGCCAGACTTCCATCCACTCGTCGCCCCTCGAAAGAAGGTTCCAGGGCGCAAGTGAAGTGCCAGGAAGAGCAACATTGCGATGGTCGCACTGGCCTTTTCTCAGCGTCCGATGCCGCCTGACGAGACCGGCTAGTTCAGGCCGTAGACAACAATTTCTCCTCGGGGGTTGGAGACGGTGGTCAGGTCGAGGCCGGTGGAGATATACACTCTCCCGTTGGCCACTACAGGCGACGTGAATTTGATGCCGTAGCCCGGCACATCTGCCGCGTTTTGGCTGCTGTTGTACATCTCATTGCTGAGGTCACCCGCTTCATAAGCGCGCAGCGTCGCCTTCGTTGGCGATCCTGCCGAGTTCTGCAGGGGCAGTCCCTCGTCGATCATCCACACGATGCCGTCATTCGTGCCATTCGACGAGACGAAGGGCGTGGTCCCGCGGGTATCTTCCTGCACGTTGGGTTTGGTCATTGTGCCCGCCGAAAGGTCCCCACCGGAAAGGATGAACTGGCGTACGCCTCCCGGAGCGGTCGAGGTCGTAGGCGTCACTCCGAGATAGATGGAGTCGTTGTAGTAAGCAGCGGTGCCGAAGATCTCAAAGGAGTTGATGTTTGCGGTGTGGGTCCCGGAGCTGTCGGTGCAGCTCTGTGCATAGGGCGAGCTGAGGCCTTCGCCCCACCAGACCATTTGCTTCGGGCCGGAGTCCGTGGGGGATTCTTTGCCGAGATTGCCGCTGTTGAGCACGTACAGCTTGCTGGTTTTGCCGCCGGCTACCAATTCGGATGTGCCAGGCATCAACAGCAGCCCGCCGGCCGCCAGGTCCGCATCCTCGCAGTTCAGGTAGGCATAAATGCTTGGGGTGAAATAGTCCTCCAGCTTGAGAGCCGGGCTGAACTTAAGAACGGAATCTCCGAAAGCGGTCTTGCCGTCCCACGGCCCATTGCCCGTCACGATGTAGATGTTGCCGGAGCTGTCGGCCACCGGGCCGCCGCCGCCCATCCAGACGCCGCCCGCACTGGCATAGGCGCCTTCGCCGTTCAGGTTGGGACTGGCATTGAAGACGCCGGCCCGGGCCAGAGTCTTCGCGTTATACGCGACCAGCCAGCCGCTGTGGCAGCTGCCGAAGCCCATGTAGACATTGCCATTGGCCAGCAGCAGCGCGGCGCGCTGCAGGCACGACGTGGTGAGCGTTTCGACCCCGTTCACCGCATCGGAATTCGTTGCCGGCACCGAAGCATGAATCGTAACCGGGCCGCCGAACTTCTGTGCTCCGGTCGTGATGTCCAGCGCATTGAGCCGGAACGTGCCGCCGCTCGAGGATTTCTGCGCCGAAACGACATAGAGCGTGTCGGTCGAAGGGTCGATCACCGGAGTCGACGTGACTCCCTCGTAGGGTTGGATCGGACCGTTGGTCAAAGGCGTTTCGCCCGCTTGCAGCAGGCTGGCCTTCCACAGCGGCGCGCCGGTTCCGTAGTGTTCCGCGTCGAAGGCATACACTTCGTCCTGTTCGGTTGCCACGTAGAGCACGTTATGCGTCGCGCCGTTGATGCTCACGTTGGACATGATCAGCGGCTCGCCATACGCATACCCGGCAATCGCGTAGGAGAACAGCTTTCCGAAGCCGGCGGGCTTGACGTTGGCCGGAGTGAGCGAGGTCTCGCGGGAATTCAAGCCGCTGCGGTTCACATCTACATGGAAGGTGGGGACGTTGACGGCGTCGGCCGATGCCACCGAGACGGTGACCGAGGCAGAGCCGCTCGCTCCACTGTCCGTCGCGGCGATGGTCGTGAACCCGGCGGCGACCGCTGTCACCAGACCCGTCGAGTCGACAGATGCCACCGACGTGTTCGAGGACTCCCATGTCGCCTTCGAGGTGACATTCACTGTGCTGCCGTTGCTGTACTGCGCCGTGGCCGTGAACTGTTGCGAATCGCCGGTCTGCAGGCTGGCCGGGGATGGCGTCACCGCGATGGAGGTCACCGTTGCGGTGCCTGACTTGACGGTAAGATTGATGGTCGTTTTCGTTGACCCGCCGCAGTTATCCCACTCCTGGACGACGGTATTCTCGGCGCCCGCGGCCATGCTGATCTGCGTGTCCAGCTTCGTCGAATCGACCACATAGACCCGCTTGTTGTCGACGTAAATGCCCATCGACGCAACCCCCTTCGCGCAGGTCGAGGCGGTTGCGCTCGCCACGTACGTCACCGGAGAGGTAACGGTGGCTCCGTTGGCAGGGGTGGTGACGGTGACGGTGGCGAATGCCGCCGGAGCGACGACCAGGCTGAGGACGAGAGCATACAAGCACTTCACGGCGTCGACTCCACAAAGACCCGGAGCAACCACGGGAAGTCCCGCGTCGCCGGGCTATTTTTTTCTCACGAGAGATCGGCCGCGAAGGGCGAACTGCGTCTCACACCAGTTGGCCTGAAAAAAAATCTGAATGAAGCGAAGATCGTTCTTGTTTCCTTTTAAGATGCAGCAAACCGCGGGAGGGTTTTAGCCGCACAGGGGATGGCCACGGGGTGGCGCGCGTAATCCCCGCTGCTAATCTCTCCGTCTGCACCAGGCGGGTTTTCGCACGGCTCGGCATCCCCGACACCGGCTTTCACGCGTCGCGGCACACAGCGGCGTCCTGGCTGGTGCAACAGGGAGTGGACCTCTACGCTGTGGGCAATTGCTGGGACACAAAACGTCGCGAATGACACAACGGTACGCGCACCTCTCCCCGGACTACATGGCCGCATCTGTGGGCAAGCTGGACGGGATCATGGGTGGAATGCTGAATCCGTCTGCACTCGCTACAACTCAAACCCGATAGGATTCACGCGAATTTTTGATGTGCCGAGCGCGGGACGGATAATGGTCCATGCCTCCGATTCATTTCATCGTCCCGGACGCCCGTACGCTGTTGGCACTAGAGACACCAGAGGCAGCTTTGGTGCTCTTGCAACACTTGGCTTCGAGCAACGAAGGTTCATCTCCTATGCGGCCCGTGTTCATGGGCAATTTCTTCAACGTAGGGCAAACCCCTGCCTTGGCCTATCCGGAAGAGTTGCGCGCCGCAATAACCGAGCACCTAATCATGGCCTGGCAATGGCTTCTCCGAGAAAACCTGTTGATTCCAGCGCCCGGCAATACTCAGGGATGGGTGTGTGTCAGCAGCAGAGGACATAAGGCGGTCGCCAAAGAGGAATTTGACAAGTACCGCCATGCGGCTTTGCTCCCTCAGGGCATCTTGCATCCCTCGATGTCGGCCACTGCTTTCTCTGCGTTCGTTCGCGGCGAGTACGATATTGCGATTTTTGCTTCTTTCCGGGCACTCGAAAACATGGTGCGTGAGGTATGCAAATTCCCGAAGGAAGCAATTGGGGTGAAATTGATGCGGGACGCGTTCGATCCCAAGACGGGACCTTTGACAGATAAGACCCTCACAAGTGCCGAGCAGGAATCAATGGCACACGTCTATGCCGGAACAATTGGTTTGTTCAAGAATCCAACCAGCCACCGTCTCAATGCGTTTACAGGAGCTGAGCAGGCGATGTCCCTGGTTCTCTTCGCGAATTCTCTGATCAAACAGGCAGAGGAACTGGCCAAGGTAAACGGTCTAATCTGAGCGTGCCACTTCCCGCGATGAGGCGCAGTTAGTCACCACAGAGTCACCGAAAAAAGCAACACAGCAGACCGGTCCCTATATCTTCTTTGTTTTGTTGGCGTCCCCGACGGGATTTGAACCCGTGTTATCGCCGTGAAAGGGCGGTGTCCTGGGCCGGGCTAGACGACGGGGACGCTGGAGTCACTCGCACCCGGGCGGGCGCGCCTGGGCTAACGGCCATCTCTGACTGTACCGGCCACTCCCCCCAAAGTCAAAGCAGCCGCACGCGCCGCTCGCGCCTTTCCCCGCCTCCCTCTGCCCGCGCGAAGGGCGTCCCGCGACCCGCGAGCGGCCATGCGCTGCGCGCAGTACTTTGGAGCTTCTTCCCACCCGCATTCTCCCTGGGGCTCCGCGCATCCTACCGGATATAATCAACTGGTTCCCACGCCGAAAGGAGCAGGCATTTCCATGCCCATTCAGCCTACCGCCAGAATCTGGCACAACGGCAATCTCATTCCCTGGGAAAAAGCCCAGATCCACGTCATGAGTCACGTGGTGCACTACGGCTCGTCAGTCTTCGAAGGCCTGCGCTGCTACGCGCAGCCACAGGGCGCCGCCGTCTTCCGCCTGCCCGAGCACATGCAGCGCCTCCTCGATTCCGCCCGCATCTACCGCATGACCCTGCCCTGGTCGCTCGACCAGCTGTGCTCCGCGGTCGTCGAGCTGGTCGAAGCCAATGGCGTCGCGCCCTGCTACATCCGCCCCATCGCCCTGCGCGGCTACGGCGAAGTCGGCGTCAATCCGAAGAACTCGCCCATCGAGATCTACATCGCGAATTATCCCTGGGGCAAATACGTCGCCGGCGAGGCTGCCGACGTCTGCATCTCTTCGTGGAACCGCCTCGCCCCCAACACCATGCCGTCGCTCGCCAAGGCCGGCGCCAACTACATGAACTCGCAGCTTATCCGCATGGAAGCCGACATCAACGGCTACGCCGAAGGCATCGCGCTCGACGTCAACGGATACCTATCCGAAGGCTCCGGCGAGAACCTCTTCCTCGTCCGCAACGGCGTCCTCTTCACCACGCCGCTCGGGAACTCCGTCCTCTCCGGCATCACCCGTGACTCCGTGCTCACCCTGGCGCGCCACTTCGGCATCCCCGTCGTCGAGCAGGCCCTCCCGCGCGAACTCATCTACATCGCCGATGAGGTCTTCTTCACCGGCACCGCCGCCGAGGTGACGCCCATCCGCTCCGTCGACCGCATCCAGGTCGCCGACGGCAAGCCGGGACCGATCACCCAGCAGCTCGGCGACGAGTTTCTCGGCATCGCCAGCGGCCTCAAGCC
>JBARMS010000058.1:0-5495 GCA_049802575.1 Acidobacteriaceae bacterium | reverse complement strand
GATCGGCGGTGGCCGCCGCCCAGCCCGGGCTGTCGCTCGAAAGCGTCGAATCCATGCAGGAGATTGTCTCGGGCGATTTGACCTTCTTCCGCTTCGGCATGGTGCTGCTCGTGGGATTCGCCGCAGTCGCGCTGCTGCTCGCCGCTCTCGGGATTTACGGCGTCATGTCGTTTGCCGTCGCCCAGCGCACGCACGAAGTGGGCATCCGCATGGCTCTCGGCGCGGAGAAGAGTCAGGTGGTCGCCATGATGGTGCGCAGCGGCATTCGCATGGCGATTCCGGGGATGGTGCTCGGGCTGGCGGGCGCCTTCGTGCTCGGGCGCGTGATGCGCTCGACCCTCTACGGCGTGGGTGTGGTCGATTACGGCAGCACCGCGCTGGTGGCCGCCGTGCTGCTGGCCGTCGCGCTCTTCGCCTCCTGGTTGCCGGCGCGGCGCTCCGCCCAAGTGGATCCCATGGTGGCGCTGCGCGAGGAGTAAGCGGCCGCCAACAAGACCGGCCGGCGAGTGGCTGCCGGCCTGCAATCCTGCCCGAACCGATTGCCCTCTGACGCACAGATGACCCGTTGAGACGCACCGCCCCCGCGCGATTTATTTGTGCTTCGGCGTGAAACTTGCTTGCCCCCTGCTCCGTTTACATCGTGTTGGGAGGCAAGTATGCTCTCTGATCTGCGCAACACTCTCTGCTTCGTTCTCGCTGCTCTGCTCACCCTCGCTCCAGCTCTGCCCGCGCAGCAAACCAGCGCTCCTGCCGCGCCGATCCCGGCCGAAATCGCCACGGCCCAGGCCGTCTTCGTCTCGAACGGCGGCGGAAACAACTACTTCGACATCTTCACCGGCGGTCCCGACCGCGCTTACAACACCTTCTATCGGGATCTGCAGAAGACGAGCCGGTACGAATTGGTCGGTTCGCCCTCTGAAGCGCAACTTATCTTCGAGATTCGCGCCATTGCGCCCGCGGTCGGCGGCCCGCACGCGACGGTGGACTATAACCCGCAGCTGATCCTCAGCATCATCGACCCAAAGACACGGGCCGTGCTGTGGACCACCAGCGCCAATGTGCGCGCCATCGGCCTGCAGAAACGCCGCGACCGCCAGTTCGACGCCTCCGTCGCCGTCCTCATGGATAAGCTCGGCGAGATCACCGGCCAGCCGCTGACGCCGCAGCAAATCAAAGCGGTGAACTCCAACTCGCGCATGCCCACCGCGGCCAAAGTGTTCATTATCGCGGCGCTTGCCGTTGGCGTAGGAATGACGACCTACGGCATCTATCGCATCACGCATCCGCCCACCCTGCCTCCCCTGCCGAATCCAGGCCAGCCGGCGCTTCCATAAATCCGGGCACGCCAGACGGCCCACCATTCACCGTCTGGCGTCGTAACCCTTTCGATACGTCCTTCTTCCTCACCTTCCGCCTATAATCACGCAGATGTCTTTGGCGCCTGGTTTTCTGTTGGGTGACTATGAGGTTCTTGCGCCCCTCGGCGCCGGGGGCATGGGCGAGGTGTATCGCGCCCGCGACGCGCGGCTCGGCCGCGAAGTCGCCATCAAAGTCCTGCCCCGTTCCTGGATTCGCGATCCCGACCGCCTCCGCCGCTTCGACCTGGAGGCCCGCTCCGCCGCTGCGCTGAACCACCCCAATATCCTGGCCGTCTACCAGATGGGAACCTTCAACGGTTTTCCCTATCTCGTCTCCGAGCTGCTGGAGGGCGAGACTCTGCGCGAGCGGCTCGCGCGCGGACCCTTGCCGGTGCGCAAGGTGGTTGAATATGGAATCCAGATCGCGCGCGGCCTCGAAGCCGCACACCGCAAGGGAATCGTCCATCGCGACCTGAAGCCCGAGAATCTGTTTCTCACCAGCGACGGGCAAATCAAGATTCTGGACTTCGGCCTCGCTCGCGTCATTCTGCCCGATGCTGAGGAAGTCAATGCCGCCGACACTGTGGCCGAGCGCCACACCACACCGGGCATTCAACTCGGGACCGTCGGCTATATGTCTCCCGAGCAGGTGCGCGGCGTTCCCGCCGTGCCCCAGTCCGACCTCTTTTCCCTCAGCGTGATTCTCCGCGAGATGCTCACCGCGAAGCGAACCTTCCAGAAGCCGACCTCGGTGGAAACGATGACGGCCATCCTGAACGAGGAGCCGGCGCCCGTTGCGGAAACGATCCCCAATATCCCACCTGGACTCCAGAGGATTCTCGATCGCGGCCTCGACAAGGACCCTGCCCAGCGATTCCAGTCGGCTTCTGACATGGCCTTTGCGCTGGAAGCCTTATCCGATCCAGCTGTAGCCTCCATTTCCGGACGCTCGCGCACCCGCAACCAAAATTCGACTCCGCGCCGCCTTCTCCTCTTGGCAGCCGCGATCGTCGTCATCGCCGCACTCGGCTTCCTCGTTCACCTCGCTGCGCAGCCCGCGTCCGCACCCACCGTCTCCAATTATGTGCAGCTCACGCATGACGGGCTGCAGAAGACCCTGATCGGGACGGACGGAGCCCGCCTCTACCTGAGCCTGACTACCTCCGCGGTGAACAATCTCGCGGTGCTCGACCTGGCCGACCATGAGGAAACCAGGATCGCCCTGCCCGCGAGCGACATGCAGCCGGTCACGGTGTCTCCCGATGGCTCGGCGGTGCTGGTCATTCAGGGCCAGGGTTTTCCCTTTCGCGGCGCGTTTTGGAGCGTGCCCGTGGTGGGCGGCTCTCCGCGGCGCCTCGCCGATGGCGTGGGGACAACCGGGGCATGGTCCGGCGACCGCAAGTGGCTGGCGTATGCCGACAAGACCGATCTCTACGTGGCCGACGCCGATGGCTCCAGCCCCCGAAAAATTCGCAGTCTCGACCGTCAAATCGATGCCATCGCCTGGTCGCCGGATGGCAGCACGCTCAGCCTGAGCGAATCGCAGGGATTCGGCGCCGATATTGGGGCGCACTCGGAATGGGAAATCCGTCCCGACGGTTCCAATCTTCGCCAGCTGCTCCCGGGCTGGCATAATCCGCCCGATGAATGCTGCGGCGCGTGGTCCCCGGACGGCAAATTCCTCGTGTTCGCGTCGGGCGGCCAAATCTGGGCTCTCGGCCGCGAGCGCACATTCTTTCACCGGCAGGCAATGCCCGATCCGCTGTCCGCCAGCCCCATGACGCTTTCCTCGCCGGTCATCAGCCGCGACGGAACGAAGCTCTTTGCCGTCGGCGCAACCTATCGCGGCGAGCTGACTGAATCCAACCCACAGACAGGCCAATTCGCGCCGTATCTCGGAGGAATTTCCGCCGAGTACGTTTCGTTTTCGCGCGACGGCCAGTGGGCGGCCTGGGTGAGCTACCCCGAAGGCGTGCTCTGGCGCAGCCGCCTCGATGGAACCGACCGGCTGCAGCTCACCCAGCCGCCGCTGCATCCGGCCCTGCCCCGCTGGTCCCCCGACGGAAAGAACGTGGTCTTCTTCACATTTCCGCAAAGCGCCACGCAGCCGGCGCGAATCTATGAAGTGGCGGCAAGCGGCGGCAGCCCGGTTGAGCTGATGCCAGAAACAACGCTGCGCCAGCAGGATCCAAACTGGTCGCCCGACGGCACGCGCCTCGTCTTCTCCGGCGACCAGAACGATGCGGCAGCCAATCCTTCGAAGCCCACGATCCATATCCTGGATCTTGCGACGCACGCCATCTCGGATGTGCCGGGGTCATTCGGACTGTTTTCCCCACGCTGGTCGCCCGACGGGAAATTCCTCCTCGCACTGACGGCGGACTCGCGCACGCTGCGCCAATACAACTTTGCGGCACAGACGTGGAGGACGGTCGCGCAAGGCAACTTTGGCTGGCTAAATTACTCGCATGACGGCCTCTACGCCTATTCGCTCGACTTTACCGGCGATGGCGCCGTGGTGCGCGTGTGCCTCGACAACGGTCGCATGGAAACGGTGACCAGCCTGAAGGGCTTCGTGACGACCGGCCAGTATGGCGGTTCGCTCTCCCTCACGCCCGGGGACGATCCGCTCCTCCTGCGCGACCGCGGCACCCAGGATGTCTACGCGCTGGACTGGCAGGAGAAGTAACTTCGGCCACGTACCCACGCCGCGAAGCTTTCGGACACCTGGTCGTCCAGAATCCCGTAAGCCCAACCACTGAACCGTTGTCATCCCGAACGCGCAGCGGAGGGATGTGCGGTTGCCGCTCAAAATTTTGCAGGCGAGATTGTTGCCTTTGCTTTTGTATCAGGGCACGACTGAACAGCTTGCGGAAAAACTCATCTGTTCCGCTCCTTGATGAGTGTGTGCGCTGTTTTTCAGGCGTCCAGCCGTGTTGTTGCCGTTGTTGTTTCGCCTCTGCGGGCGCCATTTTCTCGTCCGCAGAGACACGTACCCCGGGGCCTTACTGCGCCGGAATCAGTTTTCGCAGGCGCAGCAGGTTATGCGCGGCGGCCAGCAGTTGAAACAGCCAGTCGATGCGCGCCCGGCCCCGCAGCTTCACCTGCCGCAGCCGATCCTGTTTGACCCACCCGAACACCTTCTCCACCAGCTTCCGTTTGCGCTGACTGATGCTGAAGCCCGGATCGCCGCGCTCCTCCTCGCTGAGCGAGTTGGGCCAGTTCGGACTTGGCGCATGTTCGGCTACGTGCGGCCGGAGCCCGCGCGCCCGCAGCTCTTCGATAAAATCCTCGCGCTGATAGCTCTTGTCCGCGCCCAGCGTCGCGCCCCGCGCCGGTCGGCAGCGGTCCAGCAGCGCCAGCGCCGCTTCCCGCTCCGCCGCGTTGCCCGACTGCGTCACCATCGCCCCCACGATCAGCCCGTTGCGGTTCTCCGTCAGCACGTGGCCCAGATAGCTCGGCACCGCGGCCGCCGCGCTGCTCTTGCGAAACAGCCGCGCCTCGGGATCGGTCTTCGACGTATGCGTGTCGCGCAGCAGCTTCCGCCCGCGCGCTCCGTGCCGCGGTCCGGCGGATCCTTCTTCTCCGCAAAACTGCGCCGGCTGGCCCAGGCCTGCAAGAGCGTCCCGTCCACCGTAAAGTGCTCCTCGCTCAGCAGGCTCGCGGCCCGCGCCTGTTCCACCACCGCCAGCAGCAACTGCTGCGAGATACCGCCCCGCATCAGCCGCTCCCGGTTCTTCGTGAACACCGTCACGTCCCACACCCGGTCATCCATGCTCAGCCCCACGAACCAGCGAAACAACAGGTTGTAGTCGAGCTGCTCCATCAGCTGCCGCTCCGAACGGACCGAGTACAGCACCTGCAGCAGCTGCGCGCGCATCAGCCTCTCCGGCGCGATCGACGGCCGTCCGGTGTTCGCATACAACTGCGCAAACTCCGCATCCAGCGCCTTCAGCGCCCGGTCCGTCATCGTGCGGATCGCCCGCAGCGGATGATCCTTCGGCACCCGCTCCTCCAGCCCCACATAGCTGAACACCGCTCCCTGCTCCTCGTTATCTCCACGCATATCTCTCTACTACCAGGTTCCCCTGTGCACTTCCAGTCCCTTTGCAGATACTTTTTCCGCAAGCTGTGAAG
>JBARMS010000057.1:0-4068 GCA_049802575.1 Acidobacteriaceae bacterium | reverse complement strand
CGGCATGACCCCGCGCGAAGCTCGCCGCGCCGCCGCGCGCCGCTTCGGCAACGACGCTCGCCTGCGCGACGAGTCCGCCCAGACCACCAGCCTCTGGTTCGAAAGCGTCCTGCAGGATTTCCGCTTCGCCCTCCGCCAGCTGCGCAAGAATCCCGGCTTCGCCGCAACCGCCATCGTCGTGCTCACCCTCGGCATCGGCGCGGCCGTCGCCATCTTCACCTTTGTCGACGCGGCGCTCATCCAGCCGCTGCCTTACACGCAGCCGGCCCGTCTCGCCATGGTCTACGAGAGCAACACCCTCGGTCCGCATTTCCACCTTTCGTACCTCGATTACCTCGACTTTCAACGCCGCAACAAGGTCTTCACCTCCCTCGACGCCTTCGGTGCCTTCGGTTACATGCTGCAGACCCCCGACGGCCCGCAGCCCGTGCATGGCACGCGCGTCACCGCCGGATTCTTCCGCACCCTCGGCGTCACGCCCCTCCTCGGCCGCGGCTTCCGCCCCGACGACGACCAGCCTGCTGCTCCCAGAGTCGCGCTCATCAGCTATGCCGCCTGGCAGCATCGCTTTGGCGGTCGCCGCGATATCCTCGGCCAGACCGTCACCCTCGACGGCAACGTCACCTCCATCATCGGAGTGTTGCCGCACAGCTTCCACTTCGCGCCCGCCGAGCCCTCCGAATTCTGGGGAACCGAGCGCTCCGACGGCCAGTGCGAGAAAGTGCGCGGCTGCCACAACCTGATCGGTCTGGCGCGGCTGCGTCCCGGCGTTGGCTACCAGGCCGCGCTGGCTGACGCTGAGCGCATCGGCCTCGCGCTCGCACAGCAGTATCCCGGCGACGACCATGGCCGCGGCGTCGCCATGGAGCCGCTCATCGAAGCGGTCCTCGGCAACATCCGTCCCCTCCTTCTCATGCTCCTCGCCGGAGCCGCTCTGCTCCTGCTCATCGCCGCCGTCAACGTCTCCAGCCTGCTGCTTGTGCGCACCGAGCGCCGCCGCCGCGAAATGGCCGTCCGCGGCGCCCTGGGCGCGTCGCGCTCCCGCCTCATCGGCCAGTTCCTCACCGAAGGCGTCGCGCTCGCCGCGTTGGCCGGCACGCTCGGACTTGCCTCGGCGTTCGTCCTCGTCCGTCTTGTCCTCGGCCTGATCCCTAAAGACATTCTCGACACCATGCCTTACCTGCGGGCCTCGGGCCTCAACGGGCACGCGTTCGTATTCACCGCAATGGTTGTGCTCCTCACCGCGATCGTCTTCTCGCTGCTGCCGGCTTTGCGCATCTCCCATACCGACCTCCGCGACGGCCTGCAGGCGGGCTCGCGCGGAGCCTCCGGCACCGTGTGGCGCCGCTTCGGTTCCAATCTCGTCATCGCCGAGCTGGCCATGGCCATGATTCTCCTGGTGGGCGCAGGCCTGCTCGGCAAGAGCTTCTATCGCCTGCTCCACGTCGATACCGGCCTCACCGTCGACCACCTCGCCACGCTGCAGGTCTCCAGCGCCATTCAGGGTCCGGGCGGCGAGCAGACGTGGGTCAACTTCGAGCGCCGCCTTCACGGCGACCTGAGCACGCTGCCTGGCGTCCGCTCGGTCGCCATCGCCAGCGAAGCGCCCCTCGGCGACGGCGATGGCTCCAGCAATTTCCGCATCGTCGGCCGGCCTTTGACCACCGATAAAAACGAGGTCATCGTTCGCGATATCAGCGCTGGCTATTTCTCCACCATCCAGGCGCGGCTCCTCCGCGGCCGCTACTTCGCCGACGACGAGGATGCCTCGCGCCAGCGCGTGGTCGTCATCAACCAGCAGCTGGCACAGACCTATTTCCCAGGAGAGAATCCGATAGGCCGGCAGATCTTCATGGAGGGCGATCCGAAAACGACGATGCTGGTCATCGGTATCGTCGCCAACATCCAGGAGGGCCAGCCCGACGCCGCGCCTCAGGCAGCGATGTACCGCCCGCGCAATCAGAACCCGGATAGTCCGGACGACGGGTATACCGTCCTGCTGCGTACGGGTCAGTCAGAAGACTCGGTGCTCTCCGCTGCCGCGGCCACGATTCACGCCGCCGATCCCACCCTCGCCGTCTCAAGTCCCGGCACCATGATCGAGCGGCTCTACGATTCGCCCTCGGCCTCGATGCATCGCGTTTCCGCGTGGCTCGTCGGCAGCTTCGCCGCGGTTGCGCTGCTGCTCTCTGTCGTTGGTCTCTACGGCGTCATCGCGTATTCGGTCAGCCAGCGCACTCGCGAAATCGGCGTGCGCATGGCGCTCGGCGCCGAGCGCAGCAACGTCTGTCGCATGATTCTCCGCGAAGCCGGCGGTCTCGCCGTGGCAGGCATCATCCTCGGCATCCTCGGCTCGCTTGCCGCGACAACGCTGCTCGGCAAGCTGCTCTTCCAGGTCCACGCCTGGGACGCAACCACCCTCGCCGCCGTCTCCGTCATGCTCTCCGCCGCCGCCCTTGTCGCCAGCTTCCTGCCCGCGCGCCGCGCCGCCTCCGTCAACCCCACCGAAGCCCTCCACGCGGAATAGATAGCAATTCCGGGGTGCCCCGTCCTTGTCCGCTGGCTTCATCGCGGACGGGATGGGCGTGACGGGTGCCCCCATCGGCTGGGTGTTCGTAGCTGCGGGTTACCATCGCTCCTGCACCTGCGCGAAGCGCACTTTGCCTGGACGGCCAGTCCTGCGCGAAGCGCGTCCGCCTGGACGGCCAGTCCCCCTGTACGCTGTGTTGTGATGCCCGCCGCCGTCGAGTTCCGCAACGTCTCTGTCGCCACTGCGCAGGGCCGCACTCTTCTCAGCGGCATCTCGCTCGCCGTCGCGGAGGGAACCACCACCGCCCTGCTCGGCCGCAGCGGCTCCGGCAAAACCACGCTCCTGCGCACCGTCAATCGCATGGTCGAGCCCACCAGCGGCGAAGTTCTTGTGCACGGTCACCCCAATCGCGCCGCGGACCTCATCCACCTCCGCCGCGGCATCGGCTACGTCATCCAGGAAACCGGCCTCTTCCCGCACTTTCCGGTTGAACGCGATGTCGCCCTCGTGCTCGAAGCGCAAAACCGCCCCCGCGCAGAACGCAACCGCCGCAGTTACGAATTGCTGACCGCCGTCGGCCTCGATCCGGCCCAGTTCTCCCGGCGCTATCCGCACCAGCTCTCCGGCGGACAGCGCCAGCGCGTCGGCCTCGCCCGCGCCCTCGCCGCCGACCCGGCCATCCTCCTCATGGACGAGCCCTTCGGCGCCCTCGACCCCCTCACCCGCGCCGAAATGCAGGACATGCTCCGCGCCCTGCTCGCGCGCCTCCGCAAAACCGTCCTGCTCGTCACCCACGATCTCGACGAAGCTCTCTACCTCGGCGACCAGATCGCGCTCCTCGACGCCGGCCGCCTCGTCGCCTGCCTGCCGCCGCAGGAATTCCTGCGCTCCTCCGAACCCGCCATCCAGGCCTATATCCGTGCCTTCCATCGCGGAGAAAGGAGCGCTGAAAGTGGTTCGCAATAACCCTCATGGAGAAAACAAAGCTGTCATCCTGAGCGAGCCTTCCAAATATGTTGCGCCGTATTTTGGCGCAACAACGATTGCAAACGCGAGCCGAAGGACCTGCATTGGCTCTTTCGGATCCGAACTCCGGGTGCCCCACATCTGCGCGCATTTCGCAGATGTGGGATTCCACCCTCTTGTTTTCATTGGCGCCGAACTCCGGGTGCCCCACATCTGCGCGCATTTCGCAGATGTGGGACCTCGCGAACCAGAAGAGGCCCTCCCGTGACCTCCTTCTTCTCCCGCTATGGCAGCGAAATCGCCACCCTCACCGTCGAGCACCTCTGGCTCACCGGCTTCGCCATGCTCTTCGCCACCCTCATCGCCGTCCCCACCGGCATCTGGCTCACGCGCGCGCCGCGCTGGGCAAAACCCGTGATCGGCGCAGCGAACGTCCTGCAGACCATCCCCTCGCTCGCCTTCTTCGGATTCCTCCTGCCCCTCCCCTGGCTCGGCGAGCGTGCCGCCCGCGTGGCCATCGTCGCGCTCACCGCCTACGCGCTGCTGCCCATCCTGCGCAACACCTATGCGGG
>JBARMS010000056.1:0-16001 GCA_049802575.1 Acidobacteriaceae bacterium | reverse complement strand
AAGCTGGTCGATGTGGCGCTGCCTGGTGCGCGCGTGGTGGGATCGGTGAAGGGATCGCCGATTGTCGCGGGGCCGCTGTTTCTGGGCTTCGAAAATCCGCGGTCGCACAGCGCAGTAACGGCCGGGCGGGCCACGGCCTCGGTCCATCGCGACTTCACGCTGCGCGCCGGACAGTCGGTGACGTATTCGGCCGTGATGGGGACGACGCGGCCCGGGCAGCTGCGGCGCGACTTCCTGGCGTATGTCGAGCAGGAGCGGGCGCATCCCTATCGCACCTTTCTTCACTACAACTCGTGGTACGACCTTGGGTATTTCACCCCCTACGATGAGGCCGGCGCGGTGGGGCGCATTCGCGTCTTTGGCACGGAGCTGCACGAGAAGCGCGGCGTGACGCTCGACTCGTTTCTGTTCGACGACGGATGGGACAATCATGCGTCGCTGTGGAGCTTCAACAGCGGCTTCCCGGACGGCTTCAGCGCGGTGCATGCGGCGGCCGCGGAGTTTGGCGCGGCGCCGGGGCTGTGGCTTTCTCCCTGGGGCGGGTATGACCGGCCGAAGGAGGAGCGGGTCAAGTTTGGAGAGAGGCAGGGCTACGAGATCGTCGATGGCGGGTTCGCGCTCTCTGGCCCGAAGTACTACCAGCATTTTCTCGCTGTCTGCCTGGAGATGATCAGGAAGTACGGCGTGAATCAGTTCAAGTTCGACGGGACGGGCAATGCGAACACCGTGTTTCCCGGCAGCGCGTTCGACAGCGACTTCGACGCGGCGCTGCATCTGATCGCCGCGCTGCGCGAGGCGGAACCGAATCTCTTCGTCAACCTGACGACCGGGACCTATCCGTCGCCCTTCTGGCTGCTCGATGCCGATTCCACGTGGCGCGGCGGCGACGACGACAACGAGACCGGCGTGGGCACGACGCGCGAGCGATGGATCACGTATCGCGATGCACAAACCTACCGCAACATCGTGCAGGCGGGGCCGCTGTACCCGCTCAATTCGCTCATGCTGCACGGCATCATCTACGCGCGATACAACAAGCAGCTGAACAGCGATCCGGGGAATGATTTTCGCAACGAGGTGCGGTCGTATTTCGGGACCGGAACGCAGTGCCAGGAGATGTACATCACGCCGTCGCTGCTGAGCCAGGCGAACTGGGACGACTTGGCGGAAGCGGCAAGGTGGTCGCGCGGCAATGCGGAGACGCTGCGCGACACGCACTGGGTGGGCGGCGATCCGGCGCGGCTGGAGGTGTACGGATGGGCCGCGTGGTCACCCCACGAGGGAATCCTGACGCTGCGCAATCCCAGCGACCGGGCGCAGACGATTCGCATTGATGCGCAGGATGCGTTCGAGCTGCCGGAGGGAGCGGCGCGGGAGTACATGGCAGCCAGTCCATGGAAAGAAGATGCGGGTCAGGCGGCGATTCCGGTTCGCGCGGGCGAGCCGCATGTTTTCCGGCTTGCGCCGTTTCAGGTGCTGACGCTGGAGTTTACGCCGCGCGGAACGCGGAGGACGGCACAAAACCATTCAGAGAATTAAGAGAATGAGGAGCTGGCTCGTGAGGAAAGCCGGAGTGGTGCTGGTGCTGGCGGGATGGATGACTGCAACCGCATTCGCCGCGGAGATTCCCGATGGCATTCCGCGGGCGCTGGCGCAGGAACGCGCGGCGCGCGTGTCGAAGTTGACGTACTTCCTCACCTACAACCTCGTCCCGCATGCGCCGACGACCGAAGCCTCCGAGGAGCTGTGGTTTGACCTCAGCGACGCGTCTACGCGGCTGCTGCTCGATTTTCGCGACGGCCAACTGAAGGAGCTGAGCCTGAACGGGATGGCGATTGCGCCGGAAGTTGAGCACGGACACATCGTGCTGCCCGCGGCCTCGCTGCGTCCGGGCAAGAACATTCTCAACGCGAAGTTCGCCGCGAATATTGGCACCGCCGGCAAGGCGATCACGCGCTTCGAGGATCGCGACGATGGCAGCGAGTACCTGTACACGCTGTTTGTCCCCATGGATGCGGACATGGCGTTTCCGTGCTTCGACCAGCCGGATTTGAAGGGGCGGTTCACGCTGGCGGTCACGGCTCCGGAAGCATGGACGGTGATTGGGAACAGCGCGGCAGCAGGTACGCGGGGAGCGGAGAGCGGGTACCGGACGACGAGCTTCGGAGAGACGGAGCCGATCAGCACTTACTTGTTTGCGTTTGCGGCGGGACCGTTTGTGAGCGTCCATCCGCAGGCGGCGATGCCGAATGTGTGGATGCGGAAGTCGCAGGTGAAGAATGCGGAAGATGCGGTTCCGGCAGTGCAGGAGACGGCGGCGCAGGGGATGCAGTTCCTGGCGAAGTACTTCGATGAGCCGTTTCCGTTTCCGAAGTACGAGATGGTGCTCATTCCGGGGTTCGCGTATGGCGGCATGGAGCACGCGGGCGCGACGTTTCTGCGCGAGGAGTCGGTCATCTTCCGGACGGCACCGACGGCGATCAATCGGCTGAACCGCGATGTGGTGGTGCTGCACGAGCTGACGCACCAGTGGTTCGGCGACGCCACGACAATGCGCTGGTTCGACGATTTGTGGCTCAAGGAGGGCTTCGCGCAGTACATGGCGTACAAGACACTGGCGGCGCTCCGGCCCAACGAGCCCATCTGGCAGAGGTTCTATCAGTCGATTAAGCCGGCGGCGTATGCGATCGATGAGACCGAGGGGACGACGCCGATTTACCAGGACATTCCGAACCTGAACGATGCGAAGAGCGCGTATGGGGCGATTGTGTACGAGAAGGCTCCTGGGGTGCTGCGGCAGCTGAACTATGTGATTGGGGATGAGGCGTTCCAGAAGGGCCTGCAGATTTATCTCGCGCAGCACGAATACGGCAATGCGACGTGGAGCGACTTGATTGGTGCGTACCAGAAGGCGTCGGGGCGGGATCTGACGGCGTGGGCGGAGATGTGGATTCGGCATCGCGGCATGCCGGTGGTGGAGACGGAATGGAGCTGCCGCGACGGACAGCTCGCCGTGCTGCGCCTGTCGCAGCACGATGTGCTGGGCGGCGACGACCTTTGGCCTATCGCGACGGAGATTGCGCTGGGCTATCCCGACGGTTCCGTGCAAACGCTGCGTGCGGAGTTCGCCACACGGTCCGTCGAGATGAATCCCAACAGGGTCCGGCCTGCCTGCCCCGCATGGGTGTTTGCGAACAATGACGATCACGCCTACGGGCTGTTTCTGCTCGACGCGAAGAGCCGCGATGCGGTGATGCAGCAGGTGGCGACGATGCCGGATTTGTTCCGGCGGACGATGCTCTGGGGCGCGCTGTGGGATGGAGTGCGCGAGGCGGAACTCGATCCTGCGCAGTACGCGAGGCTCGCGCTGGATACCCTGCCGAAGGAGCGCGAAGAACTGCTGGCAGCCAGTTTGCTGGGGAGAACGCAGACAGCGGCGCATCGGTACGTGGGCGCTGCGGACCGGCAGGCGCTGCTGCTGCGCGGAGCAACGACGGCGATGGACCGGATGCAGCACGACGAGGATCACGATTTGCGGATTGTGTGGTTCCGGAGCCTCAGCGGATTTGGCGCGCAGGGCGTGGGCGAGGCGGCGATGCAGCAGCTGTTGACGGGGACGCTGACGGTGCCGGGCGTGGCGCTGCGCCAGCAGGATCGCTGGGAACTGGTGACGGCGCTGCTGGCGTATGGCGATCCGGATGCGCAGGCTGTGCTTGAGGCGGAGGAGAAGCGGGACCCGTCCGGCGACGGGCGCAAGTACGCTTACGTGGCGCGGGCCGCGGGGCCCGATGCGGCCACGAAGGCGCACTACTTCGACGATTACCTGCACAACACGCAGATTTCCGAGGACTGGATTCAGTCGAGCCTGGGCGCGTTCAACTTCTGGAATCAGGCACAACTCACGGCGCCGTACGTGCAGCCGGCGCTGGAGGCGCTGGAGCAGGTGAAGCGCGAGCGGAAGATTTTCTTCCTGGTGGCGTGGCTCGATGCGTTTCTCGATGGCCAGCAGTCGCAGGCTTCGCTCGACGTGGTGCAGAAGTATCTCGCGACGGCGCATCCGGACCCGGATTTGCGCCTAAAGATTTTGCAGGCGAAGGATGAGCTGCAACGGACGGTGCGCATTCGAACGAAGTGGGCAGGAGGTGCGCAGTGAGTGGGGCGCCGAAGGTGCTGGTAGTGACGGACCGCGACGATCCGCAATTGGCGATGCTGCGCGACGTGCCGCATGCGATTGCGCGCGACGATGCTGGGCTGGGGCAGGCCGCCGGAGATGCGTCGGTGATTCTGCACTGGTCCGGGACAAAGGACCGGCTGCGGACGGCGTTTGTCGCGTGCCGCGGGGTGCGCTGGGTACATTCGCGCTGGGCGGGCGTGGACAGCCTGCTGTTTCCGGAGCTTGTCGCAAGCGATGTGCCGCTCACCAACGGCAGCGGCGTCTTTTCGCAATCGCTGGGGGAGTTTGCGCTGGCGGCGATTCTCTATTTCGCCAAGGACTTTCCCCGCATGCTGCGCAATCAGCGGGCGGAGCGATGGGAGCCGTTCGATGTGGACGAGATCTCGCGGCGGACGGTGGGGATTGTCGGGTATGGCGACATCGGCCGCGCGGTGGCGACGCGGGCCCATGCGATGGGGATGCGCGTGCTCGCGCTGAAGAGGCATCCTCCCCAGGAACCGGATCCGCTGATTGCGGAGTTTTACAAGCCTGAGGCGCTGGCAGTCCTGCTGGGCGAATGCGATTATGTCGTCGTTGCCGCTCCTTTGACCGAGGAAACGCGGCACATGATGGGCGAGGCGCAGTTTGCAGCGATGAAGCCGAGCGCCGTCGTCATCAATGTGGGACGCGGGCCGGTGATCGATCAGGCCGCGCTGGTGCGGGCGCTCGAGCAGGGACGAATTCGCGGCGCGGGCCTCGATGTCTTTGAGCACGAACCGCTGCCGGCGGGCGATCCGCTGTGGCGGATGGAAAATGTGCTCGTGTCGCCGCACACCGCCGACCACACCAAAGACTGGGTCGACGATGCGATGCGCTTCTTTCTGCGGCAATACGAGCGTTTCCGCAACGGCGAGCCGCTGGAGAACGTTGTCAACAAGAAGCTGGGCTACTGAAGACTGGGCCCGCGGCATTCGGCGCGACCGCAGGCCCGATCCTCGCCATGAGGGCATCGCAGCCGTCGCACGTTTTGCAGAACGTCGCGGAACCGCGATAATGGTTCGTCGCTCGAGGTGGAAATGAGAAAACTGCTCTGCCTGCTGCTCGGCGCGCTGGCTCCCGCAGCGATGGCCGCCAGCAAACCCGTTGCGCTTTTCTACATGACGAACGATCCCGGCTCGATCCGGGATTTTTTCGCGCATGCGTCGCAGATCGATCTTTTGGTGCCCACGTGGTATCAGGTAGACGCCAACGGCCTGGTGACCGGCGAGCCGGAACCCGCGGTGCTGGCCACGGCCCTGAGCGATAAGGTGCCGGTGATGCCGATTGTGGGGATCTTCAACAAGAAGGGTTTTCATCTGCTGGCCAACAATGAGAAGGCGCAGGCCGCGATGAATGCAGCGCTGGTGCGCGAATGCAAGCTTCATGGATATAGCGGCTTTCAGTTTGATATCGAGAACGTCGATTATCTCGATCGGGATGGGTTGTCGGCGCTGGTGAAGACGACAGCGGACGCGCTGCACGCGGCGGGACTGCAACTGAGCATCGCGACGGTGCCCAATGCGCCCGGCTATCCGGGCAGCGGCGAATTCGCGAGGTGGATCTACACCGACTGGCGCGGCGCCTACGATTTGGCGGCGCTGGGGAAATCCGTCGATCTGCTGTGCCTGATGACCTACGACCAGAACACGCGCTGGACAGAGCCGGGCCCGGTGGCCGGCTGGCAATGGACCCTCGACAACATGAAATATGCGCTGCAGTTTGTGCCGAAAGAGAAGCTGTCGCTGGGGATTCCGCTCTACGGCTATCACTGGTTCACAGGAGCGCCGATCGTGACGCCTGCTGCGGGTCCCGATCAAAACCCGGTGGAGAAGCCGAATCCGACTGCGGATTACATCAGCGACGAGGACGCGATGCAGCTGGCGCACGACTGGGGCGGCAAGCTCGCGTGGGACGCCGACGATCACACCGCGTATTTCTACTTCTATCGCGACCAGGAGCGCGAGTGGGTCTACTACACCGACCTGCACACCTTTCAGGATCGCTATGAGCTGGCGGAGGAGAACGGGGTCCAGGGATTCTGCTCGTGGGTGCTGGGCACGGAAGATCCGGCGATCTGGAATTATCTGCCGCGGCACAAGTAGGCGCGAGACGCAACGATGAGCAGACCGCAGGCATTTCTCGGCGTCGACGCCGGAGGCACCAAGACCACATTTGTGCTCGGCGACGCAACGCGCGAGCTGGCGCGCGTGCGCACCGGCACGATCAAGCGCATGAAGGCGGATGCCGAGACTGCGGAACGGAATCTGCAGGAGGGTCTGCGCGGGCTGACGCAAGCGACGGGCATCGCGCCGGAGGCTATTGCCTGCTGCTGCATCGGTACCGCCGGCGAGACGGTGGCGCTGGTGACGAACTGGCTGCGCGAAGCGTTTGCGCAGCATGTGGGCGGCGAGCTGGTGATCGTTGGGGATGTGGAGATCGCGCTGGACTCGGTGTTCTTTGGCGGGCGCGGCGTGCTGGCGCTGGCCGGAACCGGATCGAACATGGCGGGCCGCGCGGCGACAGGCAAGATTGTCAGAGCCGGCGGCTGGGGCCCGGCGCTGGCGGATCAGGGATCGGGGCACTTCATTGGTCTGGAATCGCTGCGGCGCGGTTTTCTGGCCATCGATGAGCAGCGCGCGACACGAGTTCTCGATGACGCGCAGCGGTTTTGGGGGCTGGGTTCGCGGGCGGAGCTGATCGAGTTTGCGAACGCCAATCCCGCGCCGGAGTATTCGCGGCTCGCGCCGCTGGTGGTGGCTGCCGCGAAGCAGGGCGACGCCGTGGCTCTTGAAGTGGTGGAACAGGGAGGGCGCGACCTGGCGATGCTGGCCGGCCTGGTGATTGAGCGGATCCGGTCGCTCGAGGCATCTGGCGAGGGATCGTTCGAGGCGCCGGCGGTTGCCGTGGCGGGCAGCATTCTCGAAAATGTGGCGCTCCTGCGCAACGCGATGACTGCGGAGCTGCGCGCTCGTTACGCGAATATCCGGGTGATGGACGAACCAGCCGATCCGCCCGCGGGCGCGTTGTGGCGTGCGCGGCAGGGCGCCCCGGCCAGGTAGAGCTTCAGCGATTTCCTGGCGTCACCGGCTCAGCCAGCACCGTGCGCAAATAAAAGTGGAAGAACTGGTCGGAATCCGACTGGAGGCAGACGTTCGCGTTGGGCGTGCCGGATTCAGGGATGGTGCTGCCGCGGTCGTCGATGCGGATGTGCATGGGGGTGGTCGGACACAGCGACGGATCGAGGACGTAGGCCGCCGCCATCGCGTCGAAGAGCGTCGGCGTGGGGGTGCCCGTGGACGCCGACCACTGCTGATAAAGCAGCGCCAGCGCGTCGGTGGTGCGCGTTCCCTGGCTAAAGAGGATGGCGCGCAGCACCTCATCGAGCTTGAGCTGCGTGGAGTCGAGCGGCATGACGTAGAGCGGTACGCCCGAGGCGAAGAGCTTGCGTGATGCGGGAATATCCTGGTCGATGTTGTACTCCGGCTCCGGGCCGCGATCGGGCAGGTAGCCGAGGTCGCCATACCCGCGGTGGATGGAGCCGCCCATGAGGACGATCCGCTTCAGCTTGCGAAAGGTTTCCGGATCCTGATCGATGGCGGCGGCGACGGTGCTGAAAGGCGCGATGGCAACCAGCGTGATTTGGCCGGGATAGCGGCGAATCTGATCGAGGAGAAATTGCGGGCCGCTGGGCCAGGTCTTCGCGGGAAATCCCTCCGCGTAACGGCGCTGGGAAAATGTGGAGTTGGCGTGCGTGGCCGGTCCGGCGGCGACGGGAATGTCGGCATGGCCGGTTTCTGTCAGGAATCGCTCGACGAGGCGGGCGCGGAGACCGGTATCGCCCCATGCCGTCGTTACGCCGAGAAGCTGGACCTTCGGGCTCGACAGGAGCAGCACCAGCGAGAAGGCGTCGTCGATGTCGTCGCCAATGTCGGTATCGAGGATGACCTTCTCCCTTGCGGCGGACTGCTCAGGATTTTGCGCGTGGGCGGTGCGAGCGGGGACAGCGGCAGTGGCCAGGGCGACGAGGGCGCAGAGGATTCCTGAGAGAGGTCGTTTCACAGCGGCTCCTGAGCAGAAGAACGATTGTGGCGCAATCCGAGGCGTAGTTTCCACCATCGCGGGTGCGGTGTCAAAAAGGTCGCGTGCATCAGCGCTGCCGCGCCAGCACCAGCGTTACGTCGTCGGGCTGCTCCTGTGCGCCGATCCAGGTGCGCAGGGTCTGGATCACCTGTTCCGAAATGGCCTCGAGGCTCAGGTGGCGATGGCGGCGCACGATCTCCAGCAGGCGCGACTCGCCGAATTCGCCAAAGTCGTTTTCCGGCTCGGTGACGCCGTCGCTGTAGGCGATGAGGATATCGCCGGAGTTGAGGTGTTCGGCGCCCTGCTCATACTCCAGCTCGTCAAGAAGGCCCACGACACTGCCGCCGCGGTCGAGGCGGGTGACGGTGTCGTTGGCGCGCAGCAGCAACGGCGGCAGATGGCCTCCGTTGGCGTAGACAAGGCGGCGCGTGATGCCATCGTAGTGCGCGAGGAAGAGCGTGGCGTATTTCTCGGGCTGCGTGCTGCGGTAGAGATGGCGATTGAGGAGGGCCAGAATCCTGGAAGGCTGCTCGAACAGCTCGCTGCACTCGATTTCCTCCTCGCCCGCATGACGCGTGCGGAAACTGGCGAGCGCGGTCGTGCCTTTGGTCAGCAACTCTTCGCCGGCAAAACGATAGGCGCGCACGGCGGAATGGAGGGTTGCCATCAGCAGCGCGGCGGAAATGCCCTTGCCGCTGATATCGCCGAGGGCCATGCCGAGGCCGGTCTCTCCGAAGAGCAGGAAGTCGTAGTAGTCGCCGCTGACGGTGCGCGCCGGAAGGCAGACGCCGTGGAGCTCCAGCATCGGCAGGCCAATGTGGCCGTGGGGGAAGAGATTGGCCTGGACCTCCTGCGCGATGGAGAGCTCATTCTGCAGGCGTTCCTTTTCGCGCTGTTCCACCAGCAGCCGCTGGAGCGACGAAGCCATGGAGTTGAAGGAGCGGGCGAGCGAGCCGAGCTGATCGCGGCGCCTGACCTTGATGCGGTGGTCGAGGTTGCCGCCGTCGATGGCCAGCGTGGCTTCGTAGAGCGCGTGCACCGATCGGGTGATGGTCTGGTTGAGGCGCACGGCGGCGAGAAAGGCCAGCAATTCAAGAACACCGAACGCAATGGCGAGGGCGACAAAGGCGTCACGGACGAGATCGCCGCCCACGGAAGTGACAAAGAGGCGCTTGTAGAGCAGCGAGGGCCGCGAGGTCACGTCGGCGAGGATCTGCTGCGAATTGCCGCTGGCCCAGTCAATGGTGCTGAGAGGGGCCAAAAAGCCGACGGGCACATCGTAAAAATGCAGCGGGGGCGGCAGCGATCCGCCTTCCACCACAGCGTGCGTTCTCGCCTCGTTCACATTTTCGCCGTTGATCTCCAGCCGCGCTCCGTTGGAGCTGGGGTTGCTGAGGGAGAAGCTGGTATGCGGTTTGGCGGAGGTCTGGGTTTGATCGTTGTCGAAGTTGACGCCGGGATAGATGCCGATGCGGCCCAGTCCGTAGGCAATGGCGTCTACGTTGTCCTGGCGCAGCGGGACGCTGGTGATCACCACAGTGCGGTGGCCATTGAGCAGCTGCGTATTGGCGGCGCGCAGCCAGAGCTGCCCGTGATCGAAGACGATGCCCTGGTAATTGCCGGTCAGCCACGCCGGAACAGCCGGCATGTCATGGGCTTCGATGGACGCAGGCAGCAAACCGATGGGCTTGCCATCGTGGAACGCGGCCACGGTGAGGCCGGAGTACTCGTGCTCGGAAGGGTCCATGGCAGCGTCGGGGAGGCCCAGCCCGCGCATGCCGGGCTGCTGGTCGATCTCATGGGCGATGTGCATGACAAAGCTGCCGTTCTTCGATGCGATGTGCGCCAGCTCATCGTCGATCACGCTGGTTGCAGCGAAGATGGCGAATTGCCCGGAGAAGACATACAGCACCAGCACGGCCAGGGTGACGAACAGGACCACGGGAGTGAGGCCGATCAGCACATAGGTAACGATGAGGCGATTGCGGACCTTCCACAGCAGCCGGCCAAAGACGTAGCGCCAGAGCAACGGCACGCAAAAGATGAGGAGGAGGTAGAAGTCGAGGGTCGCGAAATCGCGGAAACCGGTTCCGGTCTGGCCTGGGATCCAGCCGAGGAGAGCGAGGACAAAATAGACAATCAGCAGCCAAAAGGCGGTGCGATGCGCGAAACCGGAGGGGGGTTCGCGGTGGATGCGACGGAACACCGCAACTTCAAAGTTTCTGAATTGTCCCATTCAGGGAGAGTTTAACCGGTTTCGGTTGGAGCAGCGTCAGGCAGGTTGCGGCGGAATCGCTCAGGCGATGGCGCGCACCGCCGAAGAGGCGGGGGATTCCTGGCCCTTCACCGGCTCGTTGCCGGCAGTCTCAGCGGCAATGGGGAGAAAAACCCGAAAACAGGTGCAGGCACCGCGCGCGGATCGGAAACTGCGGAAGGAGATGCGGCCTTCGTATTTCTGGACGATGCCCTTGCTGATCCAAAGCCCGAGACCGGTGCCTTTGGCCGATTTGGTGGTGAAGAAGGGCTGGAAGAGCCGCTTCGCGTCTTCGGGGCGAATGCCCCCGCCGGTATCGATGACAGAGACGGCAATGCCGGAGCGCTGTGTCTCCATCTCCGTGGCGTCCGCGACGCGCAGCCGCAGCGTGCCTCCGGAAGGCATCGCCTGGATGGCGTTGCCGATGAGGTTGAGAAAAACCTGGCGCAGCTCGCCGGGAAAGCCGCGCACGACGCCGGCCGAGGAGTACTTCCTGTCGAGCGTGATGCGATTGACGGCGATGGGCCGCTGCTGCAGCTCGACCACGTTGTCGAGCAAATCCGGGACGGAAACGGTGATGGGCTGCTTGGAATCGCGGTAAAAGCTGAGCGTCTGGCGGGTAATGTGGGAGGCGCGCTGGAGCTCCTGCTCGGCGAGCGAGGCGTAATAGCGGGCTTCCTCATCGAGAGAAGGATGATTGCGCAGCAGATAAAAGGCGTTGGTGATGGCCTCCAGCGGATTGTTAATCTCGTGCGCGATGATGCCGGCGACGCGGCCCATGGCGGCCAGTTTTTCCGCCTGGCGAAGCGCTTCCTCCGACTGGATTTGCGCGGTGATGTCGCGCTGAATCTCGAGCACGGCCTCGGCTTCGCGGTTATAGACCTTTCGGGTCGAAACGATCAGCTCGCGTCCGTCTTTGCAGCGCACGTGCAGATTGCCCTGCCAGGAGCGGGTTGCGTAAAGGTCGCGCTCCGTCTCTTCGCGGGATACGGGGAAGGTGGTGCGCAGGAGCTCGTGCAGGTTCTGGCCGAAAACGTCTTCGCGTTTCCAGCCATACAGGGCCTCCGCGCCGGAATTCCAGAAGCGAATATTGCCGTTGGGGTCGCGGACGATGATGGCCTCGGTGGCCAGTTCCAGCAGCTCGGCACGCTCGCGATGGTGCGCTTCGCTCTGGCGGAGGGCTTCGGTGCGTTCTTCCACCAGGAGCTCGAGACCGCTGTTGAGACGTTCGAGCTGCCGGGTCTTGCGATGCAGGTCGACAAACACGCCGACTTTGGCACGCAGGACTTCAGGAATGACGGGCACCGAGATATAGTCGACGGCGCCGCGGCGGTATCCATTGATCTTGTCGAGGTCTGTGAGGTGAACGCCCGAGATGAAGATGATGGCGGTCTTGCCGAAGCGGGGATGGGACCGGATCATGTCAGCGAGCTCAAAGCCGTCCAGCTCGGGCATGCTGACATCCATGAGAACCACAGCGATATCGGTTTTCAGCAGAACATTGAGAGCTTCCCTGGCAGAGGAGGCCTTGATCAGGTTCTCGCCAAGCTCGGCCAGAATGACTTCATAGCTGAGGAGCTTGGCGGGCTGGTCGTCCACCATCAGGATGTTGACTTTCTCGTCTGCCGTCATCGATCTCTCCGAGCCCAGAAAACCTCCTTTACCGATGCAGCCACATGCGCAGAGCGGAGAGCAACTGCTCTGTGTTCACAGGCTTGGCCAAATACTCCGACGCCCCTGCTTCCAGGCACTTTTCGCGGTCGCCCTTCATGGCCTTGGCGGTCAGCGCGATGATGGGTAACCGTCGCAGCGACGAGTTCTGGCGGATGACCTGCATGGTCTCATATCCATCCATCTCCGGCATCATGATATCCATCAGCACGATGGCCAGATCGGGCGTGGACTCAATGGTGGCAATGGCTTCGCGGCCGGTTCCCGCGGTCAGGACGGTCATACCCCTCCTTTCAAGGACACTGGAGAGGGCGAAGATGTTGCGGACGTCGTCATCGACGATCAGCACCTTCCGGCCGTACAACGCTTCATCGGACTGATGCAGCCGGTCCAGCATACGCTGCTTGTCGGGCGGCAGGTTAGCCACCACGCGGTGCAGGAAGAGGGCGGTTTCGTCGAGGAGACGCTCCGGAGATTCCACGTCCTTGACGACCACGCTGCGCGCCAGCAGATGGAGGCGGGAATCCTCCTCCGCGCTGAGCTCGCGGCCGGTGAAGACAACGACGGGCAGGTCGCGCAGCTTCTCGCTGTCGCGGAGCTGATCGAGAACCTCGAATCCCGACATATCCGGGAGACGGAGATCGAGCACGACGCAGTCGTAGGCGGCGGAATCGAGCTGCTCGAGAGCGGCCGCGCCGGAATCGACGACGTCGATGTCGATATCGTCGTGCCAGAGCAGCTCGCGGATGCTGAGCTGCTCGGCGGGATTATCCTCGACCACGAGCAGGCGCTTGCGGCGCGGCAGCGAGTAATCGCGGATGCGGGTGAGGGCGGCTTCCAGTTCCTCGGTGGAGGTGGGTTTGGTGACATAGGCGAAGGCGCCGCGCGAGAGGCCGTGGCGTCGATCGTCATCGAGCGTGAGCATTTGCACAGGAATGTGGCGGGTGCGCGAATCCTGCTTGAGATGGTTGAGGACGGTCCAGCCCAGCATGTCGGGCAGGAAGACGTCGAGGGAAATAGCGGTGGGATTGTACTCGCGCGCCAGGGCCAGGGCTTCAGCGCCGGTGGTGGCGATGAGCACCTTAAATCCCTTGTCGTGCGAGAGGTCGGCGATCACGCGAGCGTAATGCGGATCGTCATCGACGATCAGCAGCGCCTTGTCGCCTTCCAGCAGCGTTTCGCGATCGTCTTCAACGCGGCTGTCCTGTTCGGAAACGGAGGGGTTGGCCAGGAACACCGGCGCGGTGACTGACATGTGAACACTCTGACCCTGCCTGTCGGCGATGGGCGCGGCAGCGGGGCCGACGTAGGTTTGCGGCACGTAGAGCGTAAACGTGCTGCCCTTGCCGGGGGCGCTGCGCAGCTGGATTTCACCGCCCAGCAGGCTGGCCAGCTCGCGGCTGATAGCGAGACCGAGTCCGGTGCCTCCGTACTTGCGGCTGGTGCCCGCGTCTGCCTGCTGGAAGGCCTCGAAGATGATGCGCTGTTTTTCGGCCGGGATTCCGATGCCGGTGTCGGAAACTTCAAAGGCAACCACGGATCCGGCGCCGGAAAGGATGGGGTGATCGGGGCTCCAGCCGGAGGGAGCGCTGGAGACGGTGAGCCGAACGCCGCCCTGTTCGGTGAACTTGAAGGCGTTGGAAAGCAGGTTCTTGAGCACCTGCTGCAGGCGGCGCGGATCGGTGACGAGGCTGCGGCCCAGACGCGGATCGCTCTTGACTTCGAAGAAGAGCTTGCGGTTTTCCGCCTCGTGGCGGAACGGCCGCGAGACGGCCTCGAGCAGGCTGCCGAAGAACAGCTCCTCCGGTTCCACCGACACCGTGCCGGACTCGATCTTGGAGAGGTCGAGGATGTCGGAGATGAGGTTGAGCAGGTCGGTGCCGGCGCCGTGGATGGTGCGGGCAAATTCGACTTGCCGTCCGCTCAGGTTGCCGTCGGGATTTTCGGCGAGCTGCTGGCCGAGCACGAGGATCGAATTGAGCGGCGTGCGCAGCTCGTGCGACATGTTGGCGAGGAACTCAGACTTGTACTTCGAAGTGAGCGCCAGCTCGCGGGCCTTTTCTTCCAGAGCGCGGCGGGCCTGCTCGATCTCCTGGTTCTTGCGTTCCACTTCGGAGTTCTGCTCGGCGAGCTGCTGGGCCTTCTGGGCCAGCTGCTCGTTGGTCTGCTGCAGCTCCTTCTGCTGCGTCTGCAGCTCGCCGGCCAGCTGCTGCGACTGCTTCAGCAGGGCTTCGGTCTGCATCGTGGCCTCAATCGAGTTGAGCACGATGCCGATGGAGGAGGTGAGCTGATCGAGGAAGGCCAGGTGCGAGGCGGTGAACACGCTGAGACTGGCCAGCTCAATGACTGCCTTGACGCGGTCTTCAAAGAGCACCGGCAGCACGATGACGTTGCGCGGGACCGCTTCGAACAAGCCGGAGCGGATGGGCACGGCGGTTCTGGGCAGCTCGGTGATGAGCATGCGCCGCTTCTCGAGGGCGCACTGGCCGATCAGTCCTTCGCCTACACCGATGTCGCGACTGTACCCGTCGCGCGTGTTGCCAAACGCGGAGAGCAGAACCAGACCGCCGAGATCTTCGGTCTCGGGCTGGCTCTCGGTTTGGTAGATCACGCCCTGCTGGGCATTGACCAGCGGGACCAGTTCGGAAAGGAGCATGCGGCCCACGGTGGCCAGATCGCGCTGGCCCTGCAACATGCCGGTGAAGCGAGCCAGGTTGGTCTTCAGCCAGTCCTGCTCGGTGTTGCGGTCGGTGGTGAGCCGGAGGTTATCAATCATCGTGTTGATGTTGTCCTTCAGCTCGGCCACCTCGCCTCGCGCTTCCACCTGAATGGAGCGGGTAAGGTCGCCCTTGGTGACGGCCGTGGCCACTTCAGCGATGGCGCGCACCTGGTTGGTGAGGTTGTCGGCCAGCAGGTTCACGTTGCCGGTGAGATCCTTCCAGGTTCCGGCAGCGCCAGGCACGTTGGCCTGCCCGCCGAGGCGGCCTTCGACGCCGACTTCGCGGGCCACGGTGGTGACCTGATCGGCGAAGGTCGCCAGCGTGTCGGTCATGCTGTTGATGGTTTCGGCCAGCGCGCCGACTTCGCCCTTCGCGTTCACGGTGAGCTTCTGTTTCAGGTCGCCGTTGGCTACGGCGGTGACCACCTTCACGATGCCGCGCACCTGCTCGGTGAGGTTCGAGGCCATCACGTTCACGTTGTCGGTGAGGTCTTTCCAGATGCCTGCGACGCCGGGCACGTTCGCCTGGCCGCCCAGCTTGCCTTCGGTGCCGACTTCGCGGCCGACGCGGGTCACTTCGCCGGCGAATGCGTTGAGCTGGTCGACCATCGTGTTAATGGTGTTCTTGAGCTCGAGAATTTCGCCTTTGACGTCGACGGCGATCTTGCGCGACAGGTCGCCGCGGGCCACAGCCGTGGTGACCTCGGCAATGTTGCGGACCTGCGCGGTCAGGTTGCCGGCCATGGCGTTGACCGAGTCGGTGAGGTCCTTCCACGTGCCGGCGACGCCGGGCACGTTGGCCTGACCGCCGAGACGGCCTTCCGAACCGACTTCGCGGGCGACGCGCGTCACTTCGGCGGCGAACGAGCGGAGCTGCTCGACCATCGTGTTCAGCGTTTCTTTCAGCTGCAGGATTTCGCCGCGGACGTCGACCGTGATCTTGCGGGAAAGGTCGCCATTCGCGATGGCCGTCGCCACTTCGGCGATGTTACGGACCTGGCCGGTGAGGTTCGAGGCCATGGAGTTGACGTTGTCGGTGAGATCCTTCCAGGTTCCGGCGACTCCGGGCACTTCGGCCTGGCCGC
>JBARMS010000055.1:0-10925 GCA_049802575.1 Acidobacteriaceae bacterium | reverse complement strand
GCCCTGCAGAACAACCTCGATTCCAACTTCAACACGCAGGAAGTGATGGCCACGCTTTCCTCCGATACCGGCGGAAAGGCTTTCTTCGATTCGAACGATTTTTCACCCGCCTTCCAGCGCATTCAGCAGGACACTTCCGCCTACTACGTGATCGGTTTCCGCTCCACTAACACGCTGCGCGACGGCCGCTACCGCAAGCTCACCATCAAGATCAACCGCCCCGGCGTCAAGCTCGAATACCGTCCCGGCTACTACGCGCCCGCCGACTATAAACACGCGACCCACGACGAGCGCGAGCAGCAGCTCCAGGATGAGCTGGCCAGCGAACTGCCCGCCACCGACATGGCCGTCTATCTCGAGGCGCTCTACTTCCGCACCGGCCCCGACCGCTTCTATGTCCCGGTCTCCCTCGTCGTCCCCGGTTCGCAAATCCCCTTCGTGAAGGGCGGCGACCGCGACAAGGCGACCCTCGATATCATCGGCCAGGTGCGCGACCCCGCCGGCCACGACATCGGCGACGTGCGCGACACGGTGAAACTCGCCGTGGATGAGGCGCAGCAGGTGCGCCAGAAAAACGTCCAGTACACCACCGGCTTCAATCTGCCCACCGGCAAATATCACGTCAAATTCGTTGTGCGCGAGAACGAGACCGGCCGCATGGGCTCGTTCGAGACCGACCTCAACGTCCCCGACCTGCGGAAAATTCCACTCCGGATGAGCTCCGTGGTGCTCGCCAGCCAGCGCACGCCTGCGGGCAGGAAGCAGGACAATCCGCTCGTGCGCGACGGCGAAGAGCTGGTGCCCAACCTGCCGCATGTCTTCCGCCAGGATCAGCACCTGTACCTGCTCTATGAGGTCTACGATCCCGCGCGCGCGGCCACGGAGAAGGCAACCGGCCCTCCGGTACCCGCTGCGAAGGCGCCGGCTCCATCCGGCAAGGGCGCAAAACCCGCAGGCGAGCCGGTGCGGGTGATGACCAGCATCGAGTTCCTCAGTGGTTCCGCAAAAGCCTTCGAGACGCCGCTCATCCAGGCGACGCAGCTCAACGAGCCCGATCGCAATGCGGTCGCGTTTCAGTTCGATGTGCCGCTTGCGAGTCTTAAGCCCGGCACCTACATCTGCCAGATCAACGTCATCGACGACGCCGGGGGAACCTTCACCTTCCCGCGCACCGCCGTGCTTATCCGCCCCGCGCCCAGCGTACCCGCCCCCCCATCGGCCGGCGGCGCGAGTGGCAATTGATTCTTCAGCCGACCCTGGCCTCGGCGATCACCTCGGCAATCACGCTCTGGCGCCCTCGCTAGAATAGTGGAAGCCTGGGATTGTACGTTTCCCCCCCAGGCTGGGATTGTTGCCGCTTAAGAAACCCATCAAATAGGGGAACGGTGAAGGACGTATCTCCGTGGGATGGGCTGTAAATCATACCTTTGCGAATCAGAGAACTTCGAAGCGGCGCGACCGACTGTACTTTGACTCCGAGCGCTTCCGCAATATCCCCCGAACGCTGCTGGTCTCCGCCGACGCTCACCATGGCGGAAAGGTACTCCTTCTCGCGCCTGGTCAGACGATCGAACCTGACTCGGAAAAAGCTTTCGTCCAGCTTCTGGATTGCGACGGATGTTGCCTCGGCAACATTGTCTTCGGTGATCGGCGAAGACGCTGCGATATTCCACGCCTCGTAGCCCCATTGCTGCAGGAAGTAAGGATAGCCCTGTGTTCGGCCGATGATTCTGCGCAGCGCCTCGTCCGTGAACATCACACCCTGCGCCTGAACCGGAGACTGCAGCGCCCTGCGGGCCTCAGTTTCCTTCAGAGGTCCGACACCGGGAAACTCGAAAAGCCGTTCAGCGTACGATTTGGATCTTCCCGCAAGGCCCAGGATCAGGGGTAATCCGGCTCCCACCAGAACCAGCGGCAACGCGCGCTGGCTCACCTGGTGCAGCGCTATGATCAGCGCGCTCATCTCGCTTTGCGCAAAATACTGAATCTCGTCTACAAGCAGACACACATACTGATGTCTGTCGGCCGCTGCCTCGGCCACGGCGACGAAAAGGTCTGTCAAATCGACTTCAAGATCTCCTGTGTCCGCGACCCCCTGTTCCGCTGCAACGCCGAGCTCGATTTCTCCCACGTCCGCCAACTTGAGCCGCGCCTGAAACCGGCTCATAAAGCTGCGCAGAACTCGTAGTCCGCGTTTCGTCTTCTCGCTGATATTTGCAGCCCGGTCGAGTTGCAGGAGGATTCTTCGCAGCGGCGGAACCAACAACGAGGGCAGACTTTTCTCCTCATGTGCTTCGATCAGGATGCACTGGTAGGCAGCCTCCTCAGCCAACTCTCGGATGCGGTTGAGGAGCACTGTCTTGCCCACCCCTCGCAGGCCTACAAGGATCAGGCTCCGACTTGGCCTTCCGGCTCGGATCCGACGCAGCATGGTCGATGCCACGTTCAAGATGGAATCCCTGCCTGCCAGTTCTGGAGGCTGCGTTCCCGCTCCGGGCGCAAAGGGATTCTGGACGGGATCCATTCGGCAAATATAGGGAGTTTATGCGTTTATAGCAAATTCTTCTTATACTGAGCTAACCTTAGAATACCTGCGCCCGGATATTAAGGGACACATTTACATGTGGTTACGCCTCCCCCACGTACCTTCTTCGTACCTGCTTATCCACGGAATTCTCATCTCGCGCCCTTGCGGCATTCGTCGCATCTTTGGATAATCGGGTGAACGAAGAGGAGCATTGCTCCGCCGAGTGAATCGATACAGCCGCCAGGATGTCCTTCGCATACTGCGCATCTCTTCCCGGCAACTGCACGCCTGGGAGAAAGCCGGTCTCATCCCCTCCTCTGCCGATTACGGCTTCCAGGATCTCGTCCAGATCAAAAAGCTGCGCGAGCTGCGCAGCCTCCGCATCTCTGCCGCGAGCATCAGCGCCAGCGTGCGCGCCATGAAGGCCGTCTCCGGCATGGCGAATCCGCTGCTCGAAGCGGGCGTTGCGCGTCGCGGCCCGCGCCTGGTCTTCCGCCACTCGGGGTCCACGATGGAGCCGATCGCCCAGCAGTTCGAGCTCGACTTCGAGGCCGGCATGGCGCGCATCTCCGCGGTTGACGCGCCCATCGGCTCCTCACTCCAGCGTCAGAACCAGGTCAACGCGCTCTTCTTTGAAGCGGTGCGCTGCGAGGAGCAGGGCAAAATCGCCGAAGCCGCTGCGCTGTACGAACAGGCGCTCCTGCTGGCTGAGCATGCACCCGCGGCCATCAATCTGGGAACGATCCTCTACAACGAGCGCCAATTCATTCGCGCCGAGCAGCTCTACCGCCGCGCGACCGTCGCCAGTCCCGACTACGCGCTCGCTTTCTTCGACCTCGGCAATGCGCTCGATGAGCTGCAGCGCCTGCCCGAGGCAATTGAGGCGTACCAGTCTGCCATCCGGCTCGCGCCTGGCTATGCCGATGCCCATTACAATCTGGCGCTCGCCTTTGAACGCTCCAACGAGCGCCGCCGCGCCCTGCGCCACTGGATGGCCTACGCGAAGCTCGATCCCATCGGCCCGTGGGCGAACCACGCGCGCCTGCAGGCGAAGAAAATCCTCGAGCGCGAGCAGCTCACCGTCGTGTGGCGCCGCGCCAGAACGAACTGCCCTCTCCTCCACCGCGGCTGACCGCGCACCGGACCTACCCCAACCCCTGCTTCAGCCGGAATGCCTTCACCGCAATCGCGTTGGGATGTTTTCCAGCGGGAAAAACCGTGAACAGGGATCCCATCACCGGCTCGCCCTTCGGCGTGTAGCTGGTCGTCCGCACCACAGACACGTCGCCGGAGCGCCCATCCACCGCCAGCAGCAGAAAGCCGTCGCTGCTCAGAGCCAGCGGTCCCGGCCCTTCGCCAACCGAGGTCGTGTGGATCAGCTGCCCGTCGTCAATCGAGTAGGCGGCCACCGTGTTCGCATCGAAATTGCTCACCCACAGCGTCGAGTTATCCGCGCTGACCACGCTGCCCAGCGGATGCTCGCCGAGCACATACGCGCCGCCCACCTCATCCGTCCCGGTCGCAATCTCCGAAACCGTGTCGCCGCCAAAATTCGAGACAAAAATTTCGCCGCCGTCCGGCTTCAGAGCCAGGTGCACCGGGGTATCGCCCACATCGAGCAGGTCCAGCAGATGATCGGCACGCTCGTTCGGAAGCTGGCTTGTCGGACGCGCCAGCCCAATCGCCATCACCTGGTGGCCGCCGGTGCAGGCCACGAAGGCACGGGACGAGTCGGGCAGGATCACCGTGTCTGCAGCCTGCGCGCACCCGCTAAACACCGCGCGGAGCTTCAGCGTCTTCGTGTCGATCACGCTCACGCTGCCGCTCCCGCGATTGGCCACGACCAGCGTGTCGCCGTCCGGCGAGATCCGCGCCGCGTCCGGCTCTTCGCCCACTCCTACGGCCGCAATCTCACGCCAGATCTTCAGGTCGATCACAGACACGTTATTCGACCCGGCGTTCGCCACGTAGGCCCGCTCGCCCTGGCTATCCACGTCGATAGACGCCGGCTCGCGATGCACGGCGATCGTTGCCGTTACCCGATTCGTCCGGGCATCGATGACGCTCACCGAAGAGCTGCCGGTGTTCGCGACATACACCTCGTCGCTTTGCGGATTCACTGCGATCGCGCTCGGATTCTGGCCGACGGCAATCACCCCTGCCTGCATGTTCACCAGATCGATGACGCTGACTGAGTTACTGCCGCCGTTCGTGATCCATGCATACTGGCGAAAATCCGAGGGATAGCGGGGGAAATGTTTGCGCATGCATCCCGTGAGCAGCAGTGGCGCCACCAGGATGACAGCACGCAGTGCGGCCACCACGTCTGCGCGCCGAGTCCGGCGAATACTTATTTGCTCTTCAAGGTGCACGGGTTTCAGAATACGCGGTTCCCGCGTTTTCGAGCGGGTGGCGGCCGCCGTGCTTTCCATCTCGAATCCGCTCTAAAAACAAAGCCCCCAGCCAAAGCCGGGGGCCGAAGCGGCCGCGACCATGCTGCGCCTGGCCGTAACAGTGTTCGCAGCGATTATGGAACGGTCAGAGTGAAGTTATGCGTCTCCGCGTCGTTATCCACGGTGGTCACGTTGAGCGTGCAGCTGTGTTTCCCCGCTGCCAGCGTAGTGCTCAGGTTGAACCAGGCATACTGCCCCCAGCTGTGGTGCTGCTCGGAGAGTTTCTTCCCATCGACCCACAGCTCGAACTTGCGAATGTCGCCGAACGAATTCGCCGAGGCCTTGAAGTCCACCGGATTGGCCGACGATCCGCCCGTCGGAGTGCAGAGGCTGATGCCCTGTCCCGCCTTTGGGTAGTCGCAGCCGCCCCAGTTGCCGCTGGCCGTTTCGTTGATAACCGCGTCGATGGTGGAATTGCCGGTGCCGCTGGGAGCTGGGTTTTGCACGATGGCGACGCCGGGTTTCGCGTTGTTGTCGAAGTTGCCCACCACCACGTTGGTATTCGTCTGGTAGTAGGGCAACGCGTAAAGCTGTGTCGTGAAGGTTCCGGGGCTGCTGCCGGCGAGGAAGAACGCCAGCTGGAAAGTTGGCCCCGCGTTGGGCTCGTCGGTGAAGTCGAAGCCCACCAGGTCCATCCGTCCATCGCCGTTGAAGTCGGCCATGGCGAGGTTCGTGACGCCGCCGCTCGGAACATCGGAGTAGTAATAGGTCTCGAAGGTCTCGTTGGTCTTGCCGTACATCAGCACGAGCTGACCGCTCGCGTTGTAGCCGAACAGATCCGTGATTCCGTCTCCGTTCAGATCCCCGCTGGCCAGTAGAAGGCCGCCCGTTGTGGTATACGGCGTGGTGTCGTTGAAGCCGAAGTCTCCGTTTCCATACAGAACGTGCACGGCCCCGTTGCACTCAGCGGAATTCTGGTCGCAGTAGGCGGTGGTCACGAACGCAACGTCGGCGTTGTTATCGGCGTTGAAATCTCCCGTCACTGGATCCAGGATGCCGTCACCACTGGGCGCGTTGTAGATATTGCGGACGTCGGTGGAGAAGGCGCCCTTGCCATCGCCCTCGATGAGAAAAGCGCTGTTGACATTCGTGCTGCTGTCATAAGCGAAGACGACCACGTCCATTTTGCCGTCGTGGTTATAGTCGGCCGGAACCGGCGGCAGGTTCTGGTAGACGTAGCCGCTGGGGAGCAGATCGGCGATCAGCTCGGGCGCCTTAAAGGTGCCGTCGCCATTGCCGAAGTACAGAGCCATCGTGCCTTCTCCCTGCAGTGGCGCAAGGATGTCGACTTTGCCGTCGCCATTGAAGTCGGCGAAGGCGAGCGACGGGGAAGCCGCAAGCCCGGAGGGGAATGCATACGCCGTGGGAGCGCTGAACGTGCCGTTTCCTTTGGCGAGGCTGACGGTGAATTCGATGGGCGCGGACAACGTCGTCTGGATGATGTCGGACTGTCCGTCGTTGTTGACATCGGCGGTATACAGCATGGAGGGCGTTTTGCCGCTGTTGGAAATAACGGTTGTGAATTTTGCTGGGCTTTGACCAAGGCAACTGATGCACGGAAGCATCATGCCCACGATCGCAGCGTACAGAGTGCGACGAGGAAACATCGGGGATACTCCCGGTCTGAACTGTGGAAGTGAGATCGATCGGAAGAACTGCCAGACCGCAGTTACATAGAGCCGGTCCACTCGTTACCAGGTTGCTAACACCTCAGGCGTGGATCGGGGCCGTGCAGCACCCTGCAGCACACAATCGAACCCTGGCTAGGCATAAGCTGCAATCCTGTGCACAAAAAGCCCGCCAGAGGCGATTCCGTCGCGCCCTTGTTGCACAGAGGTCTGCCCTCAGCGCTTGACACGCCGGAATTTGCAGGCATGTCATAGAAAGCTCCAGGACAACCGGGTCGCTCCTGTTCCCCGTAACGGGCGTCCCAGTGAGGTTCCGCCATGTTCGCTGCGCGGGTCGCCCGACCGAAGGCCAAAGGAACGAGAGGTGAGGCCTCGCGGGGAAGCAAAGCAGGAAGCGCTGCCGGAGCGCCACCCTTGCGGATCCACGAGTCCGTCGCGCAGCCGTGGATTCAGCCGGGGATCCGTTTGGGCGCTGTGCATGACCCCTGCGAAACTGAGGCGGATCGCGCCGCAAACGCAGCCGTGATCGCTTCTGAAGCGTCCGGGCAGGCGCACGGTTCGGCGAGCGGAGCCGCGATCGAGCTTCCAGCCCCTTCGGCGCAGCATGCGGCTGCCGCGACACCATTCCGCGGAAATGGCGCTCCCCTCCCCGACGCAACGCGGACTTTCTTCGAACGCCGCTTCGATTACAACTTCGCCGATGTTCGCGTGCACCACGGACCCGACGCCGCCGCATCCGCGCATGCGCTGGGGGCGCACGCCTACACCCTGGGCCGCAACATCGTCTTCGGCGCGGACGAGTACTCGCCGCAAACCACGGCGGGGAAAAAGCTGCTCGCCCACGAATTAACGCACGTGGTGCAGCAGCGGGCGGGCCAGACCATGGTGCAGCGCAGCCCGCTTTCCGACTCGGTCCGCGATGCATGGAAGGCTGAACCGAAGATCGAAGCGCTGCTGGCGCGTCTCAGCCAGCCCGACGTGCAAAAGGCTCAGGCCGACGCCGACGTCGATACGGAACTTGCCAGCATCCTCAAAACCCAGCCCGACGACCTCTTTGTCGCGCAGCGCATCCGCAAGGGCCAACTCGGGCAAACCACCGGCAAGTTCGGTCCGAAGGTGGGCGGCAAGCCGGTCCAGCGTCCCGTCGAGGCAACTTTCATCCGCGGCGCCACCGATCGCCGCGCCCTGGTCATCGCCGGCGTACATGGCACTGAGCGCCAGGGCATGGAAGTGGCCCGTGATCTTATCCGCGATCTCCAGGCCGCAGCGCAGCCGCCCGGTTTCACCACCGTCATTGTTCCGTCGCTGTTCCCTGACAACGCCGCAAGCCGGAGCCGCGAGAGCGGCCCGACGCCCACAAATCGCAACTTCCCGTTGCCTTCTGAAGACCTGGCCGCTGCGCGCGCGGCCGGCGGCGGCACGGCGGTGGACGCCTCGAAAGACGCTGCCGGCCATCGCACCCGCGAGATCCTTCCCGAGAACCTGATGCTGCTCGAACTGATCGAGCGCTTCCATCCCGAGAGAATCATCAGCATTCATGGCACCTGGGGACCCGGGGAGGCGGGCGCCTTCTACGATCCTCGCAAGCTGCGTCCGGACGAGGTAAAGGCGGCGAGAGACTGGGCGCGCGGCAATGCCTATATGCGAATGACGCCCGACCAGCAGGAAGAACCGGGCGGTCAGGAAAAACTGCAGGAGTTGGAAGAGCGCCTGTTCCGGCAGCGGCTCGGGGATATGACCGCTCAGGCCAGCCAGACCGACCGCGATCTTGCGTTGCAAACTGCGCAGAAAATCGACACCGACACCGCTGGAATTGGCGGTCGCGGAGCGCGCGACGTCAAGCGGGAAGGGGAAAAGCCGGCAACTACTGCGGCGCACGCGAAGGACCGTCACGCGCACCCTTCCATCTCCGGCAACGTAGGGGACAAAGGCGCGATCGACAATTCGACATGGCCGGGCGGCGTTCCCGGAGGCGTCTCGCTCGGTGGCTACGCGCCGCAGCGCGGCATCTCCGTCTTCACCGTCGAGCCACCGGTGAACGCCAACACCGCCGACTATCCAACCGCTGCCGATAAGGTCTCGCAGGCCGACCGCAAGATTGAGCTGCAGGCCTATGCCGACGCGGTCCGCACCATTATGCTGGCTGCTCCGTGAGCACGGACACCTCGCTGCGGGCCTCGCTTCACAACCCGATCTCGATGCGCGTGCGCGGATCGAGATAATCGCGCAGAGCGTCGCCCAAAAAATTGAAGCACAGAACGCAGAACATGACGGCGATAGCCGGAAAGATGACCAGGTGCGGCGCGTCGAACAGGAACGGCCGCGCGTCATTCAGCATCGATCCCCAGCTGGCTGCGGGCGGCGGCACGCCCAGGCCGAGAAAGCTCAGCGTCGCTTCCGCCAGCACCGCACCGGCCATGCCAATGGCGCACTGGACGGTGAGCGGCTGCAGTATGTTGGGCAGAATATGACGCACGAAGATGCGTACATCGCTCGCGCCCAGCGCTCGCGCCGCCTCCACAAATTCCCGCTCGCGCACCGCCAGCACCTGCGCTCGCACCAGCCGCGCGTACCCCACCCAACCGCCGATGGAAAGCGCGAGAATCAGGTTCAGCAAGCCAGGGCCAAGAAACGCAACAAAAGCGATGGCCAGCAGGATGCCGGGCAGCGCCAGAAAGGCGTTCATCAGGAAGGTATTGATCGCGGTGTCGATCCAGCGGCCGTAATAGCCCGCGATGCCGCCCAGCAACAGGCCGAAAAACAGCGAGAGCGACACCACCGACACGGCGACGGTGAGCGAGAGGCGCGCGCCATAGATGACGCGAGAGAGAATGTCGCGGCCCAGCTCATCGGTGCCGAGCCAGTGCTGCCGGCTGGACGGAGCCAGGCGGTGCAGCAGGTCGAGCGCCGCCGGGTTATACGGAGCGAGCAACGGCGCCAGCAGCGCCATCGCGGCAAACAGAATGAGCAGCGCCATGCCGATCACGGCGAGGGGCTGGCGGCGCAACGCAGTGCCCAATCCTTGCCGCGACGACACAGTCATCGGTGGCTCTGGGGGCCCATCATTCGGTTCGCTGGCGATGAAATTGGCAGGGACCACGGCGCACGATGCATCCAACTCATGCAGCATCTCATAATTGGAGTCATGAAAACTGCAGCGGGAAGAGCGATACGCGATCGATGTTTGCGGGCAGCCGTGTTGGCGCTGCTGGCAGCCCTGGGTATCGGCAAGCCGGCGTTCAGCCAGGAGGGCCGCAGCATCGCCGCGGCGCGTGAGATTTTCACGCTGACCAATCAGGACCGTCAGGCGCAGGGCCTTCAGCCGCTCGCCTGGAATGACGCGCTCGCCGGAGCAGCACGGGCCCACGCCACCCTGATGGCGCAGGAGCCGCAATTGTCGCATCAGTATCCGGGCGAGCCGCCTCTGCTCGACCGCGCCGCTGCGGCAGGCGCGCACTTTCAGGCCATCGCGGAAAACGTCGCTATGGCGCCGAATGCAGAGGCGGTGGAACATGCCTGGATGAATTCGACGCCGCATCGGACGAACATCCTCGATCCGAAGATGAACGCGCTCGGCGTGGGAGTGGTCGAGCGGGGCGGCTACCTGTATGCGGTCGAGGATTTCGCCCAGGCGCAGCAGGCGCTCGATATGCCGCGGGTGGAACAGCGGGTGCGGCAGTTGCTCCATGCTCAGAACATCGATGCTTCGCTGGCAGCCGGAGCCGCCGAGCAGGCGTGTCCGATGGACCATAGCATGCCGGCGGGAACCGGAGCGCGATCGATCGTGCGCTTTGAGACGCCGGACCTGAGCCATTTGCCGCCCGCCGTGATGCAACAGATCCGCAGCGGCGGATTCACGCGAGCCGCGGTTGGCGCCTGCGCGCCTCTGCACAATAATCCGGCCTTCACGACTTATCGCGTCGCCATTCTGCTCTACTGAAGGCTCGACCGGACGCTGTGGCAGACGGGACAGAAACACGGGCAAAAGAGGATTTTCTCTCGCCCGCTCGGCAAACCGAAGTGTCGGGTGCCCCACTTCTGCCGGAAGTTGGCAGAAGTGGGATTCCTCAATCTCACCCGTGGGGCCCTGGAATGATAGTTACGGCTGCGCCCCCAGCGTCTGCGTCTTCGCCTCGGTGCAAGCGTCGCTGCTCACGGTCTGCGCCAGTTCGGCCGACGTCGACGGCTCATGCGTGGCATCGCCGCCGTAGCTCGCCGTCAGCTGGCTGGTTCCGGCCGCCAGTTTCTCGGTCGACAACGTGGCCACGCCTTTGCTGAGCGTTCCCGTCCCCAGCACCGTCGCGCCCTTCTTCAGCG
>JBARMS010000054.1:0-35908 GCA_049802575.1 Acidobacteriaceae bacterium | reverse complement strand
CGCCCTGATCGCGCGGCTCGCGGAAGGCGCCATCGGCCGCGCCGTCGGATTCGACCTGCCCGCGTATCTGGCCAGCCGCGCCGACGCGCTGGTGCTGCTGCGCTCCGCCGCCCAGGATCCCGACTACTCGGCCCTCTTTCGCGTCACTGAGTCGTACCGCGCCGGCGCTGAAGGCCAGGAGAAGACCGAAAGCCTGCTCCGCGCTGCCGCTTCCCTGCTCGAAGACCTGCTGCTGCTCAAAGCCGGCACGCCCCAGTTCGTGCGCAACATCGATTTACATAAAGAGCTGGCTACTCTGGCCGACGCGGTTTCCATCGACTGGATCGAGGCCGCGGCCCGTGGTCTGCGCCAGGTCGAATCCGGCATGCGCCGCAATCTCCTCCGGTCGCTCGCGCTCGACAGCTTCGCCGCGCAGCTCAGCGGCGCATAGGGCAAGCGACACGTCCTCCGGCCGGACGCGCACCGCCGAACGTAGGGTGCGCACAAGCCAACGCGTGAAAATTCCCGCTGACATTCCCCCCTTTTCCCTTCCACACCCGATTTCCAGGCTACGATGGTTTCACGAATTCCTAATTTTTCTGCCGAGCGACGCGGCCCCAACTTCCCGCATCAGATACGGCAGCTTTGTCCGAAAAGGATTATGGGTGATATGTCCCAATTGCCTGCCTCTGCGGTGCGCACGCTTCGTACGCCAAAGTCTCCCCTTGCCAGAGCATCGGCAGCCCTGGGCCCGGTTCCCGCTACGCCCGTGGTTGTTGCCCCGCCAGCTCAGGTCAAACCCGCTGAAGAACCCCAGGAACTGAACGTCCTCGGGCCGCGCAAGCTCGTTCGTCCCACGCTCGCCGGACGCGGTCTGCGCGAGCGCCGTTTCTCGCGGCGCGAAGAGCCCATGCTGCCGTGGAATTCCGGCGCGCCCGCTTCGAGCGCTTCCAGCGAAGGCTCGCATGCTGAGGCGTTTTATTTCCAGAAGCAGATGCAGACGCAGACGCCTATGGTCTTCGTCCTCGAGGACGGTGAGAAGATCGAAGGCTGCATCGAGTGGTACGACCGCAACGCGATCAAGGTGCGCTGTTCGACCAGCCGGCCCATGGGCTCGCGGCCGGGCGATTCGGCGACGCGTGCGCTGATTTACAAATCCAGCATCAAGTACCTCTACAAAGCGGGCGAGAACCAGAGCCAGTTTTAATCCGGCTGGCCCTTCCGCCTGATTTAAGCAGAAGAATGTCCTTTACAACATACTATGTATTCCATAGTATGTTGCTGTGAACGATACCCCAAAAGCGCCCAACCTTGACCCGGCCGAGAAGTGGGAAGTCCAGCTCCGCAAGGGCACCCTCGAGTTGGCCATTCTGGCGGCGCTCTGGAACGAGCCCCTCTACGGCCTTGAAATTCTCCGCAATCTCGAGTCCGGCTCTCGCCTGGTCGTGGTGGAAGGCACGGTGTACCCGCTGCTGACACGGCTTCGCTCCCTCGGCCTGCTCGCCTCGGAGTGGGTCGAATCCGACTCCGGCCATCCCCGCAAGTACTACCGCCTCACCGACGCGGGCCGCTGCCGCGGCCTCGCGCTCGCCCGCGTTTGGTCGCGCTTCGCCGGCAGCATGGCCAGCGTGCTCACGCCGCTCGGCGACGTCGCCTCGGCACTCCATGATTCGATCACGACAAAGGAACCAGCATGAACGCCGATCTGCAAAAATCGATGGAAGCTTACCTGGCCGCGCTGCGCCGCCAGTTGCGCGATCTCATGGACGAGGACGTACGCGACATCGTCGAGGAGATTCACGCCCACATTCTCGACCGCACCACAGGCGATCCATCGCCGGAAAAACTTGCGGACACCCTGGCGGCGCTGGGCTCGCCGCAGCAACTCGCGCTCCGCTACCACACCGACGAACTGGTGCAGCGCGCGCAGCTCACCCGGTCCCCGGCGCTCCTCTTCCGGACGCTGTTGCGCTGGGCCGCGCTCAGCGTGGGCGGCATGGCTGTGTTTATGCTGTCGGGCATCGGCTACTGCATCGGTGGCATTCTCTGGGCCATGGCATTCCTCAAGGCCTTTTTCCCGCGCCAGGCTGGATTGAATATCGAGTACACGCAGGGGCATCTCTCGTCCGCCGGCTTCGGAGCTGGTTCCCGCCCGCATACCGGCCACGATCCCATCGGTTTGTGGCTCATACCCATCTGCCTGGTTCTCGGCAGCGCCATCCTGTTCCTCACTTTCCGGCTGGGCATGTGGAGTCTGCGCTGGTTCGCGCGCCCCCGCCGCCAGGCCGCACTTGTGGCTGTGGAGGAATAACACCCTGAGGCCTGTGGATCAGAACCTAACCGCGGGCCGCTTCAGCGCGAACGATTTCTTCGCGAAACGTTTCCAGCTCACCGCTGTTTCGCTCAACGCTGTTCCCCGCTCTACCGCCGCGCCGCCTTCCGCAGCCGATCCCGGATCGCGATGGCGATACCCCTGGGAGGCGGCAGCGGGCAGACGATCGCCGTCACCCCCCCGTTATCGAGCCAGCGCAGGCCGGCGAAGAGCCGCTGCGCCAGCTCCTCGTCATCATTCCAGCTGCCCCACCGCCAGACCCGCGCCTTGCGGCCGATCACGGCATTCTGAAACGCGTCGGGCAGCATCAGCCCCAGTGCCTCCCCGGCCTCTTCGCAGGCGCGCGCCGCCGCTCCGAACGCGGCTTTCTGCTCCTCGCCCTCGCCGTCGATCAGCACCAGCCGCGCTCGAGGCGCGTAGTGGCGCAGAGCCAGCCCGGGCGACGCCGCACCGGCCACCGGATCCCTGCCCTCGCTGTCCACACCGCCGGCTTCCGCCCCGCGCAGCCGAACCTCGCCGACACAAACAGCACGCATCTGCTCGAGCGTGATCACGCCCGGGCGATAAATCGTGCAGCCCCGTTCCGAAACATCGGCCACCGTCGATTCCACTCCGTGCGTTGTCTCGCCGCCATCGAGAATCGCGTCGATGCGCCCGTCCAGGTCTTCAGCGACGTGATCGGCCCGCGTGGGGCTCACGTGGCCGAATGTGTTGGCGCTCGGTGCGGCCACCGGCACGTTCGCAGCGCGCAGCAGCGCCTGCGCCACCGGATGCGCCGGCATGCGCACACCCACGCGCGGCAATCCCGACGTCACAATTTCCGGAATCTCGGAAGCCTTCGGCAGCAGCAGGGTCAGGGGACCGGGCCAGAAGACATCGATGAGGCGCTGCGCATTGTCGGGGATCTCCTGCGCCACGGCCCGAAGCAACCGTGGGTCGCCGACGTGAACGATCAGCGGATCCCAGGCAGGCCGCCCCTTCGCCGCAAAGATTTTCGCGACCGCCTCGGCGCTCAGCGCGTTCGCGCCCAGCCCGTAAACCGTCTCGGTGGGAAAGGCGACGGTCCCGCCGCTCCGCAGAATCTCGGCGGCCTGCGCAATGGCCTCGCGCGAGCCGCGGCTCTCCGGATCATTCGCATCCGCCAGAAATCGCAGCGTCCTCATCTGCTTACCAGCCTACAGGTTCAGCACCCCGCACCAGCCCCTGCGTTCCGAGCCGTGCAGCCTGTCACCTGTCACCTGTAACCTGTAACCTGTAACCTGTAACCTGTTTTTATGAGCAGCGTTGAAATCGAAGTGAAGTTTGCCGTCGCCGATCCTGCCGATCTCGCGCGGCGGCTGCAGCAAGCCGGGTTCCACGAGGAAACCCCCCGCACCTTCGAGCGCAACGTGCTCTATGACACACCCGACCGCCGGCTGCGTTCGCAGCAGGCCATCCTGCGCGTGCGGAACTACGGCGGAAAATGGACCATCACCCACAAGTGCCTCACGCGCGATAACGATCCTGCCGCGCGCCACAAGCATCGCCAGGAAACTGAGACCACCGTCGCGGACGGGGACGCGATCGGCGAAATCTTCACCCAGCTGGGATACGCGCCGGCTTTTGCCTACGAGAAGTGGCGCACCGAATACGCCGACGCGACCGGCCATTGCGTACTCGATGAAACCCCCATTGGCGTCTATGCTGAACTCGAAGGTCCCGCTGACTGGATCGACGAAACCGGGCGGAAACTGGGCGTCGATCACGCGGAGTTCCTCACCCTCAGCTACGGCCGCCTCTTTGACCGCTGGCGTGAGCAGACGGGCAGCCGCGCGGAAAACCTCACGTTTGCGGAGATATCCGCCAGCGCGGCCTCATTCTCCGGCCCTTCTCTCCGATAAGGAACTCAGGACCGCCGCCGGAACCCCGTCCGGGGAAACACGGCCCGTGTGGAGAGCCGCCCAATGAGCTTCCTTTCGCGTGTACCCTGCCGCCGCAAACTGTATGCCGTTGCCGCTCTGCTCGTCGCGTCCACGTCCCTGCCTTTCCTCGCCCAGCTCCTGACGCTGCACGGAGCGGCGGTCTTTATCGTCTGGGGTGTGGCCGTGCTCGGCGGAATCGTCGCTCTGGGAGTGATGGCGCTGACGGCCGCAAGCGTACTGCGCACGCTCGACGCTTTGTCGCGTGACGCAGAGGCCATGGCACGCGGCGATCTGACTGGCAAGGTCGAGCCGATCGAGGCGGTTGACGAAATCGGCATATTATCCCAATCCCTTCATCGCATGAAGGACGAGCTGCGCGGCACGGTTGCCGCGATGATCGAGACCGCGCAATCGATGCATTGCGATGCGGGAGAACTGACCCGTGTCGGCACGGCTTCGTTCAAGCGCACCCATGAACAGAGCGCCCAGACGCACCAGGCTGCCAGCGCCATGCAGGAAATGTCGATTTCCATCGCCGAGGTGTCCCATAACGCGCAAAGCGCCGCCGACGAGGCGCGCAAGGCCGCCGGAATTGCGCGGGAAGGCGGCGCGATCGTCGAGGAAATGCTGGCCGGGATGAGTTCCATCTCGGATTCGGTGACGCAAACCGCCGAAACCGTGCAGCGTCTCGGACGCGAATCCGAGCAGATCATTCGCATCGTGAACGTCATCGAAGAAGTCGCTCAGAAAACCAACCTGCTGGCGCTCAACGCCGCCATCGAAGCGGCACGCGCCGGCGAGCAGGGACGAGGATTTGCCGTGGTGGCCGGAGAAGTGCGGCGCCTTGCCGAGTCGACCCGCAATGCCACCAGCGAAATCGCGCAGATGATTCAGGGCATTCAGTCCCACACCCAGGAAGCCGTCGAAGCGATGGGTTCGGGCACAGCTCAGGTGAGCCACGGCATGGAGGTCACAGCACGCGCAGGCGAATCGCTCAAGCGCATTGTGACGGCAGCGGGTCAGGTCGACGCCATGATCTCCCAGATCGCGACCGCGGCCACCGAGCAGTCGGTGGCAGCCCAGCAGTTCAGCCAAAACCTGGAGGTGATCAACCGGCTTGGGGAGGAGCATGCAGCCGCCGTGCCCATCACAAAAGAATTTCTGGAGTCGGTCGTCTCCGGGACCATCCGCCTGCAGGAGCACCTCGCGCACTTTCGCATGGATCCGCAAACGAGCGCGGTTCAGGCTTCCGTCCAGCCGAGTCTGGCTCGGGAAGCCGTCCACGCTTTTGGCGATTAAACGAGGCAGTTGGATTACCGAGCGTTTCCTGGCGGGCGGTCGCCTGCAACGCTGGGTGTGCTTATCGATCGCTGCACCCGAGATCCAGCCCGTTACGTTCCCTCGCCCCTGAAGGGGTTTACCTCCGTCGCCTTCGCCGCCGTGGGATCGGCGGCCTTCGCTTCCGCCTCGGGCTCCGCTGCGGCTTGAGTGGCTTCCTGCCGGCTGGCCGTCTTCACGTTGAACACGCGCATCGGATCGCCCGGCAGCATGCCGTGCTCTTCCAGCGCCAGCCGGATGCGCCGCTGCGTTTCCCGCATCGCGGCCCACTGCTGATTGGCCTTCGTCTTCAGCTGCACCGGGTAGATCACCTGCGATCCCTTGATCGCATCGACGCCGAGCAGCGTCGGGTCCGCCAGATACACATTCTGGTAGGCAGGATCGTTGCGCACGCCCATCGCGACTTCCTTCAGCAGCGCCATCACCTCATCGGGGTTCGCAGAGAAGTCCACGGACACGTTGATGGTCGCGATCGAGTAATCGCGCATCAGGTTCGCAACCGTGGTGATCTGCGAATTCGGCACGATGTAAAGGGTCCCATCGCCGCCACGGACCATGGTTCTGCGCAGCGTCATGCCTTCCACCGTTCCGTTCACTCCGGCAATCGTGACCACATCGCCGACGTTGTACTGGTCCTCCACCAGAATCAGGAATCCGTTGAAGCAGTCCTTCACGATGTTCTGCGCGGCGAGCCCGATCGCCACGCCCGCCACACCGGCGCTGGTGAGCAGCGGGCCGAGATTGAACCCGAAAATAGGAAGGATCTGCAGCGTCGCCAGAACGCCGATGACGCCCAGGCCCGTCGCGCGAATCACCGTCGTCAGCGTCTTCACCTGCGCCATGTGCCCGGCCGAGCTCCCCTGCCGGCCGGCCACGCGCAAAATGTGGCCGGTGATCAGTTTTAAGATCCGCGTCAGCAGCCAGAACAACAGAGCCACGCCGATCAGCCGCTCGAGCTTGTCATGCAGAAAATCCTGCAGATCGAGCAGATACTTCTCGCCGAGCCCTTCAAAAAACTCGCGCCTGCCCAAATACGCCAGAAACATCAGTTGCATCCACATGGCTCAAAGAATACCGGCATCGCCGCGAGAGCTGAAAACTCGGCTGGCGTGGCCTGGCGTCAACCTCCCGCAGCCGAACCGCACTATAATGTCGGCCAGCCGCAACTCGGAGCCCAGGAGTTTGTCATGTCGAGCCTCAGGATGAGCCCAGCCACGATCGGCCGTTTCCTGTGCGTCAGCTGCTTCGCCGCCATCGCGGCGGCCTGTCTGTCGCTGCCTGCCTGCGCACAATCGCAAACCAATCCAGTTCCCGCGCCGGGCAGCACTCCCCACGGCCCGCCCCCGCTCTTTGCCGACAACACGCCAACGGATCCCAGCCAGGTCCATATGCTGAAGACCATGGCGAAGGAGCGCAATATGATGCGTCAGCGGGAGATCGTGAATGACACGACTCAGCTCCTTGACCTGGCCAAACAATTGAAAGCGGCTGTCGATAAGAGCAGCAAGGATCAGCTTTCTCTGAACGTGGTGAACACCGCCGCCGAAATTGAGAAGCTGGCCAAGTCCGTGAAGGACAAGATGCGCGACGGGCAGTGAAGCAGTTGTCGGCGCTCCGTGGTTAGAGCGGGCCTGACCCGCGCATTCCTGCTCCTCGCTAACAGCGTCCTGCTAACCGCCAAAAGCTTTTAGCTGACCGGACTTTAGCTGACCGCTTTTTCCCTGACCGCCTCTTAGCTGCTCCGGCGCACTACCAGCAGCGTCTGATCGTCAATCTGTTTGCCGAAGGATCGCGCCCGGGCCAAAATCGCGTCGGCAATCTCCGGCAGCGGCCTGGTGGCGTGGCCTTCGATCGTCTGTTCCAGCCGCTCGATCCCGAATTCTTCCTCCTGGCGATTGCATACCTCCAGCACGCCATCGGTCGCGACCACCAGCAGATCGCCGGGCGCCAGATGGATCGCTTCCCCGGTGAACCCGGTCACCGGCAGCAATCCCAGCGGATACTGCTCCACCTGAACCAGCCGCAGATCCCCGCGGCGCGGGCTCCAGTGCAGAACCGGAGGGCTGGCCGCCATGGCGTACCACGCGCTGCCATCGGCGTTCAGCCGGAACGCCGTCAGCGTCGCATACATTTGCGGCTCCTTCACATCCGGCAGAACGCGATTCAGCTTCTCCAGCAGCAGCGGCAGCGAAGTGGCCGCGGGGCCGTCCATTGCGTCGAGCAACGCGGTGCGCGCCGCGGTCTTCAGCATTCCCATCAGGATGCCGGCCGGCAAGCCGTGGCCTGCGATATCGGCGAGGTAGGCAATCATGTCGCCGTTCGGCAGTACGACGGCATCGACCAGATCGCCGCCCACCTTCTCACTCGGCTGCGAGATGCCAAACAGCTCAAAGCTGGCCGTCCGTATTGCGAGCGGCGGCACCAGCGTCTTCTGGATACCGTGAGCCATATCGAGTTCAGCCCGAATCTTGCCCGTCGCTATGCCCTCGGCTCGGAAATACGACACGAAAAATGCATAGGCGGTGATTGTAATGATGAGCACAGACCATGCCGCGAAGTGGATGCCCTGTTCGGGGAGAACGGGCTGCATTTTGAATCTGTAGGCCGCCCAGGTTGCGACGTCAGTGATCAGGCTCCCCAGGAAGAACTCGAATGCGACCAGCAGCCCTACGGTGATCAATGGCAGCCGTGCCATCGCTACGATCCACAGGACCGCGTTCAGCCCGCACATGGCCGCCACAATCACCACGACGCCATAAGGATGCGTGCCCTGGTTCATCAGATCGTCGAAGAATCCGATCACCGAAAAAATGAAGAGGACTGCCGCGCAGAACAGCCAGAGCCGGCTCCATGGCGTATCCCAGAAGGGCTGCCATTTCTTCGACCGGTAGAGCAGGATTTTCTTCACCCATCCCATGGATTGCCACCATATCAGCGATCCCCATCCGGGTACAGCACCACCCCGCCAACGTCTTTCCCGAACCGCTTTTCTGCTGAACGCCTTTCCGCTGGCTGGCCCTCGCCTCTGCACAAAAGCGGCTGATACAATCTTCGGTCGCTCCGGCTTCGCGCGCGTCCCCAGGAAGAATCGTCTTCCCTCCCAACGCGCTCTAAACTGGAGAGGCACACATCTCATCCAGGGACGAGGGAAATCGATGGCGCGCACCGCAGTCTCAGGCGCAGAAACCGGCCGCAAAGCGCCGGAACATTCCGGCAACGGAGCACACCTTTCCGCTGCCGAGCCCGGTGCCGCGCCCGCCTCCTCTGTTCCCATCGCGCGCGAAAAGCTGATCGAGATCTACCGGCTCATGGTTCTCTCGCGCCGCACCGACGACCGCGAGATCATCCTCAAAAATCAGCAGCGCGTCTTTTTCCAGATCTCGGGCGCCGGCCACGAAGCCCTGCTGGTCGCCGCCGGTCTTTCCCTCCGCCCAGCCTACGACTGGTTCTTCCCCTATTACCGCGACCGCGGGCTTTCGCTGGCGCTGGGCACCACCGTCGAAGAGCAGCTGCTGCAGTCCGTCGGCGCAGCGACCGATGTTGCCAGCGGCGGGCGACAGATGCCCTCCCACTGGTCCGATCCGCGCCTCCACATCGTCACCCCCTCCTCCTCCACAGCGACGCAGTGCCTCCAGGCCGTAGGTTGCGCCGAAGCCGCCCTCTACCTCGCAGCCCATCCGGAAGCCGCTGACGCGGGCGATGCCGCGCAAGCCGATTACCGCCAATTTCGCCCTGTGGAGTTCCACGGCGACGAAGTGATTTACGTCTCCCTCGGCGAAGGCGCCACCAGCCAGGGCGAGTTCTGGGAATCGATCAGCGTCGCCTCCAATCGCAAGCTCCCCGTATTGTTCGTGATCGAAGACAACGGCTACGCCATCTCCGTGCCGGTCGAGGTCAACACGCCTGGCGGCAACATCTCGCGCCTGCTGCAAGACTTCCCCAATTTCCACTTCGCTGAGGTCGACGGCACCGATCCCATCGCCTGCATGCAGGCTTTCGAGGCCGCCGTCGCGCATTGCCGCGCCCGCAAGGGCCCCGCCCTGGTGCACGGCCACGTCACGCGTCCCTACGCTCACTCGCTCTCTGACGATGCGAAGCTCTACCGCCCCGAAAGCGAGCGCCAGGCCGAAGCCCTCCGCGACCCCATCGCCAACTTCCAGGCCTTCCTGCTGCGCGAAGGCATTCTCGACGCGTCGGGCATTGCGCAAATCGAGAAACAGGTCGAGGACGAGGTGCGCGCCGCTGCCGAGCACGCGCTGCACGCCCCGCCGCCGTCCCTCGAGCCGGCTGCCATCCTGCGCCATCAGTATTCCGAGGATTTCGATCCCACCCGCGCCGAGCTGGCCACCGATCCGGCCCGCGAAGGCGCGCCGCGCACCATGGCCGACCTCATCAACGCCTGCCTGCACGACGAAATGCGCCGCGATCCGCGCATCCTCGTCTTCGGCGAAGATGTGGCCGACTGCTCGCGGGAAGAGTTCCTCGCCAGCAAGCAGGTGAAGGGCAAAGGCGGGGTCTTCAAGCTGACCGCTGGCCTGCAGTGTGCCTTCGGCTCCGACCGTGTTTTTAACTCCTCTCTGGCGGAAGCGGCGATTGTCGGCCGCTCCGTCGGCATGGCGGTACGGGGCCTCAAGCCCGTCGCCGAGATTCAGTTCTTCGATTACATCTGGCCCGCCATGCACCAGCTTCGCAACGAACTGCCGCTGATCCGCTGGCGCTCCAACGGCGGATTCGCGGCGCCCGCTGTCATCCGCGTGCCCACCGGCGGCTATCTCACCGGCGGCGCCATTTACCACTCCCAGTCCGGCGAAAGCCTCTTCACGCACACACCCGGCATGCGCGTCGTCTTCCCATCGAACGCGCTCGATGCCAACGGGCTGCTGCGCACCGCCATCCGCTGCGACGACCCCGTGCTCTTCTTCGAGCACAAGCGCCTCTATCGCGAAACCTGGGGACGCGCGCCCTATCCCGGCCCCGATTACATGATCCCCTTCGGCAAAGCGAACGTGGTGCGCGAAGGCCGTCACCTCACCGTCATCACCTATGGAGCGCTGGTGCCGCGCGCTTTGCAGGCTGCTGAACGGGCCGCCCGCGAACTGGAAATCGAGACGGAGATTCTCGATCTGCGTACGCTGAATCCATACGATTGGGAAGCCATCGCGACCTCGGTCACGAAGACGAGCAAAGTGATCGTCGCCCACGAAGACATGCTGAGTTGGGGCTACGGCGCGGAGATCGCTGCGCGCATCGGCGAAGAATTATTCGATTCGCTCGACGCCCCGGTTCGCCGCGTTGGCGCTCTCGACACCTTCGTCGCCTACCAACCCGCCCTCGAAGACGCCATCCTGCCGCAGCCGGCAACGATCTTCCGCGCGATCAAAGAACTTGCCGAATATTAGGCAAACCTCAAGCAGCTGCCTGATTGGAAGGAGCGCAGCTTCACAGCTTGCCGAGAAATCCAGCTGCCTTGAAAGGGCACGGCTTCAGCCGTGCCGACCAGTGCCGCAAGGCAAGCGGCTTTAGCCGCTGAGGGATGCCCTCCGCGCGATCCGAGCGCCCTCAACCTGTCTTTACCGCTGATGGATTGGATGGCCCTGCCGGTCATACGCGTTCTGCCGAAGGATACTCAGCAAGTCGTAGTCGCCCAGCTTCTGATCGTAATAGTGAAAATTCACAAACTGCCAGCGGCCGTCGCTCATTTCGAGTTCCGGTTTTACAGATTCTTCCCTTTGTCCGTTATTCAATCCGTAAACCGCAGCCAGGCACTGATTCTGTTTGACGGTCACGCTGTCTACGATGAATTGCGGACTCGGATCCTGGCTATTGAGGAACGGGTCAAAGTCCAGACCGACGAGTTCCTTACTTCTGTGTTGAGCCTCAGAGTCTGCTTTGAGCGCTTTGTATAGCCGCGCGGTGAAGACTTCCGGTCGCTCCTTAAGTGCATAGTCCGACGTCGTTCCAATGTCATCGCGCTGCGCTATTGGCGCGTACCAGTCATAGAACGCCTGCACAAAAGTCCGACAGGATGCCTCGGAATCGCTGCCATTTGGTTTCTGAGCGACGCAAACACCAGACAAGACAAATAAAACTATCGCGCTGGTCAATATTGTCCTGAGCCGGCTGTTCATTGCGAACACAAGTCTAACGGGCTCGTCGCGGAGGTGCCATCGCACCCCGAACGTCTTGGCGAGGAGCCCACGAATTGCATCCACCCAGCTATCCTAGGCTTCTTGCCAACCCTCACCCGCATCGCGCGCCCGCTGCTCGCATTCGCCCTCCTTCTTCTGGCGGCGCTGCTCGTCATCGATACCCTCCACTGGCCTCTCGTCGGCGACGCGACCCTGATGCACTACGGAGCCTTCCTGCTCGACCACGGCTTCGCGCCCTACCGCCAGATCGTCGACATCAACATGCCCGGCGGCATTCTGACCGACTGGACCGTCATCCACATCTTCGGCCCCGGCGCGCTCGCGTGGCGTCTCTTCGACTTCGCGCTCATCGCCGCGGCCGCCGCAGCGATGCTCGTCATCGCCCGCCCCTATGGCTGGCTCGGCGGGCTCTTCGCCGCGGTCTTCTTCTTCGCGCTCCACATCCACGACGGCGTCGACCAGGCCGGTGAGCGCGACCTCGTCCTCGCCGTGCTTCTGCTCCTCGCCTGCGCCGCGATCTTCGCCGCGCTGCGCCGCTCAGCCAGCGATCCCACACCCAGCTTAGCTGCAACGTGGATCGGCGTCGCGCTCTTCGGCTTCCTCTGCGGAGCGGCGACCCTCATCAAGCCCACTGCCGCCGCGTGGATGGCCGGCATTCTCGTTCTCGCCATCATCGCGATGCGCAGCCGCAAGCAGCATGTCGCGCCGTTCATCGCCGCGGCCTGCGTGGCGTTCTGCATGCCGCTGGCGCTTGCGCTGCTCTTCCTGGCACGCGAGCACTCGATCCACGCGTTCTTTGCCACGGTCACCGGCCTCATGGTCTACCACGCCGGCATCGATCGCTTCCCCCTGCGCTTCCTCCTCACCCACCTCGTCCCATCGGCGCTTTACCCGGTCATCCTGCTCTGGATCGTGCTCGCCATCGCCCACCGCCACGTTCGCGGCTTCGAAGGCGCGGCGCTGCTCTTCTCCGTGTTCATTGGGATTGTCTCGTTCGTGGCCCAGGGCAAAGCGTTCCCCTATCACCGCTATCCGCTGGAAGCCTTTCTCTTCCTGCTGATCGGCATCGATGCGGCTACCGCGCTGCAGCTGGATCCGCCAAACGCCGGCGAGTCGACAGCCGCCACGCGTGACGCAGCCTCAAATGCAGACTCCGCGCGGCGCAGCATGCTCTGGCAGCCGATCGCGGCGCTCGCCATCCTGCTCTTCCCCACTTTCGTTCTCGCGCCGTCGTGGCTTCTCCGCGCTCATCGCTACGACTGGCGCCACGACGAATTCAAGCAGTCGCTCACCGCCGACCTCACGCAGCTCGGCGGCCCGCAGCTCTCGGGCCAGGTCCAGTGCCTCGACATGACCGCCGGCTGCCTCGGTGCGCTGTATCAACTGCGCCTCGTCCAGACCACCGGCTTCCTCTACGACTGCTACTTCTTCCACCAGCCGCAGAACGCCGTCACGCTCGGCCTGCGCGACGCATTCCTCGCCGATCTGCGCCGCAATCCGCCGCGCCTCATCGTCGTCAGCAATCAAAATTGTCTGGGGGAACCGCTCGCATGGCCGCGCTCCGACGCGTGGCCGCAATTCAGCGACTGGCTGGCCGCGCATTATTCCATGGACATCGAGAGGCAGCCGCAGCGCATGATCCGCTGGTGGCCCGTAGCGGAATTCCCGCCCGCCTATCGCATCTACCTGCGCGACCGCGAGCGTCAAAGGCCCTCGGCCGCCGCCTTCTCTGAGCCCTGAGCTCTGTGCTCTGAGCTCTGAGCTCTGCGCTCTGGGCCTGTGGCCCTTCGCTAGCTCTTGTTCCGCGCCACGCGCTCGTACTCCGCCTCGTACTGCGCAGCCGGGCGCCCCCACGAGTAATCCTGCGCCATGCCGTTCCGCATGAGCGCGTGCCACGCGTCCTTGTCCTCGAAGACTGGCAGCGCACGCCGGATGGCCGCCAGAAAATCCTCCGGCCTGTACCCCTGGAACTTGAACCCTGTCCCGGTGCGGGACTGCGGATTCCACTCCTCGACCGTGTTATCCAGCCCGCCCGTAGCGCGCACCACCGGCACAGTCCCGTACTTGAGGCTGTAAAACTGATTGAGGCCGCACGGCTCGTAGCGCGAGGGCATCAGGAACATATCCGCGCCTGCTTCCACCTTGTGCGCCAGCATCTCGTCGTACGCGATCTTCACCATCACGCGCCCGCGGTAATGCGCCGCCAGCGATCGGAGCAAATTCTCGTAGTACGCCTCGCCGTTGGCCACCGCGATGAGCACCACGTTCTCCTGCAGCAGCGGCTCGGTAATCTGCTCCAGCAGATCGATGCCCTTTTGCGTGGCCAGGCGCGTCACCATGCCCAGCACCGCCGTCGATTCGCTCACCGTCCCTGCGCCGAACGCGTGCAGCAGGTCGCGCCGGCATTCCGCCTTCCCGGCCAGATTCTCAGCGGAATAATGCGCCGCGATATTCCCGTCTGTAGCCGGATTCCACTGCGCATAATCCACGCCATTCAGAATGCCCACCAGATCGGCCGATCGCCGCCGCAGCACGCCCTCCAGGCGTTCGCCATATTCCGGCGTTTGAATCTCCTCGGCATACCGCGGGCTCACCGTGGTCAGCAAATCGGCGTACACCACGCCGCCCTTCAGAAAATTGAATTTGTCGTAGTGCTCTAGGCGCTCCATGGTGAAAATGTCCCAGGGAAAGAGCAGCTTCTCGGTCGTTTGAGGCGAATACTGCCCCTGGTACCCGGCATTGTGAATCGTCAAAACCGTCGCGCACTTGCGCAGCACCGGATCGCCGGCATACAGCGTCTTCAAATACACCGGCAGCAGCGAAGCCTGCCAGTCATGCACGTGAAACACATCCGGCACGCCCAACTGTTTTGTCGCCTCCAGCACCGCGCGGCAATAGAGGCCGAAGCGCTCCCAGTTATCGGCGTATTCGCCCGCGGGCACGTCATAGTATCCTTCGCGGTCGAACATCTCCGGGCAATCGACAAAGTACATCTGCACGCCGTCGTGCACGCCGCCGTCGAGGATCGCCGCGAACCGGCTGTACGACTGGAATGGAATCGTCACGCTGCGGATCGCGTACTTCCGCTCCGGAGCCACCTCCCGCACCTGCCGGTAATACGGCAGATACACGGCCACCTGATGCCCGAACCCCACGACCTGGCGCGACAGCTCTCCCACCACTTCCCCCAGGCCGCCGGTCGCGGCCCAGGGGGAGCACTCTGACGCCGCAAAGACAATCCGCATGACAAGGGCTCCGTTTCTGTTCTGATTCCGAAAGCTGAGTCTAAACCTTGCGCGTCATAGCGGCGCAATCGCCGGGCTCGACCGCTGCGTCGTCTCCCGTCACAATCAAAGTAGATGTCGCGCGCGCCGCAACGACCCAAACTCGGCCAGAACTTCCTCATCAGTCCCACGGCACAAACGGCCATCGCCGATGCGCTCGGCGACCTCTCCCAACGCACCGTCGTCGAAATCGGCCCTGGCCGCGGGGCCATCACCGCAATTCTCGCCCGCCGCGCGCAGCGCCTCATCGCCATCGAGCTCGACCCCGCCCTCGCCGCGCATCTCCAGGCCGACTTTGCCGATCAGCCCAGCGTCAGCATCCTCAACCAGAACATTCTTGCGACCGGTTTCGAGCCGCTTCGCTCCGGTCCTGACGAAAGACTGCTGATCGTCGGCAACCTGCCCTACTACATCACCTCCGACATCCTGCTTCACCTCTTTGCCGCGCACCAGCACATCGAGCGCGCGGTGCTCCTGATCCAGCGCGAAGTTGCCGACCGCGTCGCCGCGCAGCCGGGCTCGCGCGACTATGGATTGCTCTCCGTCACCGCGCAGCTCTACGCCCGCGTCGAGAAGTTGTTCACGCTGCCGCCCGGCGCGTTCTCGCCGCCACCGCAGGTCCACTCCACTGTCCTGCGGCTGACCATCGCGCCGCGCTTCGACGAGCTTGCCCTGATTGCATCCCCAGACAAACCCGATCCCACCGCGGCATTTCTTCAGTTTGTACGGATGTGTTTCGCGCAGAAACGCAAGACCCTCTCCAACAACCTCCGCGCCGCTGCATATGTGCCCGAGGCGATTGCCGCAGCCCTCGCGTCCGCCTCCATCGCCCCGCAATCGCGCGCCGAGCAGCTCGACCTGCCTGCCTTCGCGGAGCTTTTTCGCCACCTTGAGAATCGTTGACCTTTTCCCCTTGCCGCTTTTTGCCTGGCCGCTTCTTCCCGCTCTTTAGTGCACCTGCACGCTGCCGTCGGCATGCGCTGTGATCCTGCGGAATAGCCACACCATCGCGCCCGCAACGAACGTCACGACCGCGGTCCAGCGGAATACATCCACAAACGCCCACAACATCGCCTGGCGCTGCAGGTGCACGTACAGGGCGTCCAGAGCCGCGGGCATGCCCTGCGCCCGTCCCAGCTGATGGCCGAGGTAGCCGCTCATCGCACCGGCGTGCTGCTGGAACAAGCGCCCCGCCTGCGGCACGCTCGCCGCGATCTCGCTCTGATGGTAGCTGGCGCGCCGCGCCAGCGCCGTGGTCGCCATGGAAATCCCCACCGATCCGCCAATATTCCGCAGCAGATTGAAAATGCCTGTCGAATTGCCCATCTGCTCGTTGGTCAGCGTGGCCGTGGCCATGTAGCCGATCGGCACAAACAGGAAGCTTAGCCCAAAGCCCGTCAGCAGAATCGGCACCAGCATGGTGGTGGGGCCGATCTCCAGGTTAAGCGTCGAAAAGAAAATGGTGCAGATGCCGAAGAACGCGAACCCCCAGGTGAGCAGCCATCGATTGTCGACGCGATGACTGATGTAACCCACCAGAGGGAGACCAATCATCGACCCGATGCCGCGCGGCGCGACGACCAGGCCCGCCGTCAGCGCCGTGTACCCCAGCACCTCCTGATAGAACAGCGGCATCATCGCCACCGTGGCGTAAATCGCCACACCCAGCATGAAGACCAGCAGGCAGCCGACGGCAAAGTTGCGATTGCGCGCGAGAATATGCAGATCCACGAGCGGCTGCCGCTTGTGCCACGAGTGCCACAGGAACCACGCGAGTGAGACCACCAAAGTCAGCGTCGCCCAGCGAATCCACACCGCGCCGAACCAGTCGTCTTCCTGGCCCTTGTCGAGAATTACCTGCAAGCATCCGGTCCACAGGCATAGCAGCCCAAAGCCGATGTTGTCGAATGGTCCTGCTTTCGATTTTTTGATGTACACCGGATCGTGCACATGGCGGCTAATCATGTACACGGCCAGGATGCCGACCGGGATGTTGATGTAGAACGCGTAGCGCCAGCTGAATGAGTCCGTCAGCCATCCGCCCAGCGTCGGCCCCACGACAGGCGCCACCACCACGCCAAACCCGAACAGCGCCATCGCCGCGCCGCGTTTTTTCGGCGGAAAGCTCTCGAGCAGAATCGCCTGCGACAACGGCTGCAGCGCCCCACCGCCCGCTCCCTGCAACACCCGCGCCAGCAGCAAAAACTCCAGCGACGGCGCCGCTCCGCAGCAAAACGAGGCGCAGGTGAACAGCACCACGCAGGTGATCAGGAATCGCTTGCGCCCGAATCGCAGAGCAAACCAGTTGCTCGCCGGCAGCACCACGGCATTGGCAATCAGGTAGCTGGTCAGCACCCAGGTGGCTTCGGAATTCGACGCCGCCATCGATCCGGCGATATACGGCAAGGCCACCGCGGCGATCGATGTGTCCAGCACCTCCATGAACGTGGCCACCATCACCGAAATGGCCACGATCCACGGATTCTCCGCGGGAACGGCGGCGGCCTCGGCTTTCACCGCCCCCGGCGGCCCGGAAGGTGGCAGAGGCAGACCAACGCGCATTTCCGGCGCGACCGTCGTGCTCGAACCTTCGACCAGCGTCGCCACGCTCGTCCTCCCGGCGACGCTTCAGACTAGGTTTTACTTCCCGGAATCTCTGTGCCGGTGGTCACAGAGGCGTCCAGACACATGAAACGCTCCAGTTTCCGCCCTACTTCTCCACACCCCGGTAACCTGTAAACTTCTTTTGAAACCGATCCATTACCACCGCGTAGTTTCCACGCCTCCAGCATCGAAGGCGCGCAAACCCGGTGGTAGACTCGGGGCAAATTGTCCCGGAAACCGGACACAAACTGCGGCCCGGATCTGCTCCGCGCCGCCCCGATTGGAGCATCCTCGTGGCAGATGATCGTCAGCGCGCCGTAGAACTGGCGCTTTCGCAAATCGAAAAGCAGTTCGGCAAGGGATCCATCATGCGCCTCGGCAGCAAAGAGGCTGTGGTCCCCATCGCGGTCATCTCCACCGGCTCCATCTCCTTCGACGCCGCTCTCGGCGTTGGCGGCGTGCCCCGTGGCCGCGTCATTGAGATCTTCGGCCCTGAATCCTCGGGCAAGACGACCATTACCCTGCAAATCATCGCAGAAGCGCAGAAGGCGGGAGGCCTCGCCGCCTTCGTCGACGCGGAGCACGCGCTCGATCCCGCTTACGCCAAAAAGCTCGGCGTCGACATCGACAACCTGCTCATCTCCCAGCCCGATTACGGCGAGCAGGCCCTTGAAATCACTGAAGCCCTGGTGCGCTCCGGCGCCATCGACGTGCTCGTCGTCGACTCCGTCGCCGCGCTGGTTCCCAAGGCCGAACTCGACGGCGAAATGGGCGATTCGCACATGGGGCTGCAGGCCAGGCTGATGTCCCAGGCTCTCCGCAAGCTCACAGGAACCGTCTCTAAATCAAGAACTTGCCTTATTTTCATCAACCAAATTCGCGAGAAGATCGGCGTCATGTTCGGCAATCCGGAAACCACCACCGGCGGGCGCGCCCTCAAGTTCTATTCCTCGGTCCGCATCGACATCCGCCGCATCGCTGCCGTCAAGGAAGGCGACACCGTTGTCGGTTCCCGCACCAAGGTCAAAATTGTCAAGAATAAGGTCGCCGCGCCCTTCCGCGAGGCTGAGTTCGACATCCTCTACGGCGAGGGCATCTCCTGCGAAGGCGACGTCCTCGATCTGGCCGTCACCAACAACATCGTCGAGAAGAGCGGCGCCTGGTTCAGCTTCTCCGGCGAGCGCATCGGCCAGGGGCGCGAGAACGTCCGCCAGTTCCTCAAGGACAATCGCGATACCTTCGCCAAAATCGACACCCAACTCCGCCAGAAGCTTGGCATTGGCGCAAGGGCTGCCACCCCCGAGCCGCCGGCGGTTCCGCCGAACGGAGCCGCTCACGCCCAGGAAGCAGTGAGGCCGGCAAGACGCCAGTAAGTCACTTATTAAGTGATAGCTGACGCGTGAATCATCAACTCTCACTTTAAAAGCTCTTCGGCCCTTGAAGAGAGCAAAACCTCGGCGAACAACAGCCCACCCTCGGTGGGCTGTCCTGTTTCACCCTCAGACATCCTTCACCCTGGCAGTCGACATCCAAACTGCGAAATTGCCAGAATAGGGTCGCGCGATTTCCCCCCTGCTCTGCCTGCAACCTGGGCCCAACATGGCATCCATCATTCCCCCAGCTCCCGGGACGGTTCCGTCCGGCGGAAACCGCTCCGCCCACGACGACTCTGTGCGCGGATCGCACACGGCCCATTTCTATTCCAACGACGCCTCGCTCGTGTCAGAGGTAGGCCAGCGCGTGGCTGCCGCCCTCGCCGCCGGAGGCGCCGCGGTTATCATCGCCGACCAGCCGCACCGCCGTGAAATGGCGGAATACGTCGAGCACCGCGGTATCGACCTCACGCGTGTCGCGCGTCAGGGCCGCTGGCTGGCTCTGGACGCGACAAAAGCTCTGAGTGAGTTCATGTCCGCGGGCGAACCTGATCCACAGCGTTTCGCTCTTCTGGTAGGGGGCGTCCTCGACCGTCTGGCGTCGGCGGTGAGCGCCCACGGCACGGACAACGCGCCCATCGTCGCCTACGGCGAAATGGTCGCCGTGCTTTGGGAGGATGGTCAAAAGCAGGCCTCTCTCCAGCTCGAAGATTTGTGGAACGATCTCGGCCGCGGCCGCTCATTTCATCTTTCCTGCGGCTGGCCTCTGCGCTTCTTTTCCCGGCGCGAAGACAACGCCGCGCTCGATCGAATTTGCTCCCAGCACACTCACGTCACCCCGGCTCTCGGATACACCAGCATGAGTGACGACGAGCGGCGTCGCGGCGTCTTCCTCTGGCAACTGAAAGCCCATAATGTGCTGCAGCACGTCTCGCAGATTTCCCGCCAGACCCTCGGCTACTATCGCGACCCCGCCTCGTCCGTCTCCCTCTCTATTTCCGAGGCGGTTGACGAAGTGCTGGCCATTTACGAACGGCGTCTCCGCCTCAAAGACATTGAAGTGAAAAAGAAGATCCGGCCCGATCTGGCGATTCGGTGGCCGCAGGGCGAATGCAAGCACATCCTGTCGAGCCTGGTGGCCAACGCCATCGACGCCTCCGGCCAGGAATCTACCATTTACCTCGGCGCCCATGCCGCACGGCACCCCGCCACGGCCGCTGCCGGTTTGCGTCTCACCGTGGCCGATCAGGGCATCGGCATTCCCCCGGCGCAGTGCTCGCGGGTCTTTTCTCCCTATTTTGTCGAGCGCAAAGACATCAACATCGGCCTCGGGCTCTGGACAGTGAAGGATCTGCTGGACAAGCGCGGCGGTTTCATCCGTTGCCGCAGCCGGGTCGCCCTTCCCAGCAGCACGCATGCGTCGGGCACGCTCATGACGGCTTTCCTGCCCTCGGAGCCTGCGCTGGCCGCGGCTGCCTGATCGCGCTCGCGGCATCTGCACGAATTCACTACCCGGCCATCGCCGACTCAGGCATCATCTCGTCCGCCGAAGGCCCGTAGCATCCTGGGATCGGTATTCCCAGCATCCTGAAATAGACCCCCAGTTGCGCCCGGTGGTGCACCATGTGGCAGACCGACCACTTCCAGTAGACGGCTTCGCGCGTGTCATCGATCACCGTCTGCCCGCCCCATTCCATCGTCCAGCGCTGTGCCATTTCCTCATCGCTTGCTGCTTCCAGCGCAGCGCGGGCCCGCGGCAGGTCGCCATCGAAACGCGCCAGCATCTCCGCGCGCGTCTTCCCTTTCCATCCCTTTTCCGCCTTCTCCGCGTCCGCCGCGCCCATGATCAGGGCATCCTGGGTGAACGTCATCACCACCCATTCCGGAAAATCAGCCAGGTGCCACGCCAGCCGCCCCAGCTCCATCGACTTCTCCTGCGGCTTCCACTGCAGCCGGTCATCCGGAACGAGAGCGAGAAATTTTCGCGTGTTCGCAAATTGCTCATCGAACCCGCGCAGCATTCTCTCCGCAATTGTCACGCTTGCCCCCTTGCGGCGGAGTATACCCCTCGGCTGCACAGGCGGACGCCTGCAGACGACAAATTCGTTTTCACAATACGGCGAGGCCAGAGAACGCAGCACATCGCGTACAAAACTGAGCCGGGCTCCGGCGCAGAAAGATGCGGCGCGGACTCTCGAGAGCCCGCGCCGCGTGGCCGATCAATTGACCGTGACCGTTTTGCTTGCCTCGTAGACCTTCCCAGCCACGTCCCAAATCTTGAACACCAGATCATGGCTGCCCGAAGCAAGGTTCTCGCTCACCTGCACGAACGACGTCGTGTTCCAGCACTGGCTGTCGCTGCACGACGCCTTGTTGTCGACCACAAGTTTGCCGTCGATGTAAAGCTGCGCGGCCGTGGGAACTGAACTCCCTGTATCGCCATTCGCCAGAATCAGTACCGGCGAACTGCTCGTGTCCCCCGCCGGCAGGCAGATGCTGGCCGAGTCGGGTGCCGCTGTACATACCGGGCCAGGCGTTCCACTGTAGGCCGTCACGTTCCGGTCCGCCACAAAGCTGCGTCCGCTCGTGTCCCACCCCTTCGTCACAAAGAAGTGCGGACCGTTGCTGACGGAAAACGTCGTGTCGAAGCTCGTGACCGGCTCCGAATACACCAGCTTGTTGTCGATGTACTCCTGCATCGCCGTCATCGAGGTCGTGTCGTAGGCGTTCGCCTCTACGCGTACCGGGTTCGGCGCATACGTGTTGTCCACCGGCTCGCACACCGTGATGCTGGGGCTGATCGTGTAACGCCCGCACGTCGTGCGCTTCGTGGAATTGATGTACACCTCCGTTTGGCCGCCCGCGCCCGGAACGCCCTGGGCAAAGTCCATCATGCCGTCGCGGTTGAAATCCGCCATGGTGACTGAGCCGGACCACTGGCCATCGGAAGTGATGATCTGCTGCGATGTTTGCTGGAAGGTGCCATTCGCATTGCCAACCCAGGTGAACAACCCCGCCGTCCCTGGATTGCAGGTGCCGTTCGCGGTATCGCACTTGAGCCCGCCGACGGCCACAATATCCCCGTATCCGTCGCCGTTCACGTCCACGCCTGCAATCCGGCCGATGTCGCCCGGGTTCACGCCGGAGGAATCGGTCACCAGCGTTTTCTTCACCACCTTGTCATTCCCCTGGCCGTAGTACCCGTCGAATCCGATGCAATAGTAATCGCCGTTATTCGCTGTGCACTGATAGCTGACCAGGATGTCCATCTGGGCGTCGCCGTTTAGCCGGCTGACCGCGATCTCGGGAAAGTAATAGTTGTCGCCGATTTCCTGTTGCGTGTAGTCGCCCTTTCCGTCGTTCCACAAAACGTAGAGCTCCTGCGGGTCCGCGCCATTGATCCCGCTGCTCGTTCCGGCCAGTTGCATCACCGCCAGGTCGAGGTACCCGTTGCCGTTGATGTCGCCCCCGGCCACGCTCATCTCCGCATAAGGACCTCCACCCATGTTGATCGACTTCTCGTAGGTGAAGGTGCCGTTGCCGTCATTGCGAAACAGATCGATCGTGCTGGCTTCATCGGCCACCGCAATATCCGGATGCCCGTCGCCGAAAATGTTCCCGACGACCACCGTGTTCGGCATCTGTGTTGTCTTGTAGACCTTGGGGGCCTGGAAGGTGCCGTTGCCGTTGCCCAGAAACACCATCAGTTCATAGTTGCCCTCTCCCGGTGGCTGTGGCGGATTCAGCGCCGCGACCGCCACGATGTCCAGGTTGCCGTCGCCGTTCACATCCACGGCCACGGGGCTCTCGAGCGACACCGGCGTTGCAAAGGCCACGCTGGGCGCCGCGAACCGGCCTTCACCGTTGCCCGCGCGGAAGACCATCTGCGTGCTGGCGTTGCAGCACTCCACCAGATCGGGCTTGCCATCGTTGTTGAAATCCCCGGCCACGATGGAACCGGCAGCAGTCTTAACAGGATCGTTATACGTCTCAAAACTGACGTTGGATTGTGCACTGATTGTGACCGCTGTTCCCAACAGGAGAACGGCGGCGAGGCTGCGATGAAGCATGATGGGGAGAACTCCTGGACTCCGGAATAATGGGTTGCATCGTGCGTTAAGGCTGCGCTCCCGGAGAGTTGATCGCACGCGAACCCGTCAACCCGCCGAAAGCAGGCTGAGGCGGCCGGGATGGAGTGACGGATGAAGTGCGCCGGCCGCGCTCACCTTCACCCATTGAGATACGAAAGTGAAAGTCGCTGGTTGCGCCTCAGAGCGGCAAAGCGCGGGGTTCGCACGAGCGATGCGCAATGCGATACGCAAATTGATCCGGCGCAGGATCAGATTGGTCGGATAGTTTGCACATCACGCGGGTTGGACGCCACGCGAAAGCTGAGCCCTAATGGCCGCCCCGCCCGATCGTGAATCGCATTCCCGTCTCAAAATTGAACGGCAGCGATGGATACCCAATCGGTCCAATGTGGTGGTCGCTCGTCGCGTTGTTCAGCTGCGTGTAGACCCCCATCCACGGCTTCCACGCGTAGCTCGCGCCCAGGTCGAGCCGTGAATAGCCGTAGTCGAGATTCCGGTTCGGCAGCAACAGCGTGTTGCCGCCGTTCACATCGTCTCCGCCCAGATAGGTCGAGTCGTCGCTGCGGCTGGCATAGGTGCCCTCCGCCACCGCAGTCCACTTCCGGCCGGTGTAGATCACGCTGGTGAATCCGGTGTGCGGCGGCCGGCGAAATGGCCGCGCCCCCTTGAGCGGCGAGTAATTCCCGATCGGAATTTCTGGAAAGTTGGGGTTGAAGCATGGCCCCGGCGTTCCGTAGTTGTTGCATTCCACGTTGTCCGACGAGAACGACTGCTGCACCACCGCATCGAGATATGTGTAGCCGCCGCGCACAAACACGTTGCGTCCCAGCCCGTACTCCACTTCCCCCTCCGCGCCCTGCGCGCGGTACGCCATCGAGTTCAGATCCAGCTCATACGCGTAATTGTTGTTGAGGAAAGCCTGGAGATTCTGCTGTTGCGCGGCCGATAGATTGGGCAGCAGCGCAGGCACCGCCGTCGCCGGCACCGGCTCAATCTGATTCCCGAATTCATTGTGAAAATACGTAGCGCGCAGAGTGACTTTTTCGCTGAACAGGCTCTGCTCCAGCCCGCCGTCATACGTCCGCGACAGCTCCGCGCCAACCGGGGCGATGCCATATTGCGAAGCCGTCTTGCGGCCGCCATTGTGCACGAGAAACGTGTACAGCGAGCCGAATTGCTGATCGAGCGTCGGCTCCTGGTACCCACGCGCAAAATTGAAGTCCAGCTTCGTCCCGTGCAGCCAGCCGCGTCCCGGCCGCACCAGATAATACGACGCTCCAATATGCGGAGTGCCCACCGTGCCAAACAGCCCGTTCTTCTCAATGTTTCCCGCTGCCGTGTAGAACAGCCGGTTCTTGAACTCGCCGCCGATCTGCCCCTGGTAATCGTAGTTCGCGCGCTCCAGGCCTTCGCGATACGCGTAGACCGGCTCCTTCTCCACGCCGCGCTCATTGTCATACCGCGCGCCGGCCGCGACGGCCAGATGCGGCCCGTGCACGTAGTTCATTTGCACGAACAAATCGTCGCGGTTCGAATCGAGCGCCAGCCTCCACGGATAAATCGACCCGAAATCCGTCCCGTAATTCATCAGCGCCAGCCCGCGCGACTGGTAGCCGTTCGCCCCGGTGACAGTCTCGAACGCGCCGTAGTAGTTCCCGGCGATCAGTTGCCCCGCCGGATACCACTGCTCGCTCTCTTCGCGTTTCCGCACCAGCCCATAGCGCGCCACCACATTCAGGTTGTCGCGGAAGCTATGCGCGATCGTCCCCGTGCCATACGTGTCCTGATCGAGCTGCTTGCCATCGTTCGCGATGCCGTTGAACTCATACCCGCCGTTGGCCGAAGGCACGCCCGTTGCCGACACGCTGTTCCGCGCCGTCACGCGAATCTCCGTCTTCGCCGACCAGCTCCAGCCCACGTTCGCCACTCCCGTGTCGTCGTGATAGGCGTCCATCGGAATGGAATTCCGCGTCTCCAGATTCGATAACCCGCCGTAGTAATCCAGCTTCTGCTTCAGGCCGCCGATCTGCACCTGGTTTCGATACGTCCCGAAGCTGCCCACATCGCCCTGATACAAAATCGAAGGAAATGGCGTGCTGCCCCGCGGCGTCGTCAGCGCCACCACTCCGGCCGCTGCATCCGCTCCATAGAGCACCGTATTCGGGCCGCGATAGACCTCAATATCCGAGAGCCCCGTCGTCGCCACGTTGCTGAAATCGAACCGCCCGCCGACATCCTCGATGGGAACGCCATCCATCGTCACCGTATTCGCTGTCGAGCTGCCGCCGCGAATGAAGAGCGACGTCTCGCCGCCGCGCTGCCCCGTCTGCACCACCTGCGCGCCCGGAATCTGCCGCAGCGCGCCGACAATGTCCTCGCGGTTCTCGAACTGAATTGCGCTGATCCCCGAAACCGATCCGCTGGTCTGCGCCTGCGGCTCGGGCTCGCCCGTTGGCGTCACCACAATGGACTGCCGCACCCACTCCGGCTCCAGCACCACGTTCTGCTCCACGTCGTCGAACTGGCCGCCGTAGAAGCTGCGCGTCTGCAATTGCCGGAACGAGCGTCCCGACGCCAACACGTAGAACTGCCCCGCATACGCGCTCACCAGCGTGTAGCTGCCGTCCGGCTGGCTCAGCACGGTCAGGATCACTTTGCCGTCATGGACCAGCGCCACGGCAGCGCCGGCAATCGGCACGCCCAGCGTATCGGTCACGGTTCCATGCACGCTGACCGCATAACTGGCAGTCGCACAGAACGGCAGAAGAAAAAAGCAAAGGAAGCGGCGCGCAAGCCGCGTTACATGTCTCATAGGTCCTCCGCTCCCCTCGGAGCGCGGTGAACGAGCCGGCGCAAGCGCCGCCTCTGGCACACGGGACCGGTCTCCTGACTTGCGCGTCACTCCACCTATTATCGAACCAGGCCGCCCGCCTTCCCGGAACCGAGCGGTTCCAGTGGCATTTCGGTCGGCCTGCCCCTGAGTCTCAAAACAACCAGACGCAGGAACACGCGCTTACAGTTGCGGGGCAGTGGCGGATTTTCACCGCCTTCCCGAACATCCCAGTGCAAACCTCGTCAACGCGAACGCCCCGGCAGGACCTTTCCCGCCGCGCCCCCGCGCCTTCCTTCCGTTTCTCGACGGAATAGCTCCTTATAAATCCTCGCCCGCGCCAAGTCAAAGGGCGAGACCGATGATCGCTTTTGCTGCCTCGCTGCCCCTTCTGTGCCTTGTATCAGGGATCAACCCACCGCTCGATGGAAACGAGGTAAGGGTTCGACTGTCGGATTGCCTGGAATGCCGAGGTTGCGAAAGCGGAAAGACAAATAATCGCGATTCTCAACGCTGGCGGAATCGATGCGTTTTGAAAGCGCACAGTTTTAGTCGTGCCGCGGCGGCACCTTTTCGAGTATAGGCTTCAGTCCGGATGTTTTTGCTATTTCCCGAGGAACGGCAATCCCGGAAACATGGAACCCTCACCGAGCGACTCGGCGATTGATCAGTTGTCGAGAAACGTGGCAACCACACCCCTGCGGAGCTGTTGCTGCGGCTCGCCTCGGAACATGGCTGTTACAGGGCTAGGGCAGCGAGATTTGATAGAGGTTCCGGTGGACCGTGATGTTCACCCAGGCATAATGCGCGGGGTCCTTGCCCGGCACGAGTGCTCCGCGCCCAACCGATTCCGCTCCCTGAACCACGCTCGGATCGGCCAGCGGCGCGATACCTCCCACGGGAAGATCCGGCAGGCTTTCCCCCGGACCGACGGGAATTGCGAGGCTTCGCCCCGGACTGGTTCGCGACGAATCCTCGACAGATACAAACAGGAACTTTCCGTCCGTGGACCAACCGGTTGAGCAGTAGGGCGCGCAAATGCGCTGCGGGGCTCCATGGGCCAACGGAATTGCCATGATCGCGGGAAGGCTGCTATCCGGCGCCCTGGGAACCTCAGCAGTGACCCATCGCCGGCCCGGAGAAACAGACTGGAATTCCCCGATGGGATACGGGACGATCTTCGACGGGTGCGACCCATCCGAATTGATCTGCTCGAGATAGTTTTTGTTTCCCTCAGTTCGCTGGACCAGAATCAGTCCGCTTGCGCCAAAATGCGGCGATCGTACACCGGAAACATTCACTTTCATTGCGGGTAAATTTCCGTCTACGGGCGCTATCCACAACTGCACGCTTCCGTCTCGCGCAGCGGTTGTATACACCACTTGTTTGCCATCCGGCGAGATATCGAAGTCGATCATTGAAATCCCGGAAAACAACGCATCGCTTTTCCCTGAGTCCACCACCGTTCGCCACAATTCCGCATCGGAACTTTTCCCGCGCCGCAAGAGGTAATAAATAACCCTGGCATCCGGGCTGAAGGTTGGGGAAGATAATGAACTGACCACTTCACCTTCTGAAGAAAGCGGCCGATCTCCGCGCTCGTCGTGAATCCACAGGGAGCTTTCGTGCACTCCCACCGAGGTGATCAGCGCCCGTCCGTCCGGCTCCATCGCAATTCCATCCTCTTCCGTTGGTCCAAAGGTGATTTGCTCCGGCTTTCCTTCCGGGAATTGCTGCCGCCAGATGTGGCTTTGTCCTTCCACCCAGCCGGTGAAATACATCCATCGGCCATCCGGAGACCACCCGGCCGACATGCACGCGCCGTTAGGGCCAACGACTCTCGACGGGCTCTGGCCTTCGAGAGCAATCAGCCGGCACGGCGCCCAATCGCCGCCACCGTTCATCTCCACCACCAACGCCCAGTGCCGATCCGGGGATGGATACGAGTCGTGGGCCATGCCGCGCTCGTGCTCAGGGAAGTAGAGCTCGCGCAGACTCGACCGCGTCAGGGTCGCCGTAACTACACCCAGATGGAGTCCTTCTCCTGGCCGAATGATCGAAAAGAGCAGCCGCTGCGGGTCCAGCCACACCAGGCCCGCGGCGTTCTTCATCAAAAGATGAGGCTCGCCTCCCAAAGCTGACACCTCGTAGGTGGAAAACTCGGAAGTCTCCAATACCGTGTACGCAATCTCCGCCCCATCGGGCGAGAATGCCAGCCCGTACTTCGGCCGTGGGTCGTCCGTCACCCTTCTGGCCTCTCCGTTCGGAAGCATCTTGATGTAGATTTGGTCGGACGTGAGGAAACCATCGTCTCCGCGGATGAATGCCACCATATGCCCATCCGGCGAAAGCGCCGGCGTCACCGCCGAGTCAGTGAAATCAGTTAGCTGCATGTACCGCTGCGGCTGACGATGGCGCAATCGATAAAGGCCGCCAAGCGCAAGTACCACGCAGGCCGCGGCAGAAGCGGCGAGTAGAATCCATCGTGCCCGCCGGTTTGTGGGGATCCGTCCGCCCGGGAGGGCCGGGGCGGCCGGCGGCGGGAAGATTCCTGTTCCTGACGGCAGTTCCACACTTCTATTCGCCTCTTTGTCGAGCGCAATGAAGCGGTAGCCGATCCGTGGAATGGTTTCGATGTAACGGGGAGAGCCTGCCGAATCCCCCAGCGCGTCGCGCAGTTTCTGCACGGATTTATTCAGCCCGTGGTCAAAATCGACGAACACATCGGACGACCAGAGGCGTCGTCTGAATTCCTCCCGCGTGACAATCTCGCCGGGGGCTTCGAGAAGCAACGACAGAACCTGAATCGGCTGCTGCGACAACCGGATCTTCGCACCGTTCTTAGTGAGCTGCCGCGTCCTCAGATCCAGCTCAAACTGGCCAAACCGAACCGTGTTTTGAGTGTGTGAAAGGGTCATATCACACCCGCCCGGCCGAGAGGGCCGAGTCTAGCACTCCAGGGAGATTGGGGACAACGTCTTCCAACTGATTCCTGCACAAAGATTTATTTGGGGAGAAACAATTCGCCGGGCAGGCATTGCTCCAGGAGGCGCAGTCATGGAAACTCGGGGCCGCACATGGAATCAAGACAAACAAACAGGCGCGGTGAGAACGACAATCGCGCCCCGAATCGGAGGAGAGACGGACATGCAATCAACATTCAAGAAATACTCACGTTTTGTGGCCCTGGCCGCTATCGGAATTATCGCGGCGATAGGAGCCGCCCACGCAGATCGCTGGCGGGACGATGACGGACAGCTGGCCCAGATGACTGAGCTGGAACAGCTTCACGCGACTTTTCACGCAGCAGTCAGCGTGCACGATCCCGTGAACGGCGATTCGTCTGCAGTGATCACTCAGCGAATCCGCGAGGCACTTTCCATCTGGGCTAAGGACGCCCAACTCACGGTTATCAGCACCGCTGACACGGCCGGAAATTATGTCGGCAACGGCGATCCGGATGATCCCGAAACTTGTCCTCCACCAACGTACGACACGTCTGCCACCGGACAACAGGGCACGTTGTGCACGTTTTTCAAGTATGTTTCCGGCGGGTTGCAGCAAGCCAATAAGTTTGTGTCGCTTTCCCCGGCATACAAAACAAAATATGTCCCTGTAAAGGACCGTGACGGCCAATGGAAATCATCGGTGTATTTCGAATGCCATTACTTCGATGTGTCATTGAATGCAGACACCGGCCAGCCGAATTGGACAGCCAAGAGCCACGTAGACCTTGACGGTGAAGCCCAAAAGATCGACGGCCGGTGGTTATTGACGCGCGTCAGCTCATCCGCAGTTCCGGTTCCGGTTCCGGCTCCGATTCCGGTTCCGTAAGGCGAAAACGCCCGATGCACTCGCTCGCCAGGAGCGCAGCGAGTGCATCCAGCGTCGATGGGCGTTGGCAGCACTGCACGTCTGACCTTCGGAACAGACCCAGAACCTGCATGCGTCCCGGCTGTCGTCTGACCTTTGCACATCCCAAAGGCATCGCTGCATCACTCACTCCAACGGATGATTTTGGGGCGTTTTCATTGTGGTCTTGTTTGGGTTGACCCGAACAGGACAAGTCACTCACCCACGGGGGTTGGGTGTGATCGACGTTCTATGGGCCATCCCCCGAACAAGCCGATACAAACTGATCATTTTCAGTACATAACTTCAGGTCATTCAATTTTTGGATGAACTCTCGTTCGCTTTGCATTCATTCAATTCCCCTGCATCGCAATGGTGCGCGACTCGGCTCCCACGCTGGGTCTGCCCCATCACCTCGGTAACGCCTTGGGCTCGATTTGTGCTTGCTACCCCCTTCCCAGGCCCCTACGCTGGAAAAGGAAAGCTCTGTCCGCCCAGCGCGCATAGAGCTTTTTGGTTTTTGCACCGGCCCAGGCCGGGCTCCAGCGCGATGTTTGATAACTCGATCACACTGCCCAGACGCGGGGCTGCCGTACCTTGGCGGTCGCGACTGAATCATTCACGACCGCCATGAGATCAAACAAGACCGCGAGGCCGTCACTCACGGTTGCGAGGTGATCACTCGCAGCCGCGATGGATCTGACCCGATGTGAATCACTTGCCGGCATCACGACCGCGAATAGATCACAAACGACCGTCTCTGACTCATCGGCGGCCGTGAGTCAACTGATTTGTTCCCAAACACATACAAGAGGATTCTTCAGGTCACCCCAAGCTATATTATTGAAAACAAATCATCGCCAAAAACCATCGAAAAAAATTGGGGAGAGGGGGTCACCGCACAAACGGCAAATAGGCGGGAACCCGCCGCCGATACGCCGCAAAGGTCTCGCCGAAACGCTCCGCCAGCAGCCGGTCCTCGGCCCGCACGCGAACCTCGGTTCCCGCAACAAAGAAGAACAGCGCCGCCGCGAACAGCGGCCACCACGTCCAGCAAAAACCGGTGGCCACCATCATGCCCAGCATAGAAGTGTAGATCGGATGTCGGACCCACGCATAAGGCCCGGTCCGGATCAGTTCATGATCGGCGCGCAGCGCGGCCTGGTAGCGCCACTGCTTGCCCAGATGCCGCGTCACCCACCAGACCAGGGCCACGCTGATCGGGATAAGCGTCATGGAAACAATCAGTTCCCACCCCGACTTGAAGTAGCCCACCGGTCGAATGTAGGCCCACAGGCAGGCGAACCCGGCCATCACCAGGCCAATCCCCCACCGCGACGACTTCGCTTTGGCCACCTCGGTGCGGTCCGCTGCCTCACGGCTGGGCCGGACAAACGCCATCGACCACACGAGCCAGCCGAGGAACATCTCCGCGTCCGCTATGGTTTGCAGCATGATTCGCGATTATAGGCTGCCCCGAAGCTGCGTTTCCCCACTCCGGATCCCACCTCCCCGCGGCGGATTTCGGCCGTTCGTTACCAACCGACCATGGCTACAGTCACTTCGTGATTGACGGCGCAGCCAATCTACCCTATGCTTGGCGTATGGTCCTGTGCCCCACCCCGGTTGCTTGTTGCGCTTGTTGTTGCGCGCAGCGCCGGACTTCTGGGTGAAGCCCTCGATCGATAGCCGCACCCCAAAAAGCCCGCGCTCCAGCCTCCTCGCTGACGCGGGTTTTTCCTTTTCCCGCCGCGCGAGGCCAACTTCCCCCTTAGCTCACAGGGAGCCTCCATGGCCGACGCAGCCGCACCCAAAGAAACCAAAGCCCAGAAAGCTGAGCGCCTGAAGCGCGAGAAAAACCCCTGGGACGCCATCGAGGAGATTCGCGCCTTCGCCCGGGACGGCCGCGCCTCCATTCCCGAGGAGTGGAATACGTACTTCCGCTGGTGGGGGATCTACACCCAGGGCGACGGCCTCGGCGTCACCGGGGGCAAAGGCGGCGAAGGCAGAGCCACCGACTACTTCATGCTCCGCGTGCCGCTCGCCAACGGCATCCTGCACACCGCCCAGGCGCGCGTCCTCGGCGACATCGCCCAGCGCCACGGCCGCAACCTCGCTGACATCACCGTCCGCCAGAACATCCAGTACCACTGGCTGACCGTCGAATCCCTCCCCCTCGTCCTCGAAGCTCTCGATGCTGCCGGCCTCTCGCCCAAGGGCGCCTGCGGCGACGTGGTCCGCAATGTGACGGGCTGCCCGCTCGCCGGCATCGCCCACGACGAGCTCATCGACGCTTCACCGCTTGCTTTAGAGATTGCCGGCAACCTTAAGGGCAATAACGATTTCTACAATCTCCCACGCAAGTTCAAGATCACGGTCAGCGGCTGCCCGGTGTGGTGCTCCTACCCGGAAATCAACGATATCGCCCTCAACGCGGTGCGTCGCGGCGATGAGGTCGGTTACTCGCTCCGCGTCGGCGGCGGCCTGTCGAACGAGCCGCATCTGGCGGTGCGCCTCAACGCCTTCGTCCGCCAGGATCAGGCCGCTGCCGTCGTCCGCGCCATCACGGAAATCTTCCGCGACCAGCAGGGCCTCCGCGAGAGCCGCGACCGCGCCCGCCTCAAATACCTCTTCATGAAAGAGGGCTGGACCGCCGAGCGTTTCCTGCTCGAAATCGAAAGCCGACTCGGCATCACGCTCGATCCGGCGGTCGAGGAAACCGTGCCTGATGACATTCTGCGCGACCATGCCGGCATTCATCGTCAAAAGCAGCCGGGCTTGAGTTATGTGGGCGCCAGCGTCCTGCGCGGACGTCTCACCGGCGATCAGCTGGCTGCAGCCGCAGAGCTGGCTGAGCAGTTCGGCAGTCCGGAAACCGGCCATACCGGCGAACTGCGCCTGACCGTGATGCAGAACCTGCTCTTCCTCAACGTGCCCACGGCGCGCGCCGGCGAGCTTGCTCGCGAGCTGGGCCAGATCGGGCTCCATGTCGAAGGGTCGGCCTTCTGGCGCGGCGGCATCGCCTGCACCGGAACCGAATTCTGCAAGCTCGCCATCACCGAGACCAAGGGCTTTCTCCGCTGGCTGGTTGAGGAGATGGAAGAACGGCTGCCGCAGTTCGATCAGCAATTGCGCCTGCATGTGACCGGCTGCCCCAACAGTTGCGGCCAGCACTGGATTGCCGACCTGGGCCTCGAAGGCAAGAAGATCAAGCACGAAGGCCAGCTCACCGATGCGTACTACTTGTGCGTCGGCGGATCGGTCGGCCAGCATGCCGGAACGGCGCGGCCCGTGGGTTTCCGCACGCCGGCCCATCTGGTCCCGGAGGCCATCGAGCGGCTGCTTCGCAAATATCTGGCGGAACGCGAAGCGGCTGAAAATCTGCGCGCCTGGTTTGCCCGCACCAGCGATACAGAAATCCGCGCCGCACTGGCCGGCGAGCAACTGGCGCCGGTCGAGCGCGACCTGGCCGCCGGCCGGGTTCCCGTGGAACTGGCAGGTTGAGGATCGCGATGAGTCTTCTACCCATCTTTCTTCGCCTGGAGGGTCGCCCCGTGCTCGTGGTCGGCGCAGGAACAGTTGCGCTGGCCAAGATTGAGAGCCTGCGCGCAGCGGGCGCGGCAATCACGGTCGTCGCTCCTCAGGCTACTCCGCAGCTCCGCGAGCTGATCGAGAATGGCGCCATCGCGTGGCGCAAGCGGACCTTTGCGCCGGCGGATCTCGAGGGCGTCTTCCTCGTCATTGCCGCGACCAATGATTCTGCGGTGAATCACACGGTCTACGAAGAAGCGCTGCGCCGCAATATTCTCTGCAATGCCGTCGACGATCCCCCAAACTGCGACTTTTATTTCGGCTCGGTGGTCGCGCGCGGCGAGCTGCAAATCGCCATTTCGACCGCCGGCGAAAGCCCCGCTCTGGCACAACGCCTGCGGCGCGAGGTCGACGAGCAGCTCCCGCGCGATTTAGGTCCGTGGCTCCAGGAACTGGGCGGCCTGCGGCGAGAAATCCGTGCCGACGTGCCGGCCAGCCCGCAGCGTAATCTGCTGCTGCACGAGTTGGCGCATCGTCCGTTGTGTGCGCTCGAGGCATGCCCGACGCGGCAGTTTGCCTGCCAGCAAGCCGAGGCGCTGCGGAAGGCCGAGGTGCCCGCGTGAGCGCCCCTCGAACGACGCAGGCACAGGCTGGCTCGGTTTATCTGGTCGGCGCCGGTCCCGGCGATCCGGAATTGCTGACGCTTCGCGCCGTCCGCTTGCTGGAGAGCGCGGACGTCGTGCTGCACGACGACCTCGTCCCCCAGGCGGTTCTCGACCACGCGGCGCGCGCCATCGTCATCAACGTGGGCAAGCGCTGCGGCCACAAAAACATCAGCCAGGAGCAGATCGATGCGATGATGGTCGATTACGCTCGCCGTGGCCTCGCGGTGGTGCGCCTCAAATCTGGAGACCCGCTGGTCTTCGGGCGCGCCGGCGAGGAAATGGACGCTCTGCGCGCAGCGAGCATTCCCTTCGAGGCCGTTCCCGGCATCACCGCCGCGTTCGCCGCCGCAGCCGCGATGCGCCGCCCGCTCACCGATCGCCGCAATGCGTCGAGTATCAGCTTTACCTCGGGCCATCATCGGCCCGGTTCGCCGCTCGAGCCCGCGTCGCTTGCCGGTGCCACCCGCGTCGTCTACATGCCCGGTCGCGACCTGAGCGCCTTGGCCACACAACTGCGGCGGGAAGGGCTGCCCGCCGATCTGCCCTGCGCGGTCGTCTCGCGCGCCGCGCAGCCCGACCAGCAGGTGGTCCACACCACCCTTGCGCGGCTCGACCGCCTCACGCCGGGTCCTGCCCCAACCATCCTCCTGGCCGGAGAAGCCCTCCGCGCGGCGCGGGAACAATCCGTCGTGGATTGCGTTCCAGCCGCTCTCGAGGTTTTCGGCGTAACATCTTCAGGAGCCAGGGATTCCGCGGTCCCGGACGGCCATTGAGGCCCAAAGCAGGCAAATTTCCCGCCAACCGCCGTCCAGGATTGCATCCCACAAACAAGGCTTTGCGTTTGCAATCTTGAACTCGAAGGAGAGCGATCCGCTGGCCGTCGGCGCTGGCTTTGGTCTATGGCGGCAAGCCGCATCCAAGAACCCATGAAGAGAATTGGCACGTTAGCAGTTTCAGCAGTCGTTTTGGCATTCGCACTTGCGGGCTGCCACGGCAACCAAAATCAGACCACGCCGCAGGATCAGAGTGCTGCGCAGCCGAGTCAGGCGCAGTCAACCGAGGCGCAACCGGCCGCCAGCGATGATCCGGCCTCGGCGAATCTGGCGCCCGCGACCGACGTGACCGAAACAGGCGGCCAGCAAAACCCGCCTGCTCCGCCTGCCGATCAGTCAGCACAACCCAGCGAGAGCCAGAGTCAGGGCGCCGAAAATCAGAATCAGGAGTCCGCTGCGCTACCGCCTCCGCAGGAGCAGGAAAACGACGGCGAGACGACCGACAATGCGGCTCCGCAGCCCCCGCCGGAAATTCCCGACTACGAACAGCCACCGGCGCCGGAGCCGAACTACATCTGGACGCCAGGCTACTGGGCTTATGCCCCCGCCGGCTATTACTGGGTGCCTGGCGCCTGGGTCATGCCGCCGTACACCGGCGTTCTGTGGACGCCCGGCTACTGGGGATTTGGCGGAGGGCGCTATCACTGGTACCACGGCTACTGGGGCCCCCACGTCGGCTTCTACGGCGGCGTGAACTACGGTTTCGGCTATGGCGGCTTCGGATACGAAGGCGGCTATTGGCGGAACAACACGTTCTTCTACAACACGACTGTCTGCCGCGTGAACACGACAGTCATCCGTAACGTGTACAGCTACCGCGTGGTGAACCGCTTCAACACCACACGCGTGGCCTATGTCGGCGGACAAGGCGGCCTTCGGTATCGTCCTTCGCCAGCCCAGCTAGCCGCGTGGCATGAGCCACACGTAGCGGCGCTGCCCGCGCAGAGAGAGATTGTGCAGGTGTCGGTCAGGAACCATGCGCAATTCGAGAACGTAAACCACGGGCGCCCGGTTATGGTTGCGGAGAATCGGCCTTTGAACAACGGCCGCACGGCCCCGGCGCCACCTCCGCCTGCGTTCCGCGAAGCCATCGAACGCGGCCGTCCGGCAGAGGCACCGGCTGCTCACCCGTCGCCTGCCGAGCGT
>JBARMS010000053.1:0-2543 GCA_049802575.1 Acidobacteriaceae bacterium | reverse complement strand
TACCGCAAGCGCTGGAAGGTGGAGCGTCTCTTCGCGTGGATGCACAACTTCCGCCGCCTCGTCACGCGATGGGAATACCACATCGAGAACTTCCTCGGTTTCGTCCACCTTGCCTGCCTTCACATGCGGCTCAGACATTTATGAGACCAGTTCTAGTGCGTGTGAGCTCCGCCGCCACCGCCCGCCGGTGCGGCGCCGCCCATGTGGTTACTCGTGCCTAACGACACGGTCGACTGGCTGTGGGAGCCGCCGGGCGATGTGAACACCGGCTCGGACGAAAACGCGGGGGCCGGCGCAGAACCGCGATGTATCGTAACCGGCGCGAGTTCCTGGGCCGTGGTCCGGCCCGCCACCCGTGGCGCTTCGGCTCGCGATCCCACGGTGAAATAGACGGGCGTGCTGGCCATGCCTCGGCGCACCGCGTCGTGCGAGAGGCCGCGCAAATCGCCGAGTCCTTCCCGCGGAATCCCGAGACCGGCCGAGTCGCGGCGGAAGACAAATGCGCCGTTTCTAACCTCCGACAAAACCAGCGGGCGCAGGTTGACATCCGTCAGCGTGGACTCGCCGGGCCGCGGCGGTTGCGTGGGCGGATGCGGGAACCGCGGATTGGAACCCATCCCGACGATATGACCGCTCAACGGGAGATTCGCTGGTACATTTGCGATCCCATTCCATGCGCCACCCGGCATCCATCCCCAGCCGGCGCCGGGGCAATACGACCAGCCGCCATAGTGATAGGGCATCCATCCCCACGGATACGGCGAAACCCACGAATACCCCGCGCCGGGATACCAGGCCCACGTCCCGTTCCCATACGGATCCCACGCCGCGCTGGCAAAGTACGGGCGCCACATCATGCCGCAGTCGCCCGCGTCCGTGAAGCTGCCGTAGTAGCCCATGTCGTTCATCCCGTACGAATACGGCGCGTTTCCAAAGGCAGTTAGGCTGGCCGCTCGGGCGTGATAATCGGTCGACTGCTTGTCCCACGAGTCGAGGGCGTTAGGGGTGATGCCCTTCGCCGCCACGGGCTCGGAGTTGGGCGCAAAGGCGAACGTGATGCTCCTCTTGCTCGGCACAGCCATCGCCCCGTCGGCGCCGTTCATCGCAACGCCGTTGACCTCGACGCTGCCGCCCAGCACGGCCACCGTGGCTCCCGCCGCTTTCATCTCCAGACGGATGTGGCTGTCGGGCGCCAGCGGCAGCTTTTCCGGCCCGAACAGCAGCGTGAATTCCTCGCTCGCGGCCGGAGACTTTGTCAGGCTCACGTAGGCCATGCCGCGCAGCACGCGCACCGCAGTGACGGTCGCCCCGGAGGCGCGCCGTTCCAGCAGCGGAAACTCGACTGCGGTATTCGGGGCCAGGCGCACGGTGCTGTTGTCTTCGAACTCGATTTCGGCGACGCCAATACCGGTTTCCACCTGGCTCGCTTCGACGATGGGCAGGTTCTGCATCGCGGCTTCGAAGCCGCGGCCCGTGCCCCGATCCATCTGCACCGCGCCACGCGCCTCGCTCAGGCGCACGATGCGGACCTTCGACAGGCCGGACGCGGAGGACACGTCCGCGGAAGGGGCAGAAAGGCTGGTTTGCGCGGGCAGCGCGGTTGTGGCAAAGATCAGAGAGAGGATGCTGGCAGCGGCGGGACCGGAGAGTGCGGACATGTCCGCCTCCTTGTCTGGGTGCGAACGGAGAAGCATGCTCCGGTGGCCACGCCGGAGCCGAATGCGGACTCATGGTAGCACCGCCGACCCATCCCGCGCGAGGTCTCCACCCTGACCGTTCTGCGATGATCCGGCGAGTCAGGATTGCAGACGACGCAGCACACAACCGGCCCGGCCCGACCCGAAAGGGGCTACGACTTCCAGACGATGTCATCCCGAGGAGCGAAGCGACGAGGGATCCGCGGCTGCCTCTCCCGCAGACACCCACTTCTGCCCGAGTCCGGTAGAAATGGGATTCCACGAATCAGGCGGCCTCAGCCTCGCGCATTTGTTTTTGAAGCAGGCCCGACTTCACCGCTTGCGGAAAAACTCGTCGAGCGGGGTCTTTGTATCAGGGCACGACCTTGGTCGTGCCGTTAAAGCCTGAAAATACGCTGGGCTTCAGCCCCTGAGGGCTGCATTTGCTCGCCGATACTACTTTTTCCGCAAGCTGTTCAGTCGTGCCGAAGAGGCCGCAAAAAAGGCCTGACTTGAACCCCTGAAACGGTTTTGCCTGGGGAATCCCATGTCTGCGCGGGGTTCGGCAGACATGGGATTCCACGAGTCGCACGACGGCGGTTCTGTGCCCTGAGCTCTGTGCCCTGGACCCCGTCGCATACCCCGATAGTTACGGCTGCGCCCCCAGCGTCTGCGTCTTCGCCTCGGTGCAAGCGCCGCTGCTCACGGTCTGCGCCAGTTCGGCCGACGTCGACGGCTCGTGCGTGGCATCGCCGCCGTAGCTCGCCGTCAGCTGGCTGGTTCCGGCCGCCAGTTTCTCGGTCGACAACGTGGCCACGCCTTTGCTGAGCGTTCCCGTCCCCAGCACCGTCGCGCCCTTCTTCAGCG
>JBARMS010000052.1:0-27877 GCA_049802575.1 Acidobacteriaceae bacterium | reverse complement strand
TTTATCCAGGTACTCCGGGCGCATATCGCGTCGGGACCGGAACGCAACAAAGGATGGCTTCGTGCTGTTTTCGATCCGCAAATGGGCACTGCCCTGAATGCCATTCACGACCGTGTGAATTCACCCTGGACAGTCGAATCCCTGGCCGAAGCCGCGAGCATGTCTCGCTCCGCATTCGCAGCGCGCTTTAAAGAGCTGCTCGGACAAACACCGCTGGAATATGTAACCGAGTGGCGGATGCAGAAGGCGATGCAGTTACTCGAACAGCGTGACAAAAAGCTCATCGATGTTGCCCGGTCGGTCGGTTATGAGTCCGACGCTGCGTTCAGTAAGGCGTTCAAGCGAGTTGTCGGGACCAACCCTGGCGAATACATTAAACGTGGTTTTGAAAGCCGCGGGCATGTCGGAATGGCGGAAGATTCGGGGGCATTGTCGCCCTGATGGCGGCTGCCCCCTGCTAAGCCCTGTTAGCGCCAGTTGAAAATTGGAAATATCCGCCGACTCCACCGGATTGATCCCGGGCAGGCCCCCTCCACCAGCGTCTCCGGAGCCCTGCTGCAGGGCTGGCGCTAGCTGTATCGACAGAAAGGCCTGTCGATAACCGAGCGACAAAAAACGCTCTGTCATCCAGAGCGAGCTTTCAAAATCGTTGCGCCTGCCTTTGGCGCAACAAGTGATTCAGGGGTGAGCCGAAGAGCCTGGCCAGAGCGCAGTCGAAGGCACCTGCATTTCGTTCCGATAGTTGAAGGATTTCGACGCCGGTAAGATCGCTGACAGGCCGATCCACCCCAGCGCGTGTCGCCCGATCGCCCCCTTATCCCCCGGGGTAAGGGGGCTCGAGAACCTCCCTCTAAGTGCTTGATTCTAAACAAAGGCCAGAGACCCAACCTCCAGTTAACTCATTGATTCCAAAGGGCTGCCAAATTCTACCCCCCTAAAAAAGCGGAGAGCCCCCGGCAGCCCCGTTCGGCGCTCAGTACCCCCCGCCGCCACCATGGTTATAGACCGCCCGGTATCCATCCCGGAACCCATGCCGGTAGTCCTCCTGCAGCGGCGGAGGCACGGGCGGATTGTCGAACCGGGGATGCCGCGCCGCGTCCGGCGGCAGCCCGTGCCGCAGGTCGTCCTGCGCCGCCCGCACGCCATCGTTCCAGCCGCGGTGCGCGACCTCGCTGTAGGCCGGAGGCGGGGGATAAGCGTAAACCGGCTGCGGATGCGAGCATCCCGCCAGCGCAAACGGCAACAAAGCGAGTGCCGCGAAACCGATCATCTTCTTCATGGCAATATCCTTTCGATGCCGGCGCTTGTGCGGCGCCGGCGTGGTTTGGTTCCGTCATCCCAGGCGCTCGATCGGCCGCCCGCTGGACGCTGTCTTCCCCTACCGAACCCGCCTTCCCGCGCAAAGGTTGCGGCTCGCGGTCCACACCCTGATGCCCCGCCCCGCGGTTTTCCGCCCCCGCACAAAAACCTTCCCTGCGCTGCCGCAACCGCGTTAACCTTCCCGCAACACGCGCGTCCCCCCAGCGTGGCGATGGACCGAGGCTCACCCATGAAGCCGACGTTTCTCGTTTGCGCCTTATTCTTTCCCTGCTGTGTTGTCGGGCTGCAAAGGACACACAATCCGGATGAGCGAGCAGCTCAGGCTCCCCGCGGGCCCGACCCTGTCGCGTTTGAAGGCGTGCAGTCGTCCTGGAATGCCGGCCGCCGCGAAGAAGCGCTCGCCAAGGCCCAGGCCATCGTCCAGATCTATCCGGACAGCATCCCCGCCAACGTGATGACCGGACAGATTCTCCTCGACCTCCGCCGCCCGGCCGACGCCGTCGCCTTCTTCCGCAAGGTCGTCGCCGCGCAGCCCGAGGATCCGCACCTGCACGCGCTGCTGCTCGAGGCGTATGCCGAATCCGGCGACACGCAGCACCGCGACGACCAGCGCGCCCTGCTGCGCCGCTTCCACAGCGACGGGAAACATCCGGCGTTCTCGCTGGTCCGCAGCTTCACCATCGAGCGCATTGCGGTCGGCAACCTCTCGGTCATCGCCAGCGAGTTCTTCTCTCCCGAAGGCCCACATCGTTTCGCTTACCGCTTCGACGTGTCCGACACGTCCGACAAAGTCATTGAGTTCATCGCGCTCGCTGCCGAAGACCGCGACCAGGCTTCTCCGCAGCACGCCGCCGCGGGCACCGCGAAGCCCGCAGCTCGCCGCTACGCTCTCACCCGCTACTCACAGAATGAGGAGGCGCTTCTCGGCTTCTTCGACGGAATGCCCTCCTACGACGAGCTCCGCGCCCGGGTCATCCAGACGGTGCACGCTGCAATCGACACGGCCGCTCCATCCGACCAGAAGTAAGCCGGCATTCTGCGCCGGGGACGCCGGAACCAGGCCGATCGATGCGAGACAATAGAGAGGTTATGGAATTCGTCGATCTGAAGGCACAGTACGAGCGTCTGAAACCCCGTATCGACGCCCGTATCGCGACAGTTCTGCAGCACGGCCGCTTCATCCTGGGCCCCGAGGTCGAGGAGCTGGAGCAGCAGCTTGCGGCGCGCATCGGTTCCCGCCACTGCATCGGCTGCGCCAGCGGAACCGATGCCCTCCTTCTGGCCCTGATGGCGCTCCCCATCGCCCCCGGCGACGAGGTCATCACCACTCCCTTCACCTTCTTCGCCACCGGGGAGATGATTACGCTGCTCGGCGCGCGGCCGGTCTTCGTCGACATCGATCGCGTTACTTACAACATCGATCCGGCCGTCATCGAATCCGCGATGACGCCGCGCACCCGCGCCATCCTGCCGGTCAGCCTCTATGGCCAGCCCGCTGACATGGATGCGATTAACCAAATCGCCGAGCGTCATCGCCTTCCGGTGATCGAAGACGCGGCGCAGAGCTTCGGCGCGCTCTACTGCGGCCGCCCCTCCGGCAACCTCAGCACCATCGGGTGCACCAGCTTCTTTCCCTCGAAGCCGCTGGGCTGCTACGGCGATGGCGGAGCCTGTTTCACCGATGATGACGCGCTGGCAGCAGCCATGCGCGAGCTTCGCAACCACGGCCAGAGCGGCCGCTATCGCCACGCACGGATTGGGATCAATGGCCGCCTCGATACCCTCCAGGCGGCGATCCTGCTCGCGAAGCTCGAAGTGTTCGATGAGGAACTGGCAGCGCGCCAGGCAGTCGCCCATCGCTACACTGCGCTGCTGAGCGACGCCGTCCACGCGCCGCGCGTTCTGCCCGATCGCACCAGCGCTTGGGCGCAATACACGATTGAGGTCGACGACCGTGCAGCCGTTGAGAAGCATCTGCACGGCTCGGGCATTTCTTCTGCTGTGCACTACCCCGCACCGCTTCATCTGCAGCCGGTCTACGCCAGCCTGGGCCTCGGACGAGGCGCGTTTCCGCATGCGGAACGCGCTGCCGAGCGCGTCCTCAGCCTGCCGATGCATCCGTACCTGGAAATACCGCAAATCGAACGCGTCGCCGATATCGTTCGCTCCGCTGTGTGCGCGCCCGCGCCACGATGAACCTCTGCGGGTAACACGTCACCGCAAGATGTCATTGACAGCGGATGGTCTGCCCCTGAGAATGACGTCAACTGACGGACCGCCGGAACCTGCCTGAACGCATCTACGCGCACAGCGGCTCCGGATGACCGTCGGGGACGCCGCCTGAGATGCCCGAGTCACGTTCGAGCACGACCAAGGCCGACGCAAGACAGCGTATGAGCGACCGCGCGGCGAATCGCGCAGCATCGCCAGCTCTATTCCTTTGGCGGGCAGAGCTTCTCCGACAACCAATTTCTCCGGAACGGGCATTTCTGCTCGCCGGCAAACATTTGCCACACACCATTCAAGGAGGCGCGCCAAACCACTAGCCATGTGAGTCAGCACGACCCGGCCCGGCAAACAACCGCCGGGCGCACACCAGCCCAGCACAACCGAGGAGGTAACGTATGCAGGAAGAGCTTCAGATGCTTGATGAGTGGATACCGGAACAGATGGAACCTGGAACGCTCTTTGTGCTGGAAAATGCTGCGCCCATGGGCGATGCTCGCAATCCATTCGTAGCTGTGCTGGCCTGCCCGCGGTGCGGCGCGCTGGGGCTCATCACGCGAGCCCAGTTCGTGGGACTGGAATCGATGATCTGCGGCGGAGACGCGTGCTCGGCGGAGTATTACCTGCGCGGCGACGAGATCGAATATCGAAAACCGCACTGACATGCGCCGGTTGGCGGGAAAAGCGTGCCTGCGGGCGCGCTTTTCTATTGCGCGGAGCGAGACGCGGACGGGCAGATGGTTCGACTACGATACAAGCAGCAGCGCGCGGCGCCACGGCCTGAGAGGCTTGCACCGCAATCGAGCCCGGATGGCGGAATCGGCAGACGCAGCGGACTTAAAATCCGCAGATCTTCACCGGTCGTGGGGGTTCAAGTCCCCCTCCGGGCACCATCAAATCAATAATTTATGGAGTGATTTTTGCGGCCGAAGCTCTTCGGAGTTTTGACCTTTGCCCCTTCATTTCTGGCTCATTACTCCGGGGCGAGAGGCCGCGAGTCACACACTCCCTACAATTCGCGAAGGGATACGGCGACGGGGCGTAACGCGGCGCGCACCGCGGGCAGCAGGCCGCCGAGAACGCCCATGGCCAGCGCGAAAATCACCCCCATCACGAGCAGGTTGAAAGTGATTTTGAAGGCGAAGGCGATGCTGGAGAAGGTCGAGAAATTCATGGTCTGCGTGGTCATGCCGTTGAGCGGAAGCACGACCAAACAGCCGAGAATGCCGGCGATAAACGAGATCAGCAGCGCCTCGAACAGGAAGGAGAGGATGACGTTCCAGCCGGAGAAGCCCAGAGCGCGCATGGTGGCAATCTCCCGTCCCCGTTCGGCAACAGCCGAGTACATCGTATTGAGGGCGCCGAATACCGCGCCGATCGCCATGACGGCGGCCACCAGACCGCCCAGGATGGTGATCAGCGATGTCATGGCCGAGGATTGCTTCGCGTAATAATCCACTTCGCGCTCGACTTCCAGATTCAATTGCGGATCGGAAGTAATGGAATCTTTGAATTGGTCAAAGGCCGCGGCAGAGGTGAGGTGAACGGTGGCCGATTGAAAAATGTTTTCCGGGCGCTTAAGCACTTCGTTCAGGATGCGAGAGTCGCACCATACCTCGGAATCGAACGACGATCCGCCCGCGTCGAAGACGCCCACCACCTTCCAGTGCCCGCCGCCGAAGTCGACCGTGTTGCCGACGGTGAGGCCCTCGTAGGTCTTCGACGCGTTCCTGCCCACGACCAGCTCATCCAGGCCGGAATGGAACATCCGTCCCTGAACGACCTTCACGAATTTGCGGATTTCGAGTACGTTCGGCGAAACGCCGCGAACCTCGACGTTTGCGTCCGTGCCTGTGCTGATCAGCGGTATAGGAATCACGCCGACGACTTCCTGCGTGACCAGCGGTTGCCCCGCCGCGTCGCGCGCCACGCCCGGCTTATCCTGAACCAGCTTCACCGAATCCAGAGTGATGCCACCCATCATCTCCGTAGTCGAGCCGGCGCGCATGACCAGCGCGTCGTCAGGAGTACCTGAGCCCACCAGCGTGGCCCGGAAGCCGTGCGCCAGCGAAAGCATGGCCACGAAAACGCCGACTGTCCCGGCGATGCCCAGAATGGCCACGATGGTGGAGGTCCAGCGCGCTCGAATACTGCGGAAGTTATAGGAGATCGGCACGTTTCCGATCAGCGGCGCCAGCAATCCGGCCAGGATCCCGGCCACGATGATCAGAACGAGGACCAGGGCAGCGATGGCAGCCGCCGTGATCACAACTCCGAAAATGATTTTTGCTACCATGCTCAAACCCTCCGCAGGGCAGTCACGACGCGCATGCGCATCGCGCCCCAGGCGGGAAGAATACCGCTGGCGAAGCCGACCACCAGAGCGGCGATCACACCATAGACGAGAGTTTTGCCTGTCACCAGAAGCGGTGGCAACAGACCGGCCATGGCGCGGCTCAGCTGCGGAATGGCGACCAGCGCAAGCAGCAGGCCCACACACCCGGCAAGCGCAATCACCATCGACTCGCCCAGGATGAATCCGAGGATGGTGCGATCCGGGAAACCGATGGCCTTGAGCACGCCGAGCTCATTGGTCCGCTCGCGGACGGAAATGGCCATCGTGTTTCCGGTGACCAGCAGGAGCGTGAAGAAGACGACGGTCCCAATGGAGACAATCAGGAATTTGATGTTTCCGAATTGCTTCACCCATCCCTGCGCAAAAGCGGATTCCGTCTCGGTCTTCGTTTCGTAGGGCGAATTCAGGTACATGTTATCGATGGCCTTGGCGATGCGCGGGGCATCTTCCGGGTTCGCAATGCGAACCGTATACCAGCCGACCTGGCCCTTCATCGCGTCGGGTACGCTCTCTTTGAAATATTCCCACTGGAACCAGAACTGGGTCTGATCGTCTTCCCGCTTCGCGCCATGGTAAACCCCGTCGATATTGAACTCGAACGGCTTTCCCGCCAGCCCGTAAATGGTCGTAGTGATGGGAATGCGGTCGCCGATCTTCCAGCCGAAGCGCTTCATCGTGTCGGCCCCCACGATCGCGCCCTGGCGGTCCTTCAGAAACGTATCCCACTGATCGTCGGGAACGATGAGCTCGGGGAAAACCTGCCGCTGGTTTTCCGGGTCGATCACGAATTGCGGGAAAAAGTTCTTCGGATCCTGATATGTCCCGCCGAACCAGTTATCGTGCGTGATGTAACTGACGCCGGGGATGCGCAGGATTTCATCCCGGTAGGACAACGGAACGGTGTTGATGATCGAGGTGCGATTGATGGTGACGAGGCGATTCGCACTCACCACGTCCGCTCCGCGGGTGAACGCATCGTTCACCACTCCCAGCAGCGCAAACAGAAACAGGGCCACAGCGAACGAACCGATGGTGAGAACCAGCCGGGCCTTCTTACGCAACAGATTGGCCAGGATCAGCCTGCTGAATTTCATGAGGCGCCTCCCGCGGCCACACCTTGCCGCCCTCCGGCCTCGACCAGCACGCCTTTGTCCAGATGCAGGGTAGTGTTGGCCTGGCGCGCGACCAGCGGGTCGTGGGTCACCATCAGCACGGTTTTCCCGTACTCCTGCACCAGCCGCTTGATCAGGTCCATCACGTCATCGGCGCTTTTGCGATCCAGGTCGCCCGTCGGCTCGTCGCAGAGCAGGAAGGTGGGGTCGGCGACAATGGCCCGGGCAATGGCCACACGCTGTTCCTGCCCGCCGGAAAGCTGGCGCGGAAAGTGGCCCATGCGGTCGCCCAAACCGACGACGGAAAGGGCGGTTTCAACGTGCTTGCGGCGTTCAGCCTTCGAAAGTTTCGTCAGCAGCAAGGGCAATTCGACGTTCTGGAACGCGGTGAGCACGGGAATGAGGTTGTACATCTGGAAAATGAGGCCGACGTGGCGGGCGCGCCACTCGGTCAGCTTACCGCGCGACATGTGCGTGATCTCGTCGCCGGCCACGCTGATGGTGCCGCGCGTGGGAACGTCGAGGCCACCCAGCAGGTTGAGCAAAGTCGTCTTGCCCGAGCCGCTCGGCCCCATAAAGGCCACGAAATCGCCCTTGTCGACGTCAAGATTCAAGCCCTGCAGGACGTCGATGTCCTCGCTGCCGCGGCGGTAGGTTTTGTCCAGGCCGCGCACCTGAATCAGACTGCCGGCTGCCCCATTGCCCTCCACGCGCACCATGATCAACGCTCCTTTGTTTCCGCCGCCTGAATTGGATCGCTGCACTAGCGCTTGACCGCTACTGCCTCGCCATCTTTCAGGTTGGCTGGCCCCGCAACTACCACTGTATCTCCATACGTGAGCCCCGCCAGAATCTGCGTTTGCGCGCCATTGGTTTTGCCGACCTTCACGGCATGGCGCTCCACGTGATCGCCTTTTACCAGGAAAACGATCTTCTGCCCGCCATCGTCACGAACGGCGTTCTGCGGCACCATCAGGGCCGCCAGCGTCTTGGTCGCCGGCTTCTGTTCCCCGAGGAACGTGACCTTCACGCCCATGTCGGGAAGAATGCGCGGATCCAGCTTGTCGAAGGCGATGCGCACCTCGACCGTCGCCTTTTGGCGATCGGCCGTGGGAATGATGGTGCGTACCCGGCACGGAATCTGCCAGTCCGGATAGGCATCCAAAACGGCGGTCACCTGCTGGCCGGGTTTCACGCGTGCTATGTAGTTTTCGTTGACGTCCACTTCGATTTCATTGGACGCCATATCGACGATGGTCGCGATTCCCGTGCGCGTAAACCCGCCGCCGGCCGAAATCGGCGACACCATTTCTCCCACCTGTGCGTCCTTGGAAACGATAATTCCATCGAACGGAGCGCTGATGACGCAATTATCCACCGCCTGTTGCGCCTCGTTCGTGCGCGCATCCGCCGCCAGCACCTCTGCCTGCGCGTAGTCGATCTTCGCCCGCAGGCTGTTCTCGGTCATCGTCGCATTGTCGAGCTGTTCCTGCGTTTGGATACCTGCCGCCCTCAATTCCTGAGCGCGATGCAGCTCGATCTGCGCATTCTTCAATTGCACCTGCAGGTCGAGAATGTTGGCCTGCGCGGCATTTCGATCGGCTTGCGCGGAAGCCAGCGCCCTCTGCGCATCGGAATCGTCCAGAGTGGCCAGCACAAATCCCTTGTGCACGTGCAGGCCTTCGGTAAAAAACACACCCGTGACGCGCCCGGTGATCTTCGCCGCTACCGTGGCGCGCCGCTGCGGCGTGACATAGCCGCTGGCGTTGAGCAGCGCCTGTGGCCCGGTGTCCGGAGCGTCCGCCGCGGCGACTTCGACCGACGGCGTCTGATGCACGTACGCGTAGACGCCGCCCCCGATCATGAGCGAGACGACCAGGACGGAAAAAACAATCGCGACGACCCTTCCGGCGTTTCGGGAGCCGCGCTTGTGAGCATCGATGCGCAGCCCTCCGAGGTCCTGCTTTACAGGTGCTTCAGGCATAGTCGGCCCAGTCGGTTTTCGCTGGTCCTCCGGCATTTGTTCTGGTTGGCGACAGCACCAGATTACACTGCAAGGCTTACAGACCGATGCCAGAGAAGAAAAAAGGGAATCCTGCACGCTTCTCCAGATCCTTTGCCCGTCTGGGATGGGTACCACTTGCGTTTGGCGTCATCGGAAGCATGTCAGCACGCTCCGATCCCAAAGTTCAGAAGACCTCGCGAAGAGTCCCATCATGTATACATTCGTGTATGCTTTTGCACGGCGATCCTGGCAATCGCTACGGAGGCGGAAGGCTGAAGGTCCTCCCGTCGTCAGCTCCTGCAGAAAAGGATCCTTCTTCATGAAACGACACGCACAAAGCCTGTGCAGGGCAGCAGCCATCGCAGGGGTGCTTGCACTCGCCGCGGCATCCGGCTACGCGCAGTTCGGCAATGAGCCGGGTCACTCCGTTGGAAAAGTAACGGTGCAGGGCAAGCTCATCGTGCTGACGCTGCATGACGGCGCGCTGGGGCACGCGAACCTGTTCAACCTGGAACATCACACGCTGCGCTTTACGCCCGACGGCGCGGGTTACCGCGTGGCGAGCATTCCGTTCGTGTGGGACGCGGATTTCGGCGCGGCGCTGACATCGCCGGCAGTCACGCTGAAGAATTTCTCCTTTCCCTTTTCAGGCAAAAGCTGGACCTCGCTGTCGGTCGGAGTCACGGGATCGATTGTCTTTGGCGAGCAGGAAAAACCGAGCGGACCAGCCGGGCGGCGCGGCGTGACTGTCGGCCGCGAGGGCGGCCTCGCCGTGGAGCGCTTCGCGGAGTTGCAGGCTGCAGCGCCGGAGTTCGTCAATACGCTGCCGGCGATCAGCGTCTTCTTCAAGCCGCGTATGTCGGGCACGCGCTATGTGAAAGAGCTTCCCGATCGTGCCGTGATCAGCTGGAGCCTGACTGAGCCGTACGCTGGCATTCAGGACTGGACATGGACGCCGACCGTCAACAAATTTCAGGCCGTGCTGCACGAAGACGGCGCGATCGACCTCTCGTATGACCAGGTGGCCGCGCGAGACGCGGTCGTGGGTGTGTATCCCCTCGTGCAGGCCGGCGAGGAGAAGCCGATCGCAACAGTTACGACAACCGGCAGCGCCTCATTGCCGGCGCATCTCGATATTCAGCGGGTCGCGCTCAGCGCGGTCGATGGGCTTTATCTGAAGGTGGCCCTCGAAGGGCGTGGGCCGATGCTGGCTGAGACCGATCCGGCGATCGACGGGCTGGCCTGGTTCGTTTGCCTCAACCGCAAAGCGCCGACTGGCGGATGCGAGCCGGGCGGGCACAACGACGTTTTGTGGACCGTCCGCGGATTCGGTGGCCGGACGCGCGGGGCCTTCCACATGGGCCCTCGCTATTTTGCATTCGGGACCGGGCTCTCTCCGCGCGTGAGCGTCGACGGGAACTCGCTTGCCATGCAAGGCACGCTGCCCGCGGGCTACAAGCCTGGCGACACCGTCTACGTCAGCGCCGCGGTGCAGGCTCCGGACGCGCACGCGACCACGCAGATTGGCTCGCATGCCATCCGGCTTGCCGGCATCGCCAGCCCGGAAGTACATTTCTCCGCGCTTGCGCAGAACAGCGGTCCTTATCCAGTTGTGTTTGAAGCCTTCCACTATGTGAATCCGCCGCGCATGCAGGACCTGACCTGCTCGGTCATTCAGGCGCTCGGCGACAAGTTCGACATGCTGGCGTATTACTCCGATTTCCGCATCGATAACCCCGAAGCGGGAACCTCGAGCGACGGGCCTCTGGGCGGCGGACCAAACGGCGGCAAGGTGACCGGCATCGGCGCGGAGCAGGAGAATCTCGCCGACTTCTGCACGAAAGGCCGCTTCCAGTGGCAATTCATCCAGCCGGTGTATGTGGGCGCGAACCAAATGCAGGAGTATCCGCCTGCGAACCTGAAAGACGACAACACCCACGACATCGGCGCTTATCTGCACCAGCTTGCGGAACGGACGTCGAACGGCAAGGTCCCGCCCTACGATTACGCGATGTCGCAAATCGGGCATGAGATGGGGCACCGCTGGGCGGCGTTTGTGCAGGCCAAAGTGAATGGCGCGACCATCGAACTGGGCCCGACGCACTGGGACATGGGGCTGCAGGCGCGGGTGCCTTTCCCTTATCAGCGGCCTACCGAGGCGTCGGCCATGGGCGGCGGCGTTTGGCAGGATAACTTCGACGGAACCTACACGCAGCTCGACGACAATTACTATGTTCCGGCTACCGGATATTCCTATCTCGACCTGTATCTGATGGGCATGCTCGGCCCTTCGGAGGTTCCCGATTTCTTCATCCTCAAACACCTGACTCCGGTGGGCAAGGATGCCAACGGACATCCGATCTTCAGAGCCGACCGGACGAAGGTTACGATTCAGGATGTGATCGCGGCGGAGGGCCCGCGGCTGCCCGATGTGGATCACTCGCAGCGGGACTTCAACACCGGAATGGTGATGGTGGTGGAGAACGGGAAGACGCCCAGCGCCGAGCTGATCGAGCGGACCAACGGCATTCGCGAGCGCTGGATGGATTACTGGACCACCGTGACCGGCCATCGCTCTACCATGACCACGGAACCATAGGGTCCGCTGCTACGATCAATCACCTGAGGAGGAAATATATGATGCGCCGTTCTGCGTTCGTCCCTTCCCTGCTTCTCAGCCTCGCAGCGGTTCCGCTGATTACTATCGCGCCAGCTCGCGCCCAATCCGCTCCCGCGGTGGCGCAGACGCCGCCGATGGGATGGAACAGCTGGAATTACTTTGCCGACAAGGTGGATGACAAAGGCGTGCGCGCGGCCGCCGATCAAATTGTCGCTTCGGGCATGAAGGATGCCGGCTATGTCTACGTGAACATCGACGACACGTGGGAAGGCCAGCGCGATGCGAATGGCGCGATCCAATCCAATTCCAAATTCCCTGACATGAAGGCGCTCGCGGACTACGTGCACTCGAAGGGCCTCAAGCTGGGGATCTACTCGTCGCCGGGACCGAAGACCTGCGCCGGATACGAGGGATCGCTCGGGCACGAGCAGCAGGATGCGCAATCCTACGCTGCCTGGGGCATCGACTATCTCAAGTACGACCTGTGCAGCTACATCCCGGCGGTGATGGAGAAGCAGGCGCCCAACGATCCTGCCGCCCAGATGAAGCTGATGGCCGACGCTTACGTGAAGATGGGCAACGCGCTGCGCGCGACCGGGCGGCCCATCGTCTTCTCGCTGTGCCAGTACGGATGGGATGCGTCGTGGGAATGGGCGCCGCAACTGGGCGGCAACCTGTGGCGCACCACCGGCGACATCACGCCGCGCTGGGACCGTATCTACGCGATCCTCAGCCAGCAGGAGGGTCTGGAGGCTTATGCGGGGCCGGGCCACTGGAACGATCCCGACATGCTCGAGGTGGGGAACGGCCGTCTCACGCCCGCCGAGAACCGCTCGCATTTTTCCATGTGGGCGATGCTCGCAGCGCCGCTGCTGGCTGGCAACGATCTGACGAAGATGACGCCGGAGATCAAGGACATCCTGACCAACCGCGACGTGATCGCCATCGACCAGGACGCGCTCGGCAAGCAGGGCTCGCGCATTTATTCCGATGGCGAGGTCGATGTCTGGACGCGGCATCTTTCCAGCGGAGCGCTGGCTGTGGCTGTGCTGAACGCCGGCGGCCGGCGCTATTCCACGCACCCATTCCATCTGAACCTGGAGCGGCTGGGCCTGCACGGTCCGCAGCAGGGCAAGGATCTGTGGGCGGGCAAAGACGTCACGCTGACCGACGGGATGCCGCTTGAGTTGGGGACGCACGACATTTTGCTGGTGCGAATCACATCGCCGAAATAATTGGCTGACGGTGAGGGTGGCGGACTGAAGGTCAGTCTGCGCCCTGGACGGGGACGGCCGCGCGCCGGGCCAAAGCCTCGGGGCGAAACCCGGCGCCGCGTAATCTCCACCGAATTGCCACAGCCGCGGCGCTGAGCAGCGTGCAGATTTCGACGAAGACTTTGCCGCCGTCGAGCAAATCGGGGTGACCGTCTTTGAGCAGCGGGTCGGTCAGAATGCTGTGCAGAAAGAGAAGCGCTGCCGCGGGAAAGACGGCGTAGTGAATCGCGCGCCAGAGCGGCCGCCCCAGCCGGGTCCGCAGGAGCGACGTGACGAGCACCAATAGGACCAGATAGAGCGCGCCGGCGCCGGCCATGTTGATCTTTGGCTGCAGCGGCGACCACTGCGGCCACAGCAAATCCACCACGCGAAAGTGCGGCGTATGCACCAGCAGCAACACCAGCGGGTGCGTGAGCGCAAGGACGACGGCGATATACGCGGTCCAGCGATGCAGGAAGAAGACGTTGATGTGCCGGTGCGGCCAATGGCGCATCGGGCTGTAGCGCAGCGCCATCAGCATTCCCAGCAGCAGGTTGATGGTCACCGCGCCGGTCGCGCCCAGGCCGAGATACGAGCAGAGATCCAGGATCGTCATGCAACGCTACAACGAGGCGACGCGCCGGCCGTCACGCGAGAGACGCCTGTCGAATGTGTACAAAATATCACGCTCATCGATGACGGAGTGTGAGCGGCTCATTCCAGGGTGCGGCCAGAACAAAGCATGCGAAAAAGGCTGCTGTCTGAGAACTGGGCAACCACGTGCGAAGGGCATTGCGCTCGGATTGCATCGCATTTGGTGTACAATCGGACGCGTTTTCTTTCCCAGTTTTTCACGGAGAGTTTCTCGAATGCTGATGCGACTTCCCCTTGTCACGCGATTCTCTGTCTGCGGTGTCTCCCTCCTTCTGATATCCGGCTCGCTCAGCGCTCAGCGGCGCTTCCGCGGCGGTTCCGCTGATGAGTACGGCTTCCGCTTTCTTGGACCGGCGGTGGGCAATCGCGTGGCCGCGATCGCCGGAGTTCCGGGCGATCCGAGCACGTGGTATGCCGGCGCATCGTCCGGAGGTGTTTGGAAGTCGACGGACGGCGGCAATCGCTGGGAACCGATCTTCGATGAGGAGCCGGTAGCGGCCATTGGCGCGCTGGCGGTGGCTCCGTCCGATCCCAACGTCGTTTGGGCCGGCACCGGCGAAGCATGGGCAATCCGCGACATCGATGTGACCGGCAACGGCGTCTATAAGTCCACCGATGGCGGCAAGACTTGGCAGCACATGGGCCTCGATCAAACGGGGCGCATTGGCCGCGTGGTGGTTGATCCGCAGGACGCCGATCGCGTCTACGTTTGCGCGCTGGGCCGCCTGAGCGGGCCGCAGCAGGAGCGCGGCGTCTATCGCACCGAGGACGGCGGCAAGACGTGGCAGCGCGTGCTCTTCGTCGACGAGAACACGGGCTGCTCGGGCATCGGCATGGATCCCGAGAATGCGCGCACGCTCTTCGCCGGCATGTGGCAGGTAGAGATGCACACCTGGGGCTTTAACAGCGGCGGCCCGGGCAGCGGCGTGTATGTCTCGCACGATCGCGGCACAACGTGGACGCACATTGAAGGCCACGGCCTCCCGCACTCGCCGGTTGGCAAGATCGACGTGGCCGTAGCGCCCACAGATTCGAACCGCGTCTACGCGCTCATTGAGACGAACGAGCAGGGATCGCTGTGGCGCTCCGACGACGGCGGCGCCGATTGGCGCGTGATGAGCTGGGACCGCACGCTGATCGGGCGCGCGGGGTATTACATCCGCATCGCCGTATCGCCGGCGAACGAGAATGAGGTGCTCGTCTCGAACAGCAGCTTCCTGGTGTCGCTCGATGGAGGCGCCACCTTTGAGACGCGGCCCTGGGGCGGCGACAACCACGACATCTGGATGGACCCGAAGGATCCGAACCGGTTCGCCATCTCCTTTGACGGCGGCCTGGCCATCACCACCGTGGGCGGCAAGGGATTTCACGATGTGACGCTGCCAATTGGGCAGATGTACCACGTCGCCGTGGACGATCAGATTCCGTACGAGGTGTACGGCAACATGCAGGACGATTCGACGATGCGCGGGCCGAGCCTGCCCACCTTCGGACGCGGCACGGACATTGGATGGGATCACGGAATGGGCGGATGTGAGTCCGGCTTCACGCTGCCCGATCCAACCGATCCCAACATCGTGTGGGCCTCGTGCTATGCCGACGAGGTCACGCGCTGGGATGCGCGCACCAAGCAGGCGCGCTCCGTGAGCCCGTGGATGCACATACTCGACTCCGCGCCCAACCAGACGAAATATCGCTGCCACTGGACGCCGCCGCTGGCAATCGATCCCTTCGATCACAACACCGTCTATTACGGCTGCCAGGTCATCTTCAAGACGAGCAACGAAGGACAGAGCTGGTCGGTCATCAGTCCCGATCTCACGACACAGAACCCGGCGCACAACCAGTCGTCCGGCGGATTGATCGGCGACAATCTGGGGCAGTTTTACGGCGAAGTGGTTTTTGCGATCGCTCCCTCGACCGTGGAGAAGGGACTGATCTGGGCCGGCACGGACGACGGCAAAGTGTGGAACACGCGCGATGGCGGCCAGCACTGGAACGACCTGACGGCCAACCTCCCAGGCCTGCCGCCATTCGGTATGGTCACGAGCATTCAGCCGTCGTTCTTCGCCGCAGGCACCGCGTACGTGACCGTCGATCTGCACCTCGCCGACAATCGCGACCCGTTCATTTTCAAAACCACGGATTACGGCAACACCTGGACCAGCATCAGCAGCGATCTGCCGAAGGGGCCGCTGGCCTACGTGCGCAATGTCTCCGAGGATCCGAATTGCAAAGGCCTGCTGTTCGCGGGGACGGGGAATGCTCTCTACTACTCGCTCGATGATGGCGGCCACTGGACGCACTTCAACAAGGGATTGCCGCCGTCGCCGGTGACGTGGAGCGTGGTGCAGAAGCGCTTTCACGATCTGGTGGTGTCGACATACGGGCGCGGCTTCTACATTCTCGACGACATCACGCCGCTGGAGCAGATGGCACAGGAGGCCACCACGGAAGACGTGCGCTTCTTCAAGCCGCGCGAAACCTATCGCATCGCTCGCGGGGAGAACGCCTTTCTGGAGTATCAGCTCAAAGCCGCGCCAAAGGGACCGGTCGATGTGGAGATCACCGATGCACAGGGCAAGCTTGTTCGCAAGCTGACTGCGTCCGGGCATCCAGGCATCAACCGCGTCGCCTGGGATATGCACTATGAGGCGCCGCACATGGTCGCTCTGCGCACCATTCCGCCGGAGGATCCGCACATCTGGCAGGAAAGCCGTTTTGCTGGCAAGGACGAGCGGCCCGTGACGCACTGGGGCATGGAACGCGTCCCCACGCCGATGGCCGCGCCGGGCAGTTACCAGGCAAAGCTGACAGTCGACGGCAAGACCTTCACCGAGCCGCTGACCATCCTGATGGATCCGCAGTGCCCGAGCACGCAGGCCGATCTGGAGGCTTCAGTGAAGCTGCAACTGCAGATCAGCGCTGACATCGGCAAGGTCTCGGACATGATCAACACGATCGAGTGGATGCGCAAGCAGCTCGCTGACGTAGAGAAGATGCTCGGCGCCGATCCGGCCGACAAGCAGCGCGCCCAGGAAGCCGAGCAGATGGATCAGAAAATGCAGGATGTGGAGTACGAGCTAATGTCGAAGCCGTTGGCCGCGAGCGACGACAAGACGTACATCTCCGCCTGGAAGATCTACTACAACCTGCTCTGGCTGAACGGGGAGATCGGTTCAGGCGCAGGCGATGTGGCCGGGGGAACGGATTACCGTCCGACGGACACGGAGGTCGAGCTCGCTCACCAGTTCGAGCAGGAGCTCACGAAGGCGGAGGGCGACTACCACAATCTGATGACGAAGGAGCTTCCCGCGTTCAACCATGGGCTGGCGGAGCACAACGTGACGCCGATTGTGACTGGTGGCGCTCCTGCGGCAGCGGAGCCGCCGAAGCGCGACGAATAGAGGCTCGCTAAAAGAGCCCCAGCACTTTGTGCTTCGCGCCGCATGTGGGAAGGCGATACGCGCCGATGCGGGTGGAATAATTCTGCTCGCCCTTTTTGAAGTAGTCGCCGACGTACCAGAAGGTGCAGTCGTCGCTCGGATCGATGTCGAGGGTCGCGTAGTCTTCCCAGCGCAGCGTGTTCATCTGCGAAGCCTCGCCCTCGGCGACGACGGCTTCGTGGAGGGTCATCTGGCCTTTTGGATCGCCGGCGGCACGCGCGGCGAAACGCTGGCCGGGAAAGTCCGAGGCGTCGCCGAATGAATAGCCAACGCCGATGTCGCCCTTGCGGTCCATGGCAATGCTGGGCATCCAGCGGTAGCCGCCATCGGGCGCGTAGGCGCCCTGCTGGAAGAGCTGCGGCGTTCCCGATGCGTCGAGCCGAAATTCATACCAGCGCACGCCCCCTCCGCCGCCCCTGGTGTCGATGGAGTGCGAGGCGACGATGGATTGGTAACCGCCAAAGTTACGATAAGCGAGCCGCTGCATCAGCTTGTCGCCCTGGGAATCGAGGCGGACATCGGTTCCGGGCTGCGGCACGCATTTGCTGAGCTGCCCGTTGCAGAGGAAGTGGTAGGGCGCGACCGCGATCTTGTCCGGCCCGGTGAGCTGGGTCTGCGACGGATCGGTCCAATTCACTGAATATTTCCATGCGTAGACGGCATCGCTTTCAAAGACCTGGTGCAGTTGCGCGCCACCAGCGGCCATGATGATCTCCGGCATGCCGGTGGGCGGCAGCTTGCGGCCATCGAGGTCGGCGGCGTTCAGAAAGCTGACGCCATCGATCACCTCGCACTGCTCGTCGGCCGCGAGCCCGCGCAGCATTTTGCTGCGATCGGCGGCGCAGATATGTTTCTGGATGACCGTGTCGCCGGTGCTCGTCGGCAGATAGTAGCCATCCGGCCAGATCGCCGGACGCGGATAATCGGGGAAAAGTGGCCGGTTGAATTCGTAACGGTAATAAGCACCCATCGGGTCGGGGCTGGTGCTCACCGCATAGCACATGCCGTAGGGTGCGTTCGGATCGTCGGAGGGCTTGCGAAAGATGGGCAAAACGATGAGCCAGCGGTTGGCGAGCTGGTCGTAGCGCGCGACCGCGTCGCCGCTGATCTGCTTCTCGCACGGGCCCCCGAAGCCCGCGAACAGCGTGTTGGTGATGACCGGACCGAAGAGCGCCTTGCCGGTATCGGGATACTTCGCACCTTTCTTCGCGAAGATCGCCATTCGCGAATTTACGATCTGGACGATTTCATTCGGCCCGACGGCCAGGCTGTTATCCGAGGGGTTGCGCGCGTCTGCCGTTCCCTGCGGACCATGGAAGCCGGCGCCAAGGCCGTCGAAGCTCGCAACCTGCAGCGGCGCGGACCTGGTTCCCTCCGTTGTCTGCTCTACCGCTGCGCCTTCCGGAGTGATGGTCACCGCCGGAGTGGGTTCCGTGGGAGTCGCGACGGGCGCGGTGGTGGAGTGCTTGCGGTTAGGACGCTCCGGAACCTGGTACGCGGACAACAACTGCGGCAGCGGCGCCGAGCGATCGAACTTCACCGCCGGGTTCACGATGACGTGTCCGGCCTGCCAGGCGGAAGCATCCGGCGACTTCGCCTGCGCGGCGGCGGAGATCGCAAGTCCGCACGACAGGAAGACCATCATCGAGATGCCGGAGGAGAGCGATGTCGCTCGACCGGGAACCGCGCATACCCCTGAACTCTTCAACGGCATTCTTCACCTCGTGCGGATGGCAAATTGATTCTGGCGTGAAAGCGCCGCTTCCGCTCAGCCCGGGAATGCCGTGCTGCGCACTTTGGGCCGCGAGCTCAGAGCACGCTGCAGCTCTTTGCGCGCGGTTTCGAGCTCCGCGCCGGTCACCTCCAGCCGCGGGGGACGCACCCGCGCGCAGCCGGTGCCTGTATCCTGCTGCACCTGCTTAATCAGCTGGATGAACTTCGGCACCGTGTCCATGCGCAGCAGGGGAAGGAACCAGCGGTAGATCGCGAAAGCTTCGTCCCATTGGCCGGCGCGCGCTGCATCGAAGAGCGCGACGGACTCGGCGGGGAACGCATTCACCAATCCCGCGACCCATCCCACGGCTCCTGCAGCGATGCCTTCGACAATCGCGTCATCGACACCCACGAAGATCTGCAACCGGTCGCCGGTGAGCGCGCGGATCCCCGTAACGCGGCGCACATCGGTGCTGGACTCTTTCACCGCGACGAGATTGGGGTGTTCCGCGGCGAGCTCCGCAATCTGTTCGGGAGAGAAATCCGTGCCGTAGGAGACGGGATTGTTGTAGAGCATGCACTCCAGCGGCGTCGCGCGGAAGATGGCGGCGACGTGGGCCTTCATCTCGCGCCAGTCGCCGATGTACACGTAGGGCGGCAGCACCATCAGTCCCGAGCAGCCGGCCTGCTGCGCTGCTTTCGCGAGCGCGACCGCTTCCTCGGTCGACAAGGCGGATATGGCGCCGACAACGGGCGCTTTGCCGGCAGCTTCAACCGTGCTGCGCAGGATCGCTTCCTTCTCGGCAAAAGAGAGTGTAGACGCTTCGCCGAGCGAGCCGAGCGCGATCGCTCCAGTGCATCCGTTGGCGAGCAGCCACTGCACATGGCGCTTGCCGAATGCGTGATCCACCTGCAGATTCTCATCAAAACATGTCGTCGTTGCGGGCATTACGCCATACCATTTCATGCTGTCTCCCTGGTATCGTGTGGAACTATCGAGGCGAGTTCGGCGTGCGTCTGTGCAGGCGCCGGTTCGGGCGGCATCGCAGTCATGCTGGCGACGCGCGCGGGGAAAACGGGAGGTCGAACCGAATCCGCTTTCCATCCGAAAAGAAATTCAACTGAGGAACCGCAAATGCGGCCCTGGCAGGGGCCCATGCCGCAGCGCGTGTGCAGTTTTGCTTCGCGCCAGCTTGCGCGCTGCTGCAGCGTACCGTAACGGACGTCTTCGCAGCGGCAGACGATGGTGTCGGCAGCAGCCAGCGTGCGGAGTCGGGGATCCAGCTCGCAGGCGTCACGCAGCGCGCGCACGAACCCGAGCCGTGCGGGCCTGCGGGATGCCAGCGCCTGCGCCTGCTGGTTGCGTCCCGCCGCGGCAAGGCCGGCGATCTGCCCTTCGAGCAGCGACAGGTCGACGCCGCCGATCCCGGTCGGCTCTCCCGCACACCAAATGCGGTCGACAGAGGTGCGCATCAGCGCGTCGGTGGAGACAAAGCCCTCATCGATGCGGCAGCCGAGCAGCGCAGGGAATTCCGTATTCGGCACGAGGTGGAATCCGCACGCCAGATAATCGCAGTCCAAAGTCCACTGTCGAGCGCCCTGGCGCATGGTGACGGCGCGAAGGCGATCTTCTCCGTGGGCGGCCACCGGCCAGCAACTCGTTCTGAAGCGCGCAGAGCCCATGGCGAGGCGGTATCCGGCCCCTTGCCATAGTTTCGCCGGCTCCATGAGGACGCGAGCGCCGAAACGGGCAAGCCGGCCCAGCGGAGCCTGTTCGCACACAGCGAGGATCTTCGCTCCGCGTTCTGCAACATGCGGCGCAACCGCCAGCAGCAACGGTCCGGTTCCGGCGACGACGACACGTTTGCCCTCGATCGGCATGCCGCCGCGAACCATGGCATCGAGCGCGCCCGCGCCCATGACGTTCGGCAGCGTCCATCCGGGAAACGGCAGGAATCGCTCGCGCGCGCCGGTGGCCAGGATCAGCGATGTGTAACTGAATTCGGCACAAATATCGGATGATCCTGATTTTGTTCCGGGCGTCGACGGGGCGTTCCGTTCGGCGCGAACGACGCCGGGCTTCGGGCTGTCCACCACGCGCCAGCCCTGCAGCCGGGTGACCCGAGCGGCCTCAAGCCGGGTGAGCCATGCGCGCGCCTGTGCAGGAACAGGGCCGCCGCTGCGCCAGATTTGGCCCCCGGCCGCAGGATTGTCGTCGAGCAGACCGACGCTGCGGCCCGCTTCGGCGGCGCTCACCGCCGCGGCGATACCGGCCGGTCCCGCGCCGACCACGAGGATGTCAAAGCGCTGGGTCACGGCGTTTGTGTTGCCTCCAGCGGGGTCTGCGCAGCAGCCGATCCCGTAATGACGGCGATGCCCGGAGCACACAGGATTTGGCAGCTGCGCTGATGCGGCATGCCGTCGATGGTCACGCGGCACTCAAAGCAGATGCCCATGCCGCACAGTGGGCCGCGCGGTTCGCCGCTGACGGAGGTGCGCGTTGCAGCTCCGGCAATGGCCACGGCGGCGGCGACCGTCGTGCCGGGAGCGACGGTGATGACGCTGCCATTGACGGTGAGCGAAATTGCACGCGAGCGGTCAGACATGCGACTTCTCCGGCGTCGGCAGTTCGACGCTCGGTTCGGATGCACGCGGCCTGCCGGCCGTGCCGGCCTGTGTATATCGGGAAGGCAGATATGGGGTGGGGTCGATGGCTGCGGCGCAGCCCAGCATCGTGCTGACCAGCACTTTGGCCGTGGCCAGCGAGGTCGTGATGCCGAGACCTTCGTGTCCCGTCGCCAGAAACAGCGTCTCGTCGCCCGGCCACGGGCCGATGAGCGGAAGCTTATCCGGCGTGGCGGCGCGGAATCCTGTCCACACGCGGATCGCCTGCAGGTCGACGATCTGCGGGATAAATGCCTGCGCCCGTGCAATCATGGCCGCCAGCAGCGCGTGATTGACTTCGTGACTCTCTGCGCCATACTCGCGCGACGATCCGATGAGCAACTGGCCGGTCCGTCGCGGCTGCACGTTGAAGGCAACGGAGTCTGTCGTGATGGAATGCGCGCTTTTCAAATAACCCAGTTCGACGAGTTGATGCCGCACGAATCCCGGATACCGGTCGGTGATGACGAGGTGCCCTCTGCGTTTCCGGATCGGCAGGTCAGGGATGAGCCGGACAGCATCAGCGCCGCATGCTTGCACGATGCGGGTTGCACGCAGTTCGCTGCCGTCCTCAAGCTGCACCCGCCCAGCTCCCGCAGAGACGGCGAGCTTCCCAGCGAACAGCGTCGCACCCTGCGCGAGAGCTTCCCGCACCAGATAGCCGGCTGCGCACGGCGGATAAAGCACGCAGTCCGAAGGAACCAGAAGCGCTCCGGCCATCGGCCGCAGATGAGGCTCCAATTTCGCAACTTCCTGGGCAGAGAGAATCTCGGCCGGAATCCCATTTGCGGCGTAAACCTCACGCTTGCGCCGCACTTCGTCCATTTCCTCGTCGTCGCTGGCGACCCACAACGTCCCGCACTGATCGAGCTCGACGTCATCCGGCAGGCTAGCCGCAAGGTCACGCCACAAACTCTGCGAATAACTGGTGAGAGCCAGCTGCGCCGCCGAATCGTCCATGGCGACGATGTGGCCCATCCCGGCCGCCGTCGCGCCGCCGCCAATCACCCCGGAATCCACAAGGGCCGTCTTCAGGCCGCGGTCGGCGCATTCCCGGGCGCAGGCTGCGCCGACAATGCCTGCGCCGACTACGACCACATCGAACGCAGCGCTCATGAAGAGATGCCCGCCGGGAACGGATCTCCGGTTTGCAGGATCAGTTTGCTCTCCGACGTGATGAATGCGGACCCGGTGATGCTGGGGATCACCTCGGCCGCTGTGCCATTGCGCAGGCGGTACGAGCCCTCAAACCATGTGCCCAGGATGCCTTCCTGACGCCACACCTGGCCGGGCGCCAGCTTGCCGTCGGCCGCCAGGCACGCCAGCTTCGCGCTGGTTCCGGTTCCGCACGGCGAGCGGTCGTAGGCCTTCCCTGGACAGAGAACAAAATTGCGGCTGTGCAGGCCAGGCTGCGAGGCAGAGGTGAAGAGTTCCACGTGATCGATCTCTTCGCCGCCCGGTCCGGTGATGCCCAGGTCGCGCAGGGCGCAGCGGATCGCCCAGGTGAATTCGGTGAGAACGTCGCGATTCGCCACCACGAGCTCGAAGGGCGCACTTTCGACGAGGAAGAACCAGTTGCCGCCCCACGCGATGTCGCCGGTGGCCTTGCCATAGCCGGGCACGTCGATGGTGACGCCCTTGCGATGGCGGTAGCTGACGACGTTCTCGACGGTAACGCGGCGATCGTCGTGCAGCGTCGCGCGCACCACGCCCACCGGCGTCTCAATGTGGTGCTCGCCTGGCTGGATGCGGTTCAGATGGGCCAGCGTGGCCACGACGCCGATCGTCCCATGGCCGCACATGCCCAGATAGCCCACGTTGTTGAAAAAAATCACCGCGGCCACACAGCCGGGGATCGACGGTTTCAGGAGCAGCGCGCCAACCATCACGTCGGAACCGCGCGGCTCGTTCACGACGGTGGAGCGAAAGCTGTCATGCTGGGCCGCGAGCCGCCGCAGGCGTTCGGCAGCGCCGCCTCGCCCAAGGTTCGGCCCTCCGGAAATGACCACCCGCGTGGGCTCTCCGCCAGTGTGAGAATCGATGATGCGAATCGCCTGCATACCAGTAGAACTATACCGAGTTGTCTACAATTCTGGATACAGTATTTGCGCTTCTACAATGAAAAGCGAATAGGTCGCCGCGCGCGCCAGGCGTACAATTCCGTGCAATTGTTCCAGGAGTTACTGAAGCATGCCATCCCCAGCCGTCGCGAACAAGCAGGTTGCGCGCCCCCGAGCAGACCACGATGGAAACAGTCTGCGGAAGGCTTTCTATGAAATTCGCGAACTGATCGTCCACGGCAGGCTCTCGCCGGGATCCTGGATCGTTGAAGCCGATCTTGCGCGGCACCTTTCCATGAGCCGGACGCCGGTGCGCAGCGCTCTCCACTGGCTGCAGCGCGAAGGCTATGTGATCGAGCACAAGAATGCCCGGAAATCCCGTATGGTTGTGGCTCCGCTCACCAAAGAAGATGCGGGAGAGTTGTATTCCATTATCGGCCATGTCGAAGGGCTTGCGGGCCGCCGCACCGCGGCGCTGACAAAAGCGGCGCGCACCGAGATTGCCGCCACCCTCAAGGGTTTCAACAACCGGCTGCGCGAAATTCTGACCGCCCGGGATTCCCGCGCTGCCAGCATCTTCGATTTGGATCGCAGTTTTCATCGCGCTATCACCGACTCCGGCGCAGGACCCCGTCTGCTGGCTCTGCACAAGTCCATCGAACCCCAGGCTGAACGCTACTGGCGCCTCTATGCCAGCTCCATCATCAACGACCTGCACCTGTCCGTGGCCGAGCATGACGAGATCATCGCCGCGGTCATCGCCGGCGATGCCGATCGAGTCGAACGCGGACTGCAGGCCAACTGGGAGAATGGGTGCACCCGCCTCGCCCGCGTGATCGACATCTTTGGGGAGCGGGGAAGCTGGTAAACGAAGTCCCATCGCAGACGGCCGGCAAGCTTTCCGCTTGACAGCCGCCTCAGTATTGTACACAATCCATCCACAGAATTTTGTGCACTACATTCCGCGCCGAACCTGTCCCCGTCTCCACTCCGGGTTCCGTTCGCTGAATGCCAAACCTTCCTGAGAATAAGAACAACCGGCAGTCCCCCTGGAGGACCGATGACACGGAGAAACTGCATTCTCCTTCCCCTTCTGCTGACCGCGTTCTTTGCTGCTTCGCGCCTGGCCTGCGGGCAGGCTTCCACCGCCGGCACCCTGGCCGGAACCGTGCTCGATCCCGCCGGCGCTGTGATTCCTGGCGCGACCCTCATCATCAGCCAGCCCTCCACAGGATTCAGCCGCACCATGACTGCCGCGGGAGACGGCGCGTATAACTTCTCCGACCTGCTGCCGGGGCAGTACGTGCTGACAGCCAAAGCAAAGGGCTTTTCGGACGCGGTGTACAACGGCGTCTCCGTCGTCACCGGCCGCGTTCTCAATCTGAACGTCAAAATGAAGATCGGCACCTCGACGCAAACGGTGGAGGTCTCCAGCCTGGGCGAAGTGCTGGAAACGACCACGAACACGCTGGCGACGACGATTAGTCCTGAAGCCGTGCAGGATCTGCCGCTCAATGGCCGCGATGCCCTGCCCTTTGCTCAGCTCGTATCCGGCGCAATGAGCGGCGGCGACCAGCGCTTTGAGACTTTCAACGGCATGCCGAACGCCGCGCTCAACATCACCGTCGACGGCATGAACGACAACTTCCAGCGGTACCGCACCTCCACAACCGCCTTTTATGACGCCGCGCCGCTGCGCATCGGCGCCATTGACGAGTTCACCGTATCGACGACGGATCTGACCGCCGACGCCGGCGCCGAGGGCGGCGCCACCCTGCGCTTCGAGTTGAAGCGCGGCTCCAATCACTTCCACGGCAATGCTTTCTGGCAGGCGCAAAACAGCGCGTTCAATGCCAATACCTTCCTGAACGATGCGCAGGGCCTGAAAAAGACCCCGTATCACTACAACGACTTCGGCGGCAGCATCGGCGGTCCGATCTGGAAGGACAAGATTTTCTTCTTCCTTAATTACGAGCAGGAGTACGTTCCCGGCAATCAGCTCGGATACGCGCAGTTCCTCACCGCCGACGCGCAGAAGGGCCAGTTTACTTACACCGAAACCAACGGCACCACGAATACCGTCAATGTTCTCTCGATTGCGGCCGCCCATGGCTTTCCGTCAAGCCTGAACCCTCTGGTCACCAGCGAATTCCAGCAGATCAATTCTGCTGTCTCCAAAGCCGCCGTGCAGACCGCGACGACTCTGCCCTACCAGAATCAGATCATCTGGCAATATCGCTACAATTACGACCAGATTTATCCAACCGCGCGCATCGATTACCAGATCACGCCGAAGATCGAGTGGCACACCGCCTATGACGTGGAGTGGCGCACTTATCCGGGATATGAAGCGTATCCCGGCGATCCAAACGTCAACTCCTCCTTTCAGTCGACTTACAGCACCTTCACAACCGGCCTGAACTGGACCATCACGAACAGCATTGTCAACCAGATCAACGCCGGCCTGCTGAATACGCAGGAAGAATTCAATGTGGGCAATTCCTGGAATCCGTTTGCTGCCGAGAACGACGTCATCATTGACGCGCCAACTTTCGTGAACGGATACAGCGCACTCAATCCGTGGATTCCCAACTACATGCTGCCCGAGCCGCGCAATAACCCCATCCGCGACGCGAACGACATGTTGACCTGGACGCGCGGCAAGCACTCCATCACCATCGGCGGCGACTGGCGCAACTCCACCGATTTCGATACCGGCGACAACGATCCGCCCGGAAACTACCTCGGCATCAACAGCCAGGATCCGGCAGTCAGCATGTTCAATTCGACGAATTTCCCGGGTATGAATTTCAACGAGGCGAACCAGCAGGACCTGACCAACGCCGAGGATCTTTACGCCACGCTCACCGGGCGCATCAGCAGTATCTACGGCACCAACTACGTGAATTCCGCCACCCATCAATACCAAACGCTCGGCGTTTTCAGGCAGCCGGAAGCGCAGACCGTCGGCGGCGTTTATGCGCAGGATGCATGGCGCGCCAGCCCGCATCTCGCCTTTAACTTCGGCTTCCGCTGGCAGTTCTCCGGCGCGATCCACAACACGAACGACACCTACACGAATCCGACGCTGGCGAGCCTGCTCGGCCCGTCGACCCATCTCTTCAGGCCCGGTCAGCTCAACGGCGTACAGAATCCAGTGGTCTCGCTGCGGCCCTCGCCGTATAAGGGCGACATGCGCGAACCCGCGCCGAACTTCGGCTTCGCGTGGAACCCTGCTTTCAACGAAGGCTTTCTCGGCAAGCTCGCCGGCGGCAACAAGCTGGTCGTCCGCGGCGGCGCAGCCGTTACCTGGTACGACGAAGGATGGATCACCTTCGAGCAGGCGACTGAGTATTCCGACCCTGGCGACACCCAGGTCGCTTACCTGGACGCCGGTCCGCCGACGAACACGCCTCCGGGAGAATTTGCCGCCGGATCGCTGAGCCTGGGCGCCACGCCGGGGCTCAACCTCTCGCCCACCAGCTTCAGCTTTCCCGTTCCCGAGTCCGACTTCACCTTTGGATACCAGCCGTTCGCCACCGTCGATCCGAACATCCGCTCGCCCTACATTGAGAACTGGTACTTCGGCATCCAGCGCCAAATCCCCGGCAATACCGTGGTCGAGATCAACTACGTCGGCAACCATTCTGTGCATGAATGGGAAAACTACGACCTGAACGAAGTGAATATCTTCGAGAACGGCTTCCTCACCGAGTTCAAGGCGGCACAAGCGAACCTGGCTGCGAATGGTGGTACCAGCTTTGCCGATAACACCGGCGCGGGAGGCCTTACCAGAACCCCGACGATGGATCAGGCGTTCCGGGCCGGCGGCTCGGCCTTTACCAATCCCAGTTACATCAGCCTGGTGCAGACCGGCCAGGCCGGCGCGCTGGCGAACGCTATTGCCACCAGCTCGACGTACTTCTGCAATCTGGTCGGCAACGGCGGGGGCGCCTTCACGCCCTGCATCAATTACGGCTACACCTCTTCCACACCCTATCCAATCAATATCTTTCAGGCGAATCCCTACGCAACGGGTGAGCCCATTACGATCCTGTCCGATCCCGGCAGCGAGTCCTACAACGGTCTGCAGGCGCAGGTGAAGCATCCCACCGGCCACGGTTTGATGCTGATGGCCAATTACGCCTATAGCCACTCCTTCACCAATCGCTACATCGGCGACTACTACACCTCTGACGCTGCCGCCGATAACTTCACTACGCTGCGCGATCCGAGAATCAATCGCTCCCCTTCGCCGTACGACCAGCGTCACATATTCCGCGCCTTCGCCTTGTATCAGCTGCCCTTCCATTCCGGCAACCATCTTCTCAACGAGGCGACGGGCGGCTGGAGAATTGCTCCGATCTTCACGTGGGCGACGGGCCGCAACTTCAAATTGCTCGGCGGAACGGAAACCTTCAACGACTACGATTCGAGCTATCCCGATG
>JBARMS010000051.1:0-1595 GCA_049802575.1 Acidobacteriaceae bacterium | reverse complement strand
GCTCTGAATCGCATCGCGCACGCAGGCTGGCTTACGCAGCCGCCACTCGATATGCCGATGCTGGGCGAGTAAGGACGCCGATGTTCGCCACCGTCATCGCCGCCATTACCACTCTGCTGACGCTCGCCGGTCTTGCCTACTATCTCCTCGCATTGTGGAGCGCCCGCAGCTTCCTTCGCCGCCCGCGTTTCCCTTCCGGATTCGCGCCGCCCGTCAGCATTCTCAAGCCGCTTCACGGCGCCGGCCCCGGCATGCTGGAAGCCTTTGCCAGCCATTGCCGCCAGAATTATCCGGCCGACTTTGAGATCCTCTTCGGCGTCTCCACGCTCGATGACTCTGCAGTACCTCTCGTTCATCAGCTCCAGGCAGACTTCCCGGAGCGCAGCATCCGGCTGGTCGCCACGCCCGAAGTCCTCGGTCTGAACGGCAAGGCCAACAATGTGGCCCAGCTTGTGCCGCACGCCCGCTACGAGCACCTGGTCATCGACGACGCCGACATCCACGTCGGCCCGCAGTATCTGTCGCGCATCCTGGAGCCCTTTGGCCCCCTCGAAGGCCAGCCGCCTGCGGGCCTCGTCACTGCCCTGTATCGCGGTCGCACCCACGGCTCGCTCGGTTCAAAGCTAGAAGCGCTGGGGATCTCGACCGACTTCGCTCCCGGAGTCCTCACCGCGTGCTTTCTCGATAAGAGACTCCGCTTCGGCCTGGGCTCCACGCTGGCTGTCACCCGCTTCGCTCTCGATGCCATCGGGGGCTTTGCACCAATCTCCGAATATCTCGCCGATGACTATCAGCTCGGCGCGCGCATTGCGCACGCCGGTTTTCGCGTGGAGCTGGCCAACGAAGTTGTGGAAACGGAAGTTCCCGCGTGGAGCTTTCCCGGCTTCTTGGAGCATCAGCTGCGCTGGGCCCGCGGCATGCGCGACTCCCGCCGTGCCGGTTATCTTGGACTGCTGTTTTCCTATGGGCTGGCGTGGGCTTTCCTCGACCTCATCGCCTCCGGGGCCAGCGTGACGGCCTTCGCGCTCTTCAGCCTCGCGCTGCTGGTCCGGGTCTCGCTGGCGCTGGGCATCGGTGTTGGCATCCTCGGCGATCGCCAGGTTTTGCGCGATCTCTGGCTGATCCTGCCCCGCGACCTCATCGCACTCGCCCTCTGGGCGTGGAGCTACGCCGGCGATACAGTCAGCTGGGGCAATGAACGCCTGGTGCTGCGCAAGGGGAAGATTGTCGCGCGAGCCGAGGTTCCGGTACCGCCGGTTTCAGTGACGGCTGCTGAGAAAAGGCTCGGCTCTCAATGACCCGACGGTGGCACGTACTCCTTCGGCAGCGCCGCGCCCTCACCAAAGAAGAACTGATCCATCTGCTCGACAAGAAATTCCTGCGCCTGCGGAGTCCATGGCTGCAGACGATACTCATTCAGCAGCATCTTTTGCCGCTCAATCCACTCCTGCCAGGCCTTCTTCGAAACGTTGTTGTAGACCTTGTTGCCAAAGTCGCTGTCGAAAGGCGGCTCATCCAGCCCCTCGAGCTCCTGCTTATTGCGTGCGCAAAATACCATGTGCGGCATAATCGTCGGTCTCTCCACGATATTGTAA
>JBARMS010000050.1:0-9299 GCA_049802575.1 Acidobacteriaceae bacterium | reverse complement strand
GAGTCTGCGGGGGCGCCGCTGGTTGCGCCTGCGCCGGCTGGCTCTGCGCAGGCTCGCCGGGGAACGGCTGCTGCGCCAGGCAGCAGGATGCCACCAGAAAGATAGCCACCCTTAGCGCCAGCGCCCGCATCGCCTCGTTCCTCTCCTGGCTACGCCCACAGCCCATTGAGACGGAGCCCAGCCGCATCTGGTTTCCGGCGGCGCCCGGTTTCCGGCTGCCCCGCCTGCGGCTACGCCCGGTGCCTGCGGCTGTCGATCGCGGCGCGCTCGGCGTAGAACGCCGGTGTCGCCTGATAGTCGGCATCGAACGGCAACGGACGGTTCGGCTGCCCGTCGCTGCGCCCGTATCTCGGACCGCGCAGCCAGGTGTACCGATCCGTGATGCCCCACGTCAGCGCGACATTCACGTTTTTCCCAGCCAGCATCATGGTCAGATAATCGCGATATATCTTCGCCACCGCCGCGTCCCGCTCGGCAATCGATCCCGTCAGCTTGCGGTCGTTCACATCCATTTCCGTGACAAAGACCTGCAGGCCCATGTGCCGCAGCTGCCGCACAAACTTTTGCAGCCCCATTCCCGGCATCCCTGCTTCCGCGTTCAGATGGCTCTGCACCCCGACCGCATCGATCGGCACGTGGCGCTTCTTCATCCCGTGCACCAGCGCCATCACTGCCTCGCGCTTCGCCGTCTGCTCCGGATTATCCAGCTCGATGCCGTAGTCGTTGTAGGTTAGCAACGCCGTTCCGTCCGCTTTGCGCGCGGTACGGAACGCCAGGTCGATGTAATCCGGCCCAATCATCTCCAGCCACGGAGACTTGCGCAGCGCATCGGGCCGGCCGCTCTTGGGGTCGATCGCCTCGTTAACCACATCCCACGCCTGCAGTTTTCCTGCGTAGCGGCCCGCCACCGTGGTGATGTGCTCGGTGAGGAAATGCGCCGCATTGTCCTTCGTCACCGTCGACGCAAACCACGCCGGCAGCGCCTCGTGCCAGCAGAGATTGTGCCCGCGGACCTTCTGATCATGCGCCGCTGCAAAGGCCAGGATCGCGTCCGCGCCTTTGAAATTGAACTGATCCGGCGACGGTCGCAGCGCCTCCCACTTCAACGCGTTCTCCGGAACCAAAATGCTGGCCTGTTCCGCTACCAGGCTCGCGTACTGCGCATTGTTCGCAAGCAATTCCGGCACGACGGCGCAGCCCACCAGCATGCCGCGTGCCGCAGCGTGCGCCCGCAGCGAGTCCGGCCCCGTGAACGCACCGTGAGTGGCCTCACCGCCGTTGCCCTGCGCAGATTCCTGCGCGTAGCCCCGGGGCAGCATCGCCGCCAATCCTCCAGCCGCAACCGCTGCCGTGGCGCTTTTCAGAAACTCCCGCCGTGACCGCAGCTCTGCATTCCTCTCAATCCCGCGTTGCATGGGCCGATCCCTCCCGCTTCCACGAATCCATTTTGTCCGTCCAGCGCAGAAAGCGCAGGAGGTTCCACTTTTCGCGCCACACGAACGCCATCACGTCGCGCGGCGTCAACTCGTCGGCGTGCAGGCCGGAGTAGGTCTCAATGCGCCACTTGAGATATTCGCTGCGCCACGGCCGCAAACGAGAGCCGCTGGTGGCGTTCCAGACAAATCGCAGCGCAGCCATCACTTGGGAAGAGTCCTCACCGGGCTGCCGGCTCCCTCGCCGCTCCGAAGAGCACGGCGCGGGCGCAAGCTGGCCCCAGGGGATGAGTATAGCGGTGGGTGTAAGCCGCACCCTGGGCAGAAAGCAGATCAGCGAGCACCATCGTCACCAGGCGATCGGCTATTCCGCGCCCGGCTGCCGCGCCACTTGCGGCGCTTCCTGCAACTGGCGAGCGCGGGCGCAGAGCTTTTTCAGCTTGCCCTCGATGCTGCCGTCGCCAATATGCTCGTCCTGCAGCACGCCGTCCGCATCGATGGTGAACGTATGGGGAATCGCGTTTACATCAAACAGCTTCGCGATGTCTCCGCCGGAGTCCCGAACCTGCAGCCATGTCATGCCGTTCTTCGCGACAAAGGACTTCCACGCGGTGTCGTCCTTGTCCAGGCTGACGCTCAGCACCACCAGCGGCTCGCCGCTGAACTGCTGTGCGATGGTGCGGATGTGAGGCAGCGCCTCGCGGCAGGGGCCGCACCACGTGGCCCAAAAATCGATGAGCACGACTTTGCCGGCCAGGCCGTCGAGAGAAACCTGCTCCCCGCTCAGGGTCGTGACGGCGAACGCCGGAGCCATGCGCGCCCGCGCCAGCGCTGGATTTTCGATATACCGTTTTGCGCGTTCCCGCATCACGGCGTTGGGCGATGCCACAGCGAGGTAGTGCTCGAAGCGGCCGCGCGCTGCCTCGTCCTGGTTGAGGCGCGCCAGCGTCATACCGTCATAGAAATTTCCGTCCGGGTTGTCAGGGACAACGGACAATCCAGTCTGAAATTCGCGATCTGCGTCCGAGTAAGCATCCGCTTTGTTCTTGATCAGCGCCTCGCGCAGCTTGACCGTTGCCAAAACCAGATGCGCCAGGGCCGCTTTTCGTGGATCCTTTGCGCCGGCGATGACCTGCTGCGCCGCTTCTTCGGCAGCTTTGAAATCGCCCGTGTCCTCGCCATACTCAATCACTTTGTAGAGACACTGTTCGCACTGGCCGCCGTCCTGTTTGTTCGCCTTTCTGAAGGAATCGATCGCCGCGCCATAGTCGTGGTGTTTGGCCCAGTCCAGCCCCTCCTGAAAGGACTTCTGCGCTTTTGGATTCATGGGACCGGCGCCGTCCTGTGCGTGCGCCGCGCAGGCCAGCAGGAATCCAGTCAACAACACCAAAGGCAGACGCATGGCAATTCCTCGCGAACGAAAGCTATCACGAAACCATTCGCCGGAACAGTTTAATTCTTCGCGCTTCGGGTCACCGCGGCGAAGGAGCGGCCCTCAGTGGCGGAAGTGGCGCATCCCGGTGAGCACCATCGCCACACCCAGCCGATCCGCCGCCGCAATGACCTCGTTGTCGCGCACCGAACCGCCCGGCTGGATGACCGCCGTCGCGCCCGCCTGCACCACCGCCTCCAACCCATCGGGAAACGGGAAGAACGCGTCGGACGCGGCCACGCACCCGGCCAGCGGCAATACCGCCTTCATCGCCCCGAATCGCGCCGCATCCACGCGGCTCATCTGCCCGGCCCCAACGCCGATGGTCTGCCCATCGCGCGCATAGACAACGGCGTTCGACTTCACATGCTTGCAAATCTTCCAGGCAAACAGCAGCGATGCCAGCTCGTCCTTGCGGGGCGGCCGTTGGGTGACGGTCTTCAGATCGGCCGCCGCGACCTGTCCGCCATCCGCGTCCTGCAGCAACATTCCTCCGGATACCTGCCTGACGACGCGCCTGGTATGCGCCGCCCGCACCACGACGAGGCGCAGATTTTTCTTCGCCGCGAAGCGGGCCCGCGCCTCCGGAGAAAATCCCGGCGCGGCAATCGCCTCCACAAACAGCGCCGCCATCTCCTCGGCCGCATCGCCGTCCACTTCGCGATTGACGCCGATCACGCCGCCAAACGCCGAGATGGGATCGGCCACCAGCGCTTTGCGATAAGCCTCCAGCACATCCGCGCCGGTGGCCGCGCCGCACGGGTTGGTGTGCTTGATGATGGCCACCATTGGCTCCTCGAACTCCTGCGCCAGCTCCCAGCAGGCGTCGAGATCGACGAGATTGTTGTAGCTCAGCTCCTTGCCCTGCAGTTGCTCCGCCCCGGCGAGGCCCAGCCCCGATCCATCGTGATAGAGCGCGGCGCGCTGGTGCGGATTCTCCCCATAGCGCAGCATCTGCGCCAGCGGATACGCGATGCGCAGCGCCTGCGGAAATGCATCCTCGAATCGCGCGGGCTGGTGCGCTTCTCCCAGTTCGACTCGTTCCAGGCTGTTGGCGATCGCCGTATCGCAGGCCGCCGTCGTCGCAAAAGCGCTCCGCGCCAGCCGCCATCGTGTCTCCAGGCTCAGCGCTCCCTGGTGCGCCTTCATTTCTTCAGCGAGCGCCGCATAATCCGCGGCCGACGTCACGATCGCCACATCCTCAAAGTTTTTCGCGGCTGATCTGACCATCGCCGGACCGCCAATGTCGATGTTCTCAATCACTTCTTCGAAGCGCACGCCTGGCTTCGCCGCCGTCTTCTCGAAGGGGTAGAGATTCACCACCACCATATCGATCGGCTCGATGCCATGCGCGGCCGCGGCGGTGCGATGTTCCGCATCGCCCCGGCGGTGCAGGATGCCGCCATGCACCTTGGGGTGCAGCGTCTTCACGCGGCCTTCAAACATCTCCGGGAAGCCGGTCAGTTCGGCCACATCGCGCACCGCCAGTCCGGCATCGCGCAGCATGCGCGCCGTGCCTCCGGTGGAAACCAGCTCCACACCCCAGCCGGCCAGCTCTTGCGCAAACTCCGCCAGCCCGGTCTTATCCGTCACGCTCAGCAGCGCACGGCCAATCTTCTTTTCACCGCTCACCTGTCATCTCCGGAAGTTGGCTCTGCATCCGAGCCTGTGAATCGCAATTCCTGCTACTGGAAATTGTAATCAGCGGAATGGCGCTCGCGTGAGGCCGCAACACGGCTGGCGAGAATCCGCGCCAATGCCCCCAACACCTGCGCGCGTCATCGCAACCCCTTCCCGTTTCTGTAAGGACTCAGCCCTCCGACTCGCGCCCAGCCTGCCGCCGTTTGTCACTACGCGCAAGGGGCGATAGGGTAAAGTTATGGACCCTCACACCGGCGCACCACAGCCGGAAATCCTTCCGCCGGGCGATTACCCCGGCCCGGAACAGCCGCCTCGCGGCTGGTACCCACCCCCGGAGACTGCGCCGCGTCCCCCGCGTCCACCGCGCCGTCGCCACTGGGCCTCGGCTCGGGCTACCTACACCCTGGTGGGCATCAACCTGGCCGTCTACCTGTTCACGCTGGTGCAGAGCGGGTCGCTGATGGGGCCCACGTTCCACGACAAGGCCTCGTTTCAGCTGCTCTGCAATGGCGGATTCGTGCTCTTCGACGGCCAGTGGTGGCGGATTGTCACGTCGATCTTCGTCCATTTCGGCTGGATCCACATCGGCGGCAACATGTGGTGCCTGTGGAATCTTGGCCTTCTCGGCGAGCCTCTGCTCGGCGAATTCGGCATGATCGCGGCCTATTTGCTCACCGGCATCGCCGGCAATCTGGTCAGCGTCGCGTTCCACCCCGTCCCTTACGGGGAACCGGGAGGCATTCTGAGCGCGGGCGCTTCGGGGGCGGTGTTCGGCATTGCCGGCGTGCTGCTCATGCTGCTGCGCTCGCCGCTGCTGCCCATTCCGCAAATTGAGCTGAAGAAGCTGCGCCGCAGCGTCTGGTACTTCGCGCTCATCAATTTCGTGCTGGATGCCGGACTTTGGGTGGCCCACACGTCGATTCAGATCGACAATACCGCACACCTCGGCGGCTTTCTCAGCGGCATCGCGCTGGGTCTGCCCCTGGTTCCCCGGATTGGCGCGCCGCGCACGACTTTCCTGCGCCGCCGCGCCGTCACAGTGGGGGTGATGGCTTTTATCCTGCTCCTCATCGCGTGGGGGATTCGCGCCGCGTACGCCTCTGCGGGGAGCTAGCAGACCGCGATTCGCCGGGGTCCGGGAACGGCAAAGGCGCGTCCCCTCAGGAACGCGCCGGCCGGCCAATTGCATGCGCCGGATGTGGACTTATCGCGTGGCTGTGGTCGCGAACTTCTTGACCATCGCCAGCAGAAGCTTCCGATCGCTGTCGTTCAGATTGGTGGAATAGCGGCGGATTTGGGTCAGGAAGCGCAACTCGTCGTCCGACAATTTATGCGACTGCAGCTGGCGTCCCAGCGTATCCTCAGCAAACAATTGAGCCAGCGGCAGTTCGAGGGCTCCCGCGATCTTAGCCAAAGTGTCCAGTGATGGCACGGTGTGCCCGTTTTCAACCCGTGACAGATAACACCGCAGGAGTCCGGTACGCTTTTCAATATCTCCCTGCGACAGGCCTTTTTGTAAGCGATACCCGCGAATGGTCGTTCCAATTTTCATAATGAATTTGTTTGAACCGCACTTTCTACCGTGCACTCCGAGGCAGGTTTGTTTTGAGTATTGGCTGCATAGTTAACACGTTCGCGAGCCGCTGTGCAAGAATTATTTTCGATATTTTGCGGCCGATGGAAGAAACTAAAGACACTTACTCTTCCCGCGAATGATTACCGCTGCAGCAGCTTACCGCAGCTCTTTCGTGCCGTTTTTCCCGATGACAACTTGATTTGGTGCGGCCATTTAGCTCAGGCCCGGACACGGAAGGGACGTTACTCCAGTAATAAACGACGCTCGCCGCGACTCAACTCTGATCAGCCGGAGGCCAGCCATTGAGTTGCTAGGGGCGAAGATGCTCGGCTAGAAACCGGCGCGACCGATCCTGCGCATCCTGGGCATCCGCAGCCTTGTATCCCCCGGCGTTATTGGGATTCTCGAAGGCATGCCCTGCATCCGGGTAAATCTTCGCATCGACCGGCTTGCCCAGCGCGGCCATCGCGGCGGCAAACGCGTGCACGTCGTCCGGCGTGATGCCTCGATCCAGACCGCCGAAGTTGCCCAGCACCGCCGCATGGATCTGTTCGAGCGCGGCCTTATCCGTCGGCAGAGAGCCGTAATTGATCACCACTGCCCGCAGATTTGGATCAGCCACCGCCAGCTGCGCGGCAAAGCCTCCTCCCATGCACCATCCGATCGCACCGATGCGCCCCGGATCGACATTCGGCTGCTGCCCCAGCCACGCTGCCGCCGCCGTCAGGTCGCGTACCCCGCGATCCTGCGGCAGACCGCGCATCAGCTCATGCGCTGTCTCCGCATCGGTCGCCACTTTGCCGCGATAGAGATCGACGGCCACCGTCACGTAGCCCTGATCGGCAAAGTGCTGCGCCTGCTCTTTGATCCAGTCGTTCAGGCCCCACCACTCGTGGATTACGATCAGCCCCGGGTGCCTGCCGCCGGCCTGCGCCGGCTCAAAGAGCACTCCACCCACAGTCTCGCTGCCAACCGGGATCGAAACGGCGCGGCCATTTTGCGCGAGGGGGGGCGTACCTGCCAGAGAGAATTCAAGCAGAACCGGCAGAAGGAAAGCAGCAAATTTAGTTTTCACGGGTGGCTCCTGAGAGAGGGCCCACCCATGTATCGCAGAAAAGACCGGCTTCGGCAAGATGGCTGAACCATCCGAAGTACCCACACATCCGCCAACCCGCTTTTCACATCGCACTGAGAGACCGGTTCGATTCGGGAGCCGTCCTCGTGGGGCCTGAACCTGGAACAAGTAGATCGATGGATGCGCGTCTGCCTGGCGTAGCGGGACTGCCGCCGGGGCTGGCGAAGCGTGCCGGCCGACCGCGAAGGACACAGACCTTCTCGCGGTGGCACCACCGCGTCCGTCGGCGCTGGCGCGAAACCCGCTGCCTGGCAAACATTGTCGGCCACGAACTGATCCGCACCAAGGTCTTCGACGTCGCCGCGGGCGTGGCCTTCTGGTGCATGATGTCGATGATCCCGCTGCTGATGACGGTGGTGGCGCTCATTTCCCTTCTCCCCATCCCCAGCCTGCTGCCCCAGCTGCTCGGCGTCATGGCCATCCTGGTGCCGCCGCAATCGCTGGCCATGGTGGAAAAGATGGTGGGCAATCTGCTCACTCCGCACGGCGGAGCCTTATCGTTCGGACTGATCAGCTACATCTGGTCGACCACCGGGGCGTTCACATCGCTCATTGCCGCACTCGATATCGCTTACGACGTGACTGTCGAGCGCTCCTGGCTGCGCGACCGGCTGCAGGCCCTCATCCTCACCTTCACCAGCGGCGGCCTTATCTCCATTTCGCTGCTGGCTCTGATTGCCGGACCTGATTTCGGACATTTCCTCGGTCAGATCGTGCCCCTGCCGGCCGCTTTCGAGAAGATGTGGCCCTTGCTCCGTTTGGCGACTGTGTTCGTGTGTTTTGTGATCGGACTGGAGCTGGTCTACTTCCTCGGCCCCAACATGCGCCAGCGCTTCCGTTCGACTTTGCCGGGCGCGATCTTCGCCACCGCTCTCTGGTTCGCCGGATCGTTCGGACTGGCCTTTTATCTCGACCACTTGTCGAATTACTCCCGCATGTACGGTGGCATGGGCGCGGTGATCGGGCTCATGTTTTGGGTCTATCTGATCGCGCTGGCGATCCTGATCGGCGCGGAGCTGAATGCGGAAATCGCCAAGCGGCGCGATTCGCTGTTTCGCGGCCACCTGCAGGCGACCTCCGGTCGAACCAGACGTGCCGGCAGAGCGAGACAAACACCGGGCACGGACCGTTCTGCCGCTTAAGTCCCAGCTCCCGTGCGGATCAGCGCAAGCAGAATCCTGCCATGCGACAGGCTGCTTTTGCGGTTGAACCTCACCCTGGACTCCGCTCTGGTTGATCCTGATGGACGGCCTGCGCAAATCGCCGGATACTGGATTCGCCCATGGCTATCACGCGCAGACGCTTTGTGTTCACCTCGCTCGCATCCGCTCTGGCCGCGAGGGAGTCGCTGGCCGCACACGGTTCCTTTGCCTCGCGATCCGCAGGCTCCGACACCGGCCCAACAGCATTCGCCGGAACCAAACCCTATGGCTCCAGCTCGTTCGGCGAGTGGATCGACGACGAATTCGGCCTGCCCGCCTTTCGCTACACCTGCGATCAGACCACCGATCCCCGCGCTCACACCGCGGTTGCGGAGGGCAATGTTCTCGGCCCCACGGAACACATCCACCAGGTCGGCAACGACCGCATCACCGCGCTCGCAGCGAACTCCGGCGTCGTGCGTGCGCGCCAGGATGAAGGCGCGCCCAAATTCCTCAACGACTACGATCCCGAGACGCAGCAGTACGCCGGCGGCATCGGCTGGCTGACCGACGGCCAGGAAGTCATCAGCACCTTTTACTCCGGAGGCCATCCTTCCTTCGAGCGGATCTTCGGCGTGGGTTATTTCCGCAAGCGCGTGGCGAGCGGGAATTACTCCGTCGATCAAGTGATCTTCGCCCCATTCGGCGACGATCCGGTGCTGCTGTCGCAGGTCACCGTGACGAATCGCTCGGCGAGCCCCGCATCGCTGCGCTGGGTCGAATACTGGGGCTGCCAGACGCACCAGTTCTCGTTCCGCGACTTCATCGTCTCGTGGTCGGGCATGGGCACGCCGCCCCAGTTGCGGCGCCGCGAGGGCGCGCGCTGGACCCATCGCGTCCAACCCGAGGGCAGCGGCCTGGTCGAGACCCGCCGCTTTCC
>JBARMS010000049.1:0-11842 GCA_049802575.1 Acidobacteriaceae bacterium | reverse complement strand
GAGTCTGGTTCGCTCCCTGGCCCTCAAATGGATGCGGCGGAATTTGGCGCGAGATGTCTTGGGGGGAGCCTGAATTCTCAACCCCGGCGACGCGATCAGAAAATTGCTGCGAGCTGGCGCGCCCTGCGGAAAACTTTGAGCATCATAGGCGCCGTCAATTTTCCCGTGTTCGTATTTTGCAGCGACGGGTGATAGCTGCCCAGCAGGAAGCGATTTCCTGGAATCGAATATTCCACGCAGTGACCGAACAGCAGATCTCCGCGGCGTTCGATCTGTCCGGTGCGGATCAGATGCGCCACGACTCCATCGAAGCCAATTTTCCCAAAACACACGATCACCCGCACCTCGGGCAGCGCTCGAATTTCCTCGTCCAGAAAAGGCGCGCAGTTCGCAATCTCCTCCGGCAGCGGTTGATTGCCGGGCGGTGCACACCGCACGACAGAGGTGATCCACGCATCCTTCAGTTGCATTCCGTCATCCCGGTGCTTCGATTCCGCCTGTGAAGCAAATCCCGCGCGATGCAGCAGCGGATACAGAAAGTCTCCTGAACCGTCGCCGGTGAAGGGGCGTCCGGTTCGGTTGGAGCCATGCGCGCCCGGCGCCAGACCAACGAACAGCACGCGCGACCGCGGATCGCCAAACGACGGAACCGGCCTGCCCCAGTACTCCCACTCCCGATATTGCCTGTGCTTCTTCTCGGCGACTTCCGCGCAATGCGCGCGCAGGCGATCGCATCGCCGGCACTCGACAACGCGCTGGTTCAGCAGGAGCAGCGGCTCGCGCGGCACAACGGAAGAAATCGTCACGATTCGATTGTAGAGACGCGGTCCAGGAGCGCTCGGGGGTAAAATGAGTGCGCTTCAGAAATCGCTTTCTGGATTCAGGATGACGGGGAGAAACGATCCATGTCGATTCGATACGCAGCGGCCGCTACGGCCGCCCTTGCAGCAGGTGTGGTTTTGATGGCGGGATGCAACCACCAGGCAACACCGGCGCCGCAGCCTGCCGCACAGCCCTCAACCTCGCAGTCCGCAGCTCCGCAAATTGGCGGCGAGCCGGTGGTGAAGTTGTCGCGCGCCGCCACCAGCAACGGCCAACAGCCTGAATTTCTTTCCGTCACCGTGCTGCCTGGCCGCGGCATGAACGTGTTTCAGATCACCGCTGACGTGCCTGGCAAGGGAGAGATTCCTGTGCTCGCCTCGCCAACGCTGGAAGAAGCCGCGACCAAGCTGAACGGCGGCACTGGCGACGAATACGGCAACGCCAGCTTCTCCTTCGGCGGCGCGTTTCTCGTTCCGTATCCGAATCGCATCATCGGCAAGCTCTCGCCCGATGAGAAGACCGTGACGACAGAATGGCACGGCAAGACCATCACGCTGCCGGCCAACTGGTACGACAGCAATGATCCCACCAAGGACAAGCACGCCATGCACGGGCTGATCCTTGCCTCGCAGGCGCAGGACGTGCAGACGCAGTCCATCTCGGATGGGCAGTCCCTGAGCGGCGTGATCCATGCCGGAGACTTCGGCGGCCACTGGCTCTCCCAGACGGACCTCAACTTCGTCATCACGCTCAGCGGCAAAGGCGTCGACGCAACCATCGTTGCGAAGAACGTCGGCAAGGAAGATGAGCCCATCGCGATCGGCTGGCATCCGTACTTCGCCATTCCCAGCGGCGATCGCAAGCAGGCGATGCTCCACGTGCCCGGCGAGCAGCTGGCTGAGGTCAACAATTACGGTGACGTATTCCCAACCGGCAAATTGATTCCGGTGAAGGGAACGAAGTGGGATTTCACAGCTCCGCAGGGCAAAGCGCTCGACGACGTTTATCTCGACGATAACTGGTCGAAGCTACAGCGCACCGACGGCGCGGTCACCGTCACTCTTGCCGATCCCGCCAGCAATTACGGGGTGCGCGTGCTCGGCCTTTCGCCGGAGATCAAAACCGTCCAGGTGTATGCGCCCCCGACCAAGCAGTTCGCGGCGATCGAGGAGCAGTTCAACTTTGCCGATCCTTTCGGCAAGGAATGGCACGGAACGAATACCGGGATGGTGACGCTGAAACCGGGCAGCTCAGTCCAGTGGCATGTCCGGCTGGAACTGTTCCAGCCCAACAAATAACAGGAATGAAATAGCATTCGTGCAATGGATGGGACAAAACCCCGCCGCCGGCTTCTCCGCTGGCTGTTCGGGGTCGCATCCCTGCCGCCGGGTCACCGGCCGCAAATCCGGTTAGCTGGCCTGTCCGATCGCTCGTCTTTGCTGGAAGCAACTTCGGCACAGTACCGGACGGCCCTGGGTAGGCTTGAAGGGAACGGTGGTTTCCGTCCCGCATTCCGAGCACACGGTGCGGGTTTCCGGACGCGCGGCACCTGAACCGGAGGCCCGCTTGGCCTTGCACTGCTTGCACCGTTTGGGGTCGTTCTTAAACTGCTTGTCGAAGAAAAACAGCTGCTCTCCGGCAGTGAACACGAAGTCGTTTCCGCAATCCACGCACTTCAGAATCTTGTCGACGAATTCCATCCGCTTCCCTCGCCTTTGCCCGAAGCACCTGCATCAGGTCCGCGCCTCGTTTCGTGCTGCGCCCTGATTCGCTACGGCAGATCCTGCGGACTGTTTTCAGGAAATGCCGGCTTGCCGCGGCACGCCGGATGGCTAAGCCCGGTCGTGGTACTTCCGAATTGGATAGGGGCCCATGCGCCTTGATCAGGGAAGCCCGGAGCTCCAGTTCAGCATCGCCGGTCCTGGGAACCGGAGGTTCTGGAGCGCATCGAGACCTGGTGCGGCTTCGATGGATCGTGCGCGGCCGCCATGGAGAGGCGGCAAAAACCACAAGCCAGAGCGCTTCCCTGGAGATGCTCTGGAAAATCAGGAACCAACCTGCCTGCCGAATTCCCGGCGCGCGAGCGCGGCGCGCCACAAACCCGAACGATCATCCCGGCGAAATCTACGAATGGCGCCGGTTGCAGTCTGTCTGGGAACTGGGGATCCGGACAGGCCGGTCGGAATGACTGCTTAGTCCTGCTCTTTACGAGCCTTCTTACGATTCCGCTTTCGCGCCAGCGCTTCTTTCACGCGGCGCTTCTCGCCCGGTTTCAGGTAGAAGGAGTGACGTTTCACCTCTTTGATGATGTCTTCCTGCTGGACCTTGCGCTTAAACCGGCGCAATGCATTTTCAAGCGGCTCGCCTTCCTGAACGCGAACCTCTGCCAAAGAACCACACCTCCAGACGACCCTGAGTGGGCCCTAACAGATTACAGGAACCAGTATCTGTTTTCCAACGAATCCGGGACGGGAAAAGCCCTCGGATCACGTCATTCTGCGTCGCCAGAACTCCGTTGTCGCGATTTCCGGCGGGCTCGACCCATCGCTGGCCGCCCGGGGAATCGGTGCAGGTGTGGCATTCCCTGTTGACATTCAACAGAGAAGAAGAGTATCTGTAGAGACTCTACAGGAGCGACAAATTGATGGGCCGGGAAAAGCCCGACGTTTTGCAGGGAACGCTCGATCTGATGGTGCTGAAAACCCTTGAGTCGATGGGTCCGCTCCACGGATATGGCATCGCGCGGCGCATCGAGCAAATCAGCGAAAACGCCCTGAGTATGAACCAGGGAACCATCTATCCCGCGCTGCTGCGTCTCCGCCAGCGGGGATGGATTCGTGCCGAGTGGGGAACCAGCGACAACGGGCGCAAAGCGCGCTTTTACGAGCTCACCCGAGCCGGCAACGCGCAGATCGAAAGGGAAACCGAAAGCTGGGAACGGGTGGCCGCGACCATGGCGCGTTTTCTCGCCACGGGTAACTGAAGTCCGGCGACGGCAAGATCGACTCGAGAGGCTGCGGGATGCGAGAAGCATGGAGCGGCATGCGGCGATGGATGGCGAAAAGCGCAGCCGTGTTCGGCCTGAGAGATGCCGACGCCGAACTGGACGAGGAGTTGCGCGCCCATCTCGAAATGGCCACCGAAGAGAATCGCCGGCGCGGCATGAGCGCGCTCGAGGCACGGAGGAGAGCGATGCGGGAGTTTGGCGGCGTGACCCAGGTGCGTGAGCGCTTTCGCGAACAGGAAGGCCTGCTGTGGCTCGAGAATCTGCGCCGCGACGCAGGCTACGCGCTACGGCAGATGCGCAAATCCCCCGGGTTCGCTGCGGTGGTGATCGTCACGCTGGCCCTCGGCATCGGCGCGACGACCGCCATCTTCACCCTGGTGTACTCGACGTTGCTGCGCAGCCTGCCGTATCCCGAGGGCGACCGCATCGTTGCGCTCCACGATGCGCGCATCGGCGGGCGATCCACGGGCGGCCTGATGACCGGGCCCCGATTCTTCGACATCGCCGCGCGCAGCCGCAGTTTTCAGAGTGTGGCGCTCCTCTACTTCGACGCCTCCACGCTCGTCGAGGCCACAAAGCTTCCGACCGCGGTGAAAGCAGCCAGCGCGAGTGCCGGATTCTGGCAGGTCTTCGGCACCGCCCCCCTGCTGGGCCGCACCTTCAACGCAGCCGATGATCTGCCGAATGCGCCGGAGACTGCGGTGCTGAGCTATCCCGCATGGCAGAAGTTCTTCAACGGCGACCGCCATGTGATTGGAAAACAGGTGCGGCTCGACCAGCGAGCCGTCATCGTGGTCGGCGTCATGCCGCAGGGTTTCTCAGCCGCGGGGGGAGTGGACCTGTGGCACGCAGCGCAATTTGTTCCCAACAATTGGGGTGGGTACCGCGGCGAGGGCCTGCGCTCCATGAATGTTTTCGCGCGCCTCAAAACGGACGTGACGCTCCCCCAGGCGCGCAACGATCTGGACCGCATCGCCGAACAACTGCGGCTCCAGTATCCGCAAAGTGACGGGCCATGGAGGTTCACGGCAGAGACGCTGCGCGAGGCGCGCTACGGCAACGTGCGTCCGGCGCTTCTGGCGCTGCTCATGGCCTCGGCGCTCCTTCTGCTGATCGCCTGCCTCAACGTGGCCAATTTGCTGCTGTCGCGCGCGACGGTGCGCCAGCGCGAAGTAGCTCTGCGCCGCGCGCTCGGAGCTTCGGCCAGCCGTGTGGCAGCACAGTACCTGACCGAGAGCGCGATGCTGGCCGTCATCGGCGGAGGCGCGGGCATCGCATCGGCTTTTGTCGTTATCCGTGGCATCGCGCACAGGCTCCCGGGAAGCCTCGGCCGGCCCGGCGCCGTTCACATGGACTGGGTGGTGGCCGGCGTTGCGCTGCTGGTTTCTCTCGCCACCGGCATCGGCTTCGGCCTCGCGCCGGCGCTCGAAAGCCGCAGGGTCCGACTGCAGTCGGTCCTGCGACGCGGCGAAGCCCGGCTCGGCGGATCCGGAGGCCATGCACTGCGCAGCCTTCTCGTCACCATCCAGGTTGGGCTCTCTCTCGTTCTGCTGGTGGGCGCCGCGCTGCTCTCCAAGTCGCTCTGGAACCTGACTCGCCAGCCGCTGGGGTTCCAGCCGGAACATCTGCTGACCTTCTCGCTCAACCTGCCGTGGGGCACAAAACCGGAAGAGGCGCGCAATTTCTACGACGACGTGCAGCTGCGGATCGCAGCGCTCCCAGGCGTTGCCGCGGCAGGGCAGATCAATGCGCCGCCGATGATCGACTGGCATTTGCGAGACAGCTTCGATGCCGACTGGCTGCCGCAGATTGCAGGCCAGCTCGCCATCAACGCAGAATACCGCTACATCGCGGGAGACTTCCTGGGCGCCATGCGCACGCCGCTGCTGGCCGGCAGGGCCTTTACGGCCGCGGATCAGATGTCAAAGCTGCCTCCTGTGCTGGTCAACCAGGCGCTCGTCCGCGAGTTCATGCCCAAAGGCACTCCCCTCGGTCATCACCTGCTCATCAACGGGGCGCCCCACGAGATCGTCGGCGTGCTCGCCAACATCCGCGGCACTTCCGGGGCGATTGCCGCCGAACCGGGCCCCGAAGTCTACTGGCCCGCCGATGCCAACGTCCCCACGCACCGCTATTTCCTCGTGCGCGGCCAGGTCCCGCCCGAGCAACTCCTCGACGCAATCCGGCAGCAGGTCTACCAGGTCGATCCGCGCCAGTCCATCGGCAACATCTTCACGATGGATCAGCTCGTCGACGATGCAACCGCGGAGCCGCGCCTGAACATGGCGGTCCTTGCCTCCTTCGCCGGCATCGCTCTGCTGCTGGCCTGCGTCGGCATCTACGGCGTAGCTGCGTTTTTGGCCGCGCAGCGTACCCAGGAGATCGGCATTCGCATGGCGCTGGGAGCGACGCGCAGCCACATCGCCCGCCTTTTCGTCCGCCGGGCTATTCTGCCCGCGCTGGCGGGACTGGTTGCCGGAACCGGCCTCGCCCTGGCTGCCGCTCGATTGCTGCGCAGCCAACTCTACGGCGTCAGGCCGAACGATCCGCGGGTGTACGCGGCCTCGGTCGCGGTGTTGCTCCTTGCCGTCACCGTCGCCACCCTGCGGCCAGCCCTCCGCGCGGCGCGAACCGACCCGGCGCAGACACTGCGAAACGAATGAAGCGTTCGGTGGGACGCTGGCTTCCGCTTACGGCCCCTGCTTGATTTTGCCCACGCGAGCGTCCACATCGTGCATGCGGCTCGCCTCGAAGCTGACGATCTCCCATCGGCCGAGGCGGCGGTTGTACACGCGGGTGTAGCGGTATTGCCCGCTGATGTCGGTGGCGCCGTTGGTGCCCACCAGATCGGCCTGCGACGTCACCACCGCGGTGTCCCCGTACACGCGCACGTGAGGATCGCTCAGTTCGAGCCGCGTGATGCGCAGCGTGCCCGCCCGGATCTGATCGACCGCCTGCTTTTTCGTTTCGACTGTGCCGTTCGAGGTGATGCCGATGTAATCGTCCGCGAGCAGGCGATTCATGATCGCGAAATTATTCGTGATGATCGCCTGTTGCCACTGGCTCTCCAGCGCCTCAATTTCCTTATGGATTTCTCCCTTTTCCCGGTGCGGCAGGGCCCACGCAGCATGGCACACCGCCAGCAAAAGGAATACTGCAAGCGCGGGCGACACAGTGCTGCAGGCCAGGCGAGGTGCCGAGGAGCGGCGCATCTTCGTACCGGATAGTAGCCCGTGCCGGAACGGCGCGTCAAAAGAAAACAGCCGGGCAGCAACCTTGCGCAGCGAGAGCATCGTTTTCGTAACGGGACCGCCGCGTATCGGTTTCACGCGAGGGAGGAAGTCTCAATGCGGAGGCCCTTGCTGTATCAGACGCCGAAAACGGGCAGAGGATTGTATGTCGATCAGGCCAGCGAGCAGAGGTTTTCAACCTGGCGGTCGAGCATCAGCTGATAAAGGCCTCCCACCGCAAACTCCTTGAAGTGCGCTGAAGCGCGGTGTGCCTCCACCGCTTTCTGATCCCGGTATTGCTCGTAAACGATCACCGTATCGGGTTCACCATCCACCGTATGCGGAACGTAAGTAACGCAACCCGGTTCCTGGCGGGAGGCCTGAGCAAGCGAAACCAGCAGCTCAGAGATCCGCTGGCGGTCGTCCGGTCGGAATTTCATGCGAACCGTAAAAGTAATCATAGGAAGATCGGCGCCTGTCTGCTCATGCTCACTGCCCGGATACCTGCCGCATGGCTTCGCGGAATTCCGGCATTTCGAAGGTCTGATCCCGGTCGGGCCCGGTGGAGACAATGCCGATCCTGGCGCCCGATTCCCGCTCCATGAAACGCAGATACTCCTGCGCTTCTGCGGGAAGATCATCGAAGTTCCGGACGTCTTCGGTGGAACGCCGCCATCCCCTGAGGCGAGTGTACACGGGCCGGATGGATTCGAGCCCGCGGATATCGGCGGGGATCCTGTCGGTGGCTTTGCCGTCGATCTCATACCCGGTGCAAGCCGGGATCGCCTCGAGATCGTCCAGAACGTCAAGCTTCGTGACCACCAGCCAGTCCGTTCCGTTGATCTGGTTGGAGTAGCGCAGCAACGGCAGATCGAGCCAGCCGCACCGCCGCGGCCGTCCTGTCACCGCGCCGTACTCCTGACCGCGCTTGCGCAACTCCTCGCCGGAGGCGTCGTGAATCTCGGTGGGAAATGGGCCTTCTCCCACGCGCGTCACGTAGGCTTTGGTCACGCCGATTACCGTGCCGATGCGTGTAGGCCCAACGCCGGTGCCGATGGACGCGCCGCCCGCTGTGGCTGAGGACGAAGTGACGAAGGGATAGGTGCCGTGGTCAATGTCCAGCAGCGTTCCCTGCGCGCCTTCAAACATCACGCTGTGTCCCTCCGCGAGGGCGCGGTTCAGCAGCAGGGCGGTGTCGGTGACAAAAGGGCGAATCTTTTCTGCAGCCGCTGAGTAGTCCTCGTACATTTGCGTCGGGTCCAGCGGCTCGGTTCCGAACAGCGCATGCGCGATCGCGTTTTTCTCCGCGCAGGCGGCCTCGATGTGCGTCTTCAGCAGATCGGCATTCAGAAGATCCACGACCCGCAGGCCGTTGCGCGCCATCTTGTCCTCGTAGGCTGGCCCAATGCCGCGGCTCGTGGTGCCGATCTTCTGCCGCCCCGGCGCGCTCTCCGCCGCCAGCTCGATCATCCGATGGTAGGGCAGGATCACCTGAGCGCGATTCGAGACGAACAGGCGCGTGTCCACGTCGATCCCCAGCTCGCGCAGGCGGCCGGTTTCCTTCAGAAACGCCATCGGGTCGAGTACCACCCCGTTCCCGATGACACCCCGGCAGCCCGGCCGTAGCACCCCGCAGGGCACCAGCTGGAGAATGAACTTCTTGCTGTCGATGATGACCGTGTGGCCGGCGTTATGCCCCCCGGCGTAGCGAGCGACCACAGAAAAGCGCTCGGAGAGCACATCGACGATCTTGCCTTTGCCTTCGTCGCCCCACTGGGCGCCGACCACCACTGCCGATTTTGCCTGGGTTCCTGAAAGATCCACCGGGAATGCCCGCCTTCGTTTGGCTTCAGGACGCCGGCTGATCACCCCGGCGAGCCTCGCCAGAGCACTTACGCGGCACACACACGTTCCCTCATTCCCGCTCAAGCCGCTGAAAATGAAGGTGAGAAATCCGTGGGTGGGCCGGATGCCGGAAACCGTCCATCCGATTCCCCATCATATATCGCCAAAGCGCGGGACGGAAGATGACCAAGGTTCTGCTCACGCCATCCCCGACCACTCCATCTGCAAAACGCCGTTGTTCCGAGCCAGCCAGATACTGTGGCGGCCGGACGTCGGGTCTTCGGCCACATGCCCCACCACCTGAAACGCGCTTTCGTGCAGCAGCTTGCGATACTCCCCCGGGCTCCAAACTCGCGTGATACAGCGGCTCACCAGCAAATTCGCTCAGCACCTCCCCGTGTTTCCCTCCGGAGGTGAACATCAGCGCTCCCCGCGACTGCACATGCCGCGCAAACACACGAAACGCGGCGCGCTGATCGTCGGGGTTCAGGTGGAAGAAACTGTCCCACGCGATCGCGCCGTCGAACCGCCGCCCCAGTTCGAGCGTGCGCATGTCGGCGACCATCCACTCGCTCTGCGGAAAACGGCTGCGGCACAGGTCGATCAGAGCCGGCGACGAGTCGACCCCCGTCACCGCATAGCCGCAGCCGATGAAGTACGCAGCGATGGGCCGGCCGGAGCCGCAGCCGAGATCGAGGATGGTCGCACCCGGGCCGAGCAGCCCCAGAAAGCGATCCAGCCACGGCTTCTCAAACAGGCTGCCTGGACCGCGCAGCCGGTCCCACTCCGCAGCGTTCTCGTCGTAGAGGCCAATGATGCGCTCCGAATCGCGGCTCACAAGGCTCCATCCGCAGCGAACCGGACCAGGTTGGCTGCCGATTCGGGTTTGGTGAACTGTAACCTGCAACCTGCAACCCGTCACCTGTTAGCTGGCCTTACCGGGCCACGCCGGCCGGCTCGCGCAGCCAGCCGTACAGCGGAAACTGCTCCGCCAGCTCGAGCACCTGCCCGCGAACCCGTGCCAGCGCCGAAGGAGTGCTGCGATTGTCGAGCGCGAACGCAATCCAGCCGCCGATCAGCTGCATTTCCTTTTCCTTCATGCCGCGCGTGGTCAGCGCCGGCGTCCCGATCCGGATGCCCGAAGGCTTGAGCGGCGGATTCGTATCGAAGGGAATCGCGTTCTTGTTCACCGTGATGCCCGCTTCGCCCAGCGCGGCTTCTGCTTCGCTGCCCAGCATGCCTTTGGCGAACACATCCACCAACATCAGGTGGGTGTCCGTGCCGCCGGAGATGATCCGATACCCGGCATTCGCCAGCGTCTCTGCCAGCACCTTGGCATTGGCGACAATCTGCGCCGCATACGCGCGAAAGTCCGGCTGCAGCGCTTCCCGGAACGCCACGGCTTTTGCCGCGATGATATGCATGAGCGGCCCGCCCTGTTGCCCCGGAAAAACAGCTTTGTCGACAGCCGCAGCGAGCTCCGTCTGGCACAGCACCATCCCCGCGCGTGGCCCGCGCAGCGTCTTGTGCGTGGTCGTCGTCACAATCTGCGCGTGCGGCACCGGCGAAGGATGGGCGTCGCCCGCCACCAGCCCCGCAAAATGAGCCATGTCGATCAGCAGCAGGGCGCCTGCCTTGTCGGCGATCTCCCGCATTCGGGCAAAATCGAAGAAGCGCGGATACGCGCTGCCGCCGCCTACGATGACCTTTGGTTTCTCGCGCAGCGCCGTCTCTTCCAGGAGGTCGTAGTCAATGGTCTCTGTGTCCTTGCGCACCCCGTAAGAGACAACGCGATACAGCTTGCCTGAGAAATTAAGCTTGTGCCCGTGCGTCAGGTGGCCGCCGTGCGCCAGGTCCAGCCCCAGAATCGTGTCGCCAGGCTGCAGCACCGCCATGTACGCCGACGCGTTCGCCTGCGACCCGGAGTGCGGCTGCACATTGGCATGCTGCGCTCCAAAGAGCTGCCTGGCGCGGTCGCGCGCCACGTTCTCCACCACGTCGGCAAACTCGCATCCGCCGTAGTAGCGCCGTCCGGGATAGCCCTCTGCGTATTTGTTCGTGAAGACGGACCCCGCGGCTTCGAGCACGGCGCGGCTGACGAAGTTCTCTGACGCGATCATCTCCAGCCCCTCGTGCTGGCGGCGGACTTCTGCGTCAATAGCGGCGGAGATCTCGGGATCTTCAAACGGCAGCGTCTGGGTCATGCGATCGGACATAGAGACAGGGTACAGGGATCAGGTTGCAGGGTACAGAGGAAGAGCGGGGTGGAAACCCGACGTACCCTTAGTCGTGTGCGGGAAGCGGCTCTGGCCACTCAACCACGGCGAATTTGCCGTTCGCCGCCTTCGTCAGCTCCGGCGCATACAAGCCCATCAGGTTCCGGCGCCACCAGTCGCCATTCAGGCGCTTCTCCTCCATCGATGTGAACCAGTACTGCCAGAGCACCGCCTTGATATAGCGCGGCGGAGCACCCGGGAACGGATTCTCGCAGAACAGCGACAGCACGTCCGGGTCGCCCTCGAGCAGGCGCTCCTCGGTCAGCGGAACGATCTGCGCATTCTGCCAGTCGGTCAGCGAGGCGAACCATAAATTCCAGTCGAACCGCGGCTGATAGGGCGCATAGAGGCCCGGAGCCTCGTTCAAAGCCTGCGGCTTATGGCAGAAGCGATACGGCGTCCACGTCTGTCCGTCGTTCGACCCCTGAAATTCGATTTCGTACCGGCCCCGCGTCATCACGGCAAAGAGGCCGTACTGATTGGCGATGCGCAACGGCTCCAGCGCCACGATCGGCGCCACGGGCAGCGGCGCATCGGGCCACGGCATGCGCACCATCTCCGCCGTCGTGTCATAAGCGATCCACGTCAGCAGCACCGCGGCGACCGCCAGACGCAGAGCCGCAACATGCGCGCGCCACCCACGGACGGGCCGGCCAGCAACC
>JBARMS010000048.1:0-36445 GCA_049802575.1 Acidobacteriaceae bacterium | reverse complement strand
ACAAGCGCAAATTCCATCAGGGCCCGAGGGTGACGACCCTCAACTTCGAGGCCGGATATATGCACGCAGTCTTTCCTCAACGCCAGAACTGAAAAATCCGTGCAGCAAGGGCCGGGTCCATATATGCTTCACCTGGATCCGCTCAGGCCAAAGGGCAGCTTGTCGGCTTGCCCGATCAGATTTCCCTGCGCATCGAAATCCAGTTCATTGCCCGCCCACATCCCCCGCAGCATCAGAAAGGGTCCGGACGTTAGCCACGCCTCGGGGCTCTGCTGCGTGCTACCAGATTGTGCAACTGGCACCTGGGCTCCAGCCCCATACTGCCCTACCCAAAAAATCATCCCCGCCAGCAACCATCCAGCGCGCAAGCCCATGCTCACCACCCTGCCATACGGCCCGTCCGCTGGCAACGATTTTCTGAACGCCGATAGCTCTGCAGTTTGCCACCTGCAACCTGCGCCAGCGGTGGCCTGAGGCCTGCCGCCCTTTCCTATCGTTTTTCCGAACGTCGAACCCGGAGCGCCTGCTTCACCTCGCCGGCGTAAACAGCGCAAAGACCGCCCCCTGCGGATCGGCAAGCACCGAGAAGCGCAGCTGGTTCTCCACCGTCATCGCCGGAACCAGCACGCGTCCGCCGAGTTCCACAGCGCGAGCGGTCTGCGCGTCGCAGTCGGGCGAGAGGATGTACGCGAGCCAGTGCGGCGGAACGCCCGGCGGCAGGTTGCGCGGCTCCGGCACCCCGCCGATGTACTGCTCGCCATTTTTAATGTGCAGGTACCCGCCCGGATCCTTGTCCTTGCCGGGATCGAACTGCCATCCGAACAGCCCGGAGTAGAACCCCATGGCGCGGTCACGATCGCGCGTCTGCAAATCGGCCCAGCACAGCGCGCCGTTCTCAGCCCACACGCCCATGCCTTTGTGGTCGCCTGCCTGCCACACCGAGAAGTACGCGCCGGTGGGATCCTGAAACACCGCCATGCGGCCGAAGGTCATCACATCCATTGCCGGGTGGACGACCTTCGCGCCCAGTTCCGCCGCGCGGTTCGTCGCGGCATCGGCATCGTCCACCGCAACATACAGCTGCCAGTGCGGAGGCACGCCCGTCGCGCGCTCAGCCTCGCTCATGGTGAACGCCGCGCCCGTCTGCCGCCCGTTCAGCGCAAACATGGTGTACACGCCGTCCGGGCCGTAAGGAAAATCCTGCGGGGCCCAGGCAAACAAATCGGAGTAGAACCGTTTCGCAGCGGGCTGGTCCGTGGTGGCCAGTTCCATCCACGCAAAACTCCCGGCGGGGTGCTTGTCGACGATCGGCATGGCCAGCATTGTAGGCCGCTGCCGCCAGGCCGGTGCGTGAATTTTCACTCCATGCGGCCCTGGGCTTCAGTCATGCGGCCTGCGCCCTCTCCGCGGTAACCTGTCGTTATGCTCCGAGCGGTTTCCAGCCTGCGCCTCAGCGAAATTTCCCCTGGCATGGTTCAGTCGGAGATTCGCGCCATGTCCGTCGAATGCGAACGAGCGGGCGGCGTCAATCTCGCCCAGGGCGTCTGCGATACCGGCGTCCCCTCGCCGGTGATGCAGCGCGCCCTCTCCGCCATCACCGAGGGGCTCAACATTTACACCCGCCTCGATGGCATCGCGCCACTGCGCCAGGCGATCAGCGAGAAGCTCGCCCGCTACAACGGCGTCTCCGCCGATCCCGACTCGGAAGTCCTCGTCACCTCCGGCGCCACCGGCGCGTTCTACGCGGCCTGCATGGCCCTCTTCAATCCCGGCGATGAAGTCATCCTCTTCGAGCCGTTCTACGGCTACCACCTCAACACGCTGCGCGCCCTGTGCGTCAACGCCATCGACGTGCCCATGGCCGCGCCCAACTGGACCATCGACTTCGACCGGCTCCGCGCCGCCATCACGCCGCGCACCCGCGGCGTCGTCATCAACTCCCCATCGAACCCCTGCGGCAAAGTCTTCTCCCGCGCGGAGCTCGAAACGATCGCCGGGCTCGCCCAGGAGCACGATTTCTTCGTGCTCACCGACGAAATCTACGAGTATTTTCTCTACGACGGAGCCGAGCACATCAGCTTCGCCTCGTTGCCGGGCATGGCCGAGCGCACGGTCACGATTTCCGGGCTCTCGAAGACCTTCAGCATCACCGGATGGCGCATCGGCTATCTCGCCGCCAATCGTCGATGGATGGGCGCCATCAGCTATTTCCACGACCTCATCTACGTCTGCGCGCCGTCGCCCTTCCAGCACGCCTGCGTCGCGGGTTTCCTCGAGCTTCCGCCCAGCTTTTACTCCGAGCTCGCGACAGAATACCAGGTCAAGCGCGACATGCTTTGCTCAGCCCTCGCCGATGCAGGCATGACGCCCTCCATTCCGCCCGGCGCCTACTACGTTCTGGCCGACTCAACCGTTATCCCCGGCACAAACGCCCGCGAGAAAGCCCGCACGCTTCTGCGCGAGACGGGAGTCGCCGCCGTCGCCGGCACCGCGTTTTTCGCCGAAGGCCGCAGCGAAAACCTGCTCCGCTTCTGCTTTGCCAAACGGGACGAAGATTTGCAGCGCGCCTGCGCCGCTCTCCGCGCTCTGTAACTTACAAGGGATTCCAAAGCGCTCTCGAACTCGCATCCGCTGCAATCGGCCCTGAACGCTGAACGCCGAACGCTGATCGCTGAGCTCTGAGCTCTGTCGTCACGCCGCAGTCTGCTCGCCGATCTCGACCAGCGGATACCCCAGTTTCTTCCATTCCTCGAAGCCGCCGCGCAGCGGACGCACCCGGGAAATCCCCATCTTGCGCAGCGCCAGAGCCATGCGCGCCGCGGTTGCTTCGCTCGGACACGTGCAGAACAGCACGACTTCCTGATCGCGCGGAATCTTTCCGCTCTCCTCCACCAGCTTGTTCGGCGTCAGGCTCAGCGCGCCCGGCAATGTTCGCGGATCGGGCAAATAGTCCAGCGGGTGCCGCAGGTCCACGATGAACACCGGCTCGCCACGGTCGATCATGTCCTTCAGCTCCGTCGGCTCGACCCGCGCCATGCGCACCGATTTTAGAAAAGCGCGGCGCTGCAGCATCCGGTATCCCAGGAAGCCCAGCAGCAGGATCACAAAAATCACGCCGACAAAGTGCCCCGCCCACGAAAGCGCCTGCGGATTCCGCTTGAGAATGTCCCCGAAGAAACGCCCTGCCAGCGTCACGGATACCGTCCACAGCAAGATCCCGCCGGTGTCGAAGAGCACGAATTTGCCATAGCCCATGCCGGTCTGCCCCGCGATCGGCGCAGCCACGGATCCCAGCCCCGGAACGAACTTCGCCACCAGCAGCGCCGCCGCGCCGCGCTTCGTGAAATACAGCTCCGTCTTGCGCACGCACGCCGAGCTCTCCATGCTCAGCTTGCACACCAGCCGCACCACGGCCGCGCCGTAACGCTTGCCAAACACGTACCAGACCGAATCGGCGATCAGGCTGGCGGCCAGCGCCGCGCCCAGCACCGCTTCCAGACGCAGCTTATGCGTGGCCGTCAGGGTGCCCGCGGTCAGCAGCAGCGGCGCGCTCGGCACCGGGATGCCAAGCTGCTCGCCCAGCACCCACAGAAAGACGAGCAGATAGCCGTAGCGAATGAAAAACTCGAGATCGAAGGACATGGAAGGGCCGCCGGGGCACCACGGGGTCAGGGATCACAGTATAGATGCGCCGGGGAATGAAAGGGAGCGGCCCGCCTTACCGGACGAAGAAGCCTGGCGCCGCTGGCCTGCGCCCTGTTTCTCGTGGCCTGCGGCTCAGGCCTCCGGTCTCCGCCCTGCTCCGAAGGCAGTACGCTCGCAGTACCCGGTGCGCTGAGCTCTGGCCGTTCTTACTTCGCCGCCGCGACCGGAATCTCCAGCGTCCCGATGTTGCCGCTCATCAGGTCGTGCACGCCCACCCGCAAATACACATTTCCCGCCGGCAAATCGATCTGCTCATGCAGCGGCAATCCGCCTTTCATCGCCAGCGCCGCCTGCTGCGCCGACTGGCTGAGATCCAGCCCCTGGTCGGCGTAGTTCACCCGGATGCCTTCATCGTTGTACGCGACCTCGGTCAGCTCCACCTGCGTCTCCACGCTGCCATCCGGCAGCCTCTTGTGGTCCAGGCCCCGCGGATCGATCCAGTAATCCACCATGTACCGCTGCGGCTTTTTCAGGGTCGTCGCCAGCGCGCCCGCCCCGCCCGGCGTCACTTTGTCGCTGCTCACCGCCGCATCCCCGGCGGGCAAAACGCGCACGTTAAAGATCACCTGCGCCAGCGGCGGCGTTCCGTGCTGCATCGCGTCAATCAGCGGACTCTGCCGCCCGGGCGTCCACTTTGCCGCCTTCGCCGGATCGTCGGCAAAGTACGCGTGCCGGTACTCGAGATCGTAGTGTCCGCTCTCGACATTCACCACAATCTGGCGGAGCGCGCCGTTGTAGTTGCGATCCACCGGCGAATACCCGAGCGTGTAATAGCTCGAACCGTTGGCCACCGCCTCGCCCACGATCTGACCCAGCGCATTCCGGTTGTAGAACGCTTCTCCGCCCGTCTCTTTCGCAATCTGGTCCATGTTGAAGTGGTCCCAGGCGAGGTCGTTCATAAAGGTCAGGTTCTTCTGCTCCACTTCCCCAGCCACACCCGGCTCCCCCTGCGACGAGGCCGCCTGGCCGGAGAGCTGGTCCATACTGTACGAGCCGATCCCGGTGTTGCCGCCGCCTCCCTGACCGATGTTTCCCTGCCCCTGCGCGCCCGCCGGGGCGGCCGCCATCTCGTTCGCGATGCCGGCAACGGTACTAGGATCGGTGCCCGGCACGTTGAGCAGCCCGCGCGAATCCACTGGGTACACCGCTACCCGCGACAGCGCCAGCAACTCCGCCGCCTTCTTCGCCTGTCCGGTGTAATCGGCCATGGGATCCATATTCGGATCGGCCCCGCCCTGCAGGAACCGCAGCGGAAACGACGCGGAAAACCAGATGAGGTTTTTGCGCCCAGGAATGGGGCTCAGGTACCGCGCAATATCATCGAGCGCATCGAGGGTCATCTCCTCGCGCAGCCCCACCTCGAAGTTCTCCGTGTCCGAGATAAACTGCTGGATCGCCGCCTGCGCCAGCGGGCCTACCCCAAGCGCCTGTCCCAGGCTTTCCTGGAGATTGAACGTGTTGTCCAGGTCCGGGTCCAGCACCGGGCTCCTCTCCGGATGCCCGCGCCCCGGCCCCAGCGCCTTCGCAATGTCCGCGGCATTCGTCGTGAATCCCGTAATCAAATGCAGCTTCGATCCCAGCGTGAACACCGCAATACGCGTTCCCGGCGGAATCGTCGCCAGGTATTGCAGCATCCTGCGCCTCACGTAGACCTGGTCGGTCAGCGGTGTGTTGAGCCCATCCAGCAGCAGCACGTTCACCGCGCTCGTTCGCGCAAATTGCGGAGTATTGCTGTACATGTGCGGCGGCAGAACCGGCATCTTCGCCTGTTCCATCGCATCGGTCGCGCGATGCTCCTCAAAGACGGTGACGTTCTGCAGCTTCCCGTCTTCCCGCACCTGAAAATCCGGCTGCGTCAGTCCCTGCACCGGCTGCTGCTTGTTTCGCACCACCACATCCACCAGCACCAGGTTGGCATTGGTCCGGAACACCGGTACGGATTCGCCCGTCTCGGCGACCGGCTGCTGGATCGGCTGCGGAGCGGCCTGTCCAGCGGGCTGAGGCGCAGGTGCGCCCGTCGCTTCCTGCGCCGCCCAAACCGGCGCCAGAAGCAGAGTCACACTGCCAAGAAGCGGAAGAACGCGAAGCCGGGGCACAGGGACCCTCCTGCCTCAGACATCAGGCGTACCCATCATATGCCCGAACTTGTCTGCCTGTCCGACCGCGCCAGAAGCCTGATTCCATTTCACATGACCACTTCGGAGCGAATTCCAGCGACCGGGCCGGGCCACCTGCAAACCCATCGGGCCGCACCACCGCCGCGCTACTTCGCAACGTCCACCGGAATCTCCACCGTCCCGATGCGCCCGCTGATCAGGTCGTGCACGCCCACGCGCAGAAATCCCCTGCCCTCCGGCAAATCGATCTGCTGGTGCAACTCGATGCCGTGCGTCCGCGCCTGTTCGAGCTTCGCCGGCGACAGCGTCACGCCCAGCGGTACATCCGTGTAGTTTTCGCGGATGCCCTCCGAGTCGTACGCCACCTGCGTCACCTCGATGTCCCGGTCCTGCAGCCCGTTCGGCAGCGGCTTGTCGTCGAGCCCGCGTGGATCGACCCAGTAGTCGACCATATAGCGCTGCGGGTGCTTCACGTCTTTTGTCACCAGCCCCGCCGGCCCCGGCGTCACCGTTTCGCCCTTCACCTCCGGATCGCTGGCCGGCAGCAACCGCACTTCGAAGATCACCTGGGAAAGCTCCGGCGAGCCATGCTGCATCGCGTCAATCAGCGGACTCGTCCGCCCCGCCATGAGCTTGTCCCGTTTCGCCGGATCGTCGGCAAAATATCCGCGTCGGTACTCGAGAGCGTAATTAGGATTGTCCTCGAGCCTGACCTGAATGCTGCGCAGCGCGGCGTTGTAATTTTGGTCGCTCGGAGCGTACGCCAGCGTGTAGTAGTCCGATCCGTTCGCGATCGCCTCGGGGAGCGCTTCGCCCACCGCGTTCGTGTTGTAGTACGCTTTGCCGCCCGTCACCTCGGCGATCTGCTCCATGTGCAAATGATCCCAGTCATGCGGATGCGTGGCCAGCCCGCGCGAATCCACCGGATAGACAGCCACCCGCGCCACCGCCAGCAGCTCCAGCATGGTCTGCATCTGTCCGGAGAAATCCGCGATATCCATCTCCGACCCCGTCGAGCTCGGCGTCGCGTTGCTCCCCGTCGGAAACGAGAACGGAATCGTCGCCGTGTACCAGATCAGATTTTTCCGCCCCGGAATCGTGCTCAGATACCGCGCCAGCTGCGTAAAGGCATCCATGCTGAACTCGGCCTGCAGGCCCGCCTGAAAATTCGAGTTCTGCCGCGCCTCCATCTGCAGATCCTGCTGCACCTGCGTCGTGGCCCCGGCTTCGGCCGCCAGACCCGAAAGCTGGCTCATCGCCTGGTTGAAATGCGGATCGTAGACGGGTGAATTCTCCGGCAATCCCGGACCCTTTTCCAGCAGCTTCGCGATCGCATCCTTATCCGTCGTGAATCCCGAGAGAATGTGCAGCCGCCGGTCCAGCTTGAACAGCGCAATTTCCGTCCCGTTCGGAATGGCCTGCAGATCCTTCACCATCCGCGTCCGCACATACACCTGATCGCTAAGAGGCGTGTTCATCGAATCCAGCAGCAGAACGTTGGCCGCGCTGGTGATGCTGTACTGCGGAGCGTCGCTGTACACATGGGGCGGCAGCGCCGGCGGCTGGCTCACCCGCAGCGCATCGGTCGCCTTGTGCTCCTCAAAGGCCGTGATCCTTTGCTCTTTGCCGTTCTCCAGCACGTGAAACTCCGACTGCGGCAGCGCCTCCACCGGCTTGCCCCCGTTCCGCGTCTTATCGCGCACGACCACGTCGAGCACCACCAGGTTGGCATTCGTTCGAAACGTCGCCATCGGCTGCTCGCCTGAGAATTGCGGGCTCGTTGTCTGCATCGGCGCCGGAACGCTGCCGGTCTGCCCCGCCCCCGCCCCTGCACTCGCCGTGATCATCAGCACGGCCCATCCAGCGCAACCCCGGCGAATTCGACCCATCTGTGCTCCTGCCGCTGAGCGGCGCATCTTCTGCGTGATTAGACCCAGGTCATGGCCGACTGGCCACTCTAATTCCGGCTGACGGCTCTCATCTCCACGGTACCAATCCGCCCGCTCGCCATATCCGCCACGCCGATCCGCAAATAGCTTTCGCCCTCGGGCAAATCGATCTGCTGGCGCAGATGAATCCCCTCCTGCGCGGCCCGCGCCGCGCTCGCCGGCGGCAGATCCACCTCCAGACCCGCGTCCGTGTAGTTCAGGCGAATGCCGCCTCGATCGAAGACCACCTGCGTCAATTCCACCTTCACCTGCTCTCGCCCATCTGCCAGCGTAGCCGTGGTCAGTCTCTGTGGATCGATCCAGTAATCCAGAACGTATCGCCGCGGGTTTTTCAAGCTGCCCGCCATCGCTCCCCCCGCTCCGGGCGCGATCGCCTGGCCCGCCAATGCCGCATCGTTGACCGGCAGCACCCGCACCTTAAACAGCACCTGCGACAATTCCGGCGCGCCCCGCTGCATGGCCGCGATCAGCGGCGTCACTTTGCCCGGAATCAGCGTGCTTTTCGCGTCGCTCAGCGCGTAGTACCCGCGCCGATACTCCAGATCGTAGTGCGTATTCTCCAGCCTCACTTCGATCGCGCGGAAGCTGCCGTCGTAATTCCGGTTTTGCGGCATGTAGCCCAGCGTGTAGTAGCTCGACCCGTTCGCGATCGCCTCGCCCAGCGCCTCGCCGACCCCATTGGTATTGAAGTAGGCCTGCCCGCCGGTACCGTTCGCGATCATCTGCATGATCGTATGCTCCGCCTGATTCGTCACCAGAAACGCCGCATTGGTCGCATCGACGGTCTGCGCCACGCTCGGTTGCCCCCCCACGCCCGCGCCGCCGTTTCCTGTCGTGATGCTGTCGAACAGTCTCGGATTGATCGGGTTCGCCTCGGCCATATCCATGCTCGATCCCAGCAGCCCCCGCGCATCCACCGGATACACCGCGACCCGCGCCAGCGCCAGCAGCGCATTCATCTTTTTCACCCGGTCGGTATAGTCGCTGTCGATCGTCACCTGGCTGATCTGCCCGCCCCCCATCACAATGCCGGGAAACGCACCCGAAAACCAGATCAGGTTTTTTCTCCCCGGAATCGTGCTCAGGTATCGTCCCAGCTGATCCATGGCGTCGATCGTCATCTCGACCCGTGTATCCATTTGAAATTCCTGCTGATCCTGCTGAAACTGCTGCATAGACTGCACCGCGGCCGGTGATGCATCCCCCGACATCTGCATATTCGTCATGTCCGTCATCGCCTGATCGAACGCCGGGTCCATCACCGGCGACACCTGCGGATTCGACTGGCTCTCCTTCAGCGCCTTTTCCAGCGCCCCCGGCTCCGCGTCGAAACCCTCCACCATCCGCAGCCTCGAGGCCAGCGTGAACACCGCCACCCGCGTTCCCGGCGGAATCGTCTTCAGAAACGCGAGCATCCGGTGCCGCACGTACATCTGGTCCGTGTACGGCGTGTTGAGCGCGTCCAGCAGCACCACGTCGGCCGCGCTGGTCAGCGCATACTGCGGATCGTTGCTGAAGAAGTGCGGAGGCAGCGCGGGCGCCTTCGCCACATCCACCGCGTCCGTCGCTTTGTGCTCCTCAAAAATCGTCACCTGCTGCGGCTTGCCGTCCTCGAAGACGTGAAATTCCGATTGCGGCAGCCCCTCCACGGGCTTGCCCTTATCCCGGACCACCACATCCACCAGCACCAGGTTCGTGTTGGTTCGGAAAATCGGAACCTGCTGCGACTCCTGCCCCGCCGCCGCAGCCGCCCCGTTCTGCGCCAGGCAAAGAAGCGGCACGTAGCAAATCAGACAGCCCAGAAAAACCAGAGGACGAACGCGCCGCATCGACAAGGCCCCCACAGCAACGACGCAGCATACACCCGGAAAGACCCACCATTTCCAATTTCTCGTGAGCGCTTTTCCTGCTGACCGCTTCACCGCCGGCCGCTTCACCGCTAACCGCCTTTCCGCTCGCCGCTTCACCGCTGCTCTTTTTCGTGACCGCCGATACAGCCCTCGCGCCCGCATCCGCGCTACCCTGTTCCCATGCCTACGGAGCAGATTGTGATGGCGACGCCAGCCGTCCACTCCCCCTTCTCCGCGGCCCGCTCCGTGCTCGAGCAGGCCGTCGCCGCGCGCGCCTTTCCCGGCGCTGCCTTTGGCGTTCTGCACAAAGGCGAGGTTGTCGCCCTCGACGCCGTCGGCCGCTTCACCTATGACGACGACGCGCCCGCCGTCGAGCCCACTACTGTCTTCGATCTGGCCAGCGTTTCCAAAGTCGTCGCCGCCGCAGCCGCCGCCATGATCCTCCACGCCCGCGGCCGTTTCGACCTCGACGCGCGTCTCGGCGACATCCTCCCCGGCTTCGTCATCGGCATGGAGCACGGCAGCGGCAAGGAGCGCGTCACCCTGCGCATGCTGCTCGCCCACAGCTCCGGCCTGCCCGGCTACGTCAAGTTCTTCGAGACCTGCGCGACCCCCGACGCTCTGCTCCGCGCCGCGCTGCAGCTACCCCTCGAGGCCCAACCCGGCGCCCGCACCGAGTACTCCGATCCCGGCTACATCCTCCTCGGCAAAGCCACCGAAGTCCTCGCCGGCGAGCCCCTTGACACCTTCTGCGCACGCGAGATTTTCATCCCCCTGGGCCTCACCTCCACGGGCTTCCATCCACCGGCTGCATCCCGCTCGGCTATTCCGCCCACGGAGCGCGACACCACCTTCCGCCACCGGGTGATTCAGGGCGAAGTGCAGGACGAAAACGCCTTCGTCCTCGGCGGAGTGGCCGGCCACGCCGGCGTCTTCAGCAATGTCCCGGATCTGCTCCGCTTCGCCCAGTGCATCCTCGATCGCGGGCACACCGCCGCCGGCCAGCCGCTCTTCAGCCCCGCGACGCTCGACCTGTTTGCGACCGCCGCAAGCACCGCTGACGGCAAGCGCCGCGCCCTCGGCTGGGACGTACCCGCCGAGCCTTCGTCCTCCGGGCAGCACTTCGGCCCCCGCTCGATCGGCCACCTCGGCTACGCCGGCACGTCGCTCTGGATCGATCCCGATCAGGCCCTCGCCGTCGCGCTGCTGACCAACCGCACCTGGCCCGACCGCTCCAACGAAGCCATCCGCCAGGTCCGCCCTGCCTTCCACGACGCCGTCGTCGCCGCCCTGCGCTCATCCGCGTGATCAGCGATTGGCGGGTGGCCCACACAAGCCTAAGGTGGCCGATGGTGCGCCGGGGATCGGATTACCTGGGTGCCCCATTCAAGCCCTCTTTTTGCTTGAGTGGGGTTGTGGACCCTGTAGAGTGGCTCCGTGCCCTGGAGCCTCAAGCGGCGGGAAGCCTACACAAGCCTAAGGTGGCCGATGTGCGCCGGGGATCGGATTACCTGGGAGCCCCATTCAAGCCCTCTTTTGGCTTGAGTGGGGTTGTGAACGCTGTAGAGTGGCTCCGTGCCCTGGAGCCTCAAGCGCTATCAAAACGCCGGCCATCTTCACTTCGTCACCTTCTCCTGCTTCGATCGACGGGCGTTCTTCGAGAGGGAGGCCGCGCGGCGCAGCTTTGAAGCGGCGCTCGAACGCGTCCGGCGCAGTTACCGGGTCTGCGTGTATGCATACGTGGTGATGCCGGAGCATGTGCACCTGCTCCTGGGCGAGCCGGGCCGCGGGACGCTGGCCGATGCGCTCAAATCGCTGAAGCAGGGCGTGGCGCGCCGCCTCGGCGGCAGGGAAGAGCATTTTTGACAGAAGCGGTATTACGACTTCAACGTGTTCACCTCGGCCAAGTTTGTTGAGAAGCTCCGGTACTTCACCGCAACCCGGTGCGGCGCGGATTGTGCGTCGATCCTGAGGATTGGGAATGGAGCAGCTTTCGCCACTATCTGACCGGATGTGAGGGCCGTGTGGAGATTGAATCGGAGTGGACGGTGTGGAGACGCGAACGCGCGGCCGACGCATTGCCTCCAGCGGTTGAACATCCCCACTCAAGCGAACACCGGGCTTGAATGGGGCACCCGGCGCAGGTGCTTCACTTCCTCAGCCTCGCTCACCTCCATGCCTCCGTACCTCGCCTTCCAGGCATAGATTGTGTGCTTGCTGACGCCCTGCTCCCGAGCCACATCTTCCGTGGTCTGTCCGGCTTCTACCTGCTTCAGCCCAGCGATGATCTGCGCCTCCGTGTGCCTGCTCCGACTCATCCCTCCTTCCCTTTTGCTTCGTCCAAATCGTATTCCGATCTGGGCGGATTCAGGTGGGCATATATGGACCCGGCCCTTGCTGCAGGTCAGAACGACGGGCGCGCCTAGTCAGGCGCGGCGGAGCAACGAGTCATTTAGACGGTGCGCAGATTCTCTTCATATGCGCTAACAATAGTCTTGAGTCCAGCTGAATCCGGCCCGTCAATGTGGATACAGTACATCCTGGCAAATGCCGTTGATGTCCACGATGCACGGAACACCAGACTTATCCTCTCTTCATCTGTGTAGCTGGGATTCCATTGATCATTCGGATCAAACCGTCGAACAAGCTGCTCAAATCCGCCGTGCGTGAAGCTATGAAGAGCTGGTAGCGCCAGCCGAATTTGGCTAAAATGTTGTTGCCCACTCAATTTATCGACTGCGTCCATCATGTTCACTAATGGCGGTGAAACGCTTTCACCGGCAATGGTCCGCTCTATGTTCTCATCGCTCGCGCAAGCTAACATCCACATGCCCTTGACGTAGCTATCAACGATAGGGCGCAACAAAGCGAATGCCGCCCCATCATATGCTCCGGCAGCTTCCAAAAGATGAAGGATGGCACCATGAAAATCATGGTTCAGGTGGAAACTTGCGACGAACAGCTGGCTTTTCTGTGGCAGAGCATTCCGCGGCCTGTTAGGAATCCCGTCTTCAATAGCCTTGTAGACTACCTGTCCCCTCCCTAACCACCGAGTTAGTTCCGGGCTAGGTACTCTGCCGGATTGATCCATGCCGGAGCCTAGCATGAGGCATGTTGCGCCCGCAAACGTCGCGCAGGTGCCTCGGGTGAGTGCTTGCTAGAGAGTTCCTTCTTACAGCCCTACGCGGCTACCACGTCGCCGACACCAGCGCGTCGAGCCGATCCTGGCGGCTCTTCGCCCACTTTGCGTAGTGGCGCTCCGTGGATCGGAACCCCGGAGGCAGACGGAACGTTCCCCCTTCCCGGGCGAAATCCAGCTGCGCCCGAAATGCGAACGCATCTTGCCGTGAATCCTCGCTCCGTGGGGTCCGTCCCCCTTGGCGAGGCGCCAGCGTCCGCTTGGTCTCCTGCTTCAGTCCCGAACGAACGGCTCGCTCGCCAGAGTCCGGCCCGTATGCGGACTCGCGCAAACGGCCACCCTCCGCGATTCGTCGCCGCCCGCTTCCAGAGATTGTCTCCAGTTGGATGCAATCCACGGCATGGCTCATTCTTCCCTGGCCAGCCGGCCTTCCGCCGCTGCCGTTACGCGATGAGCGGCCGCGCTCGACCAGCCGCGGTCTTCCGGTGCGGCAACCATCCCGGCCCGCTGTTTTCGACCCGGTCGCACCTTCTTTCCAGACCCAAACGTCTCTGTTAACGATTCAGTAAAGTAACGTAATGATTTAGCCAATCCCACTCGCTAACCTCAATCCCTGCAACAAACCCGTCCCCGCGCAGGTACCGTACCGCCGCAGGAAACGGGACTCTTCGCCTCCCGTCGGCCGCGGCTCTGCGAACCGACCCCACCGCCCTTCCAAAAGCAAAAACCCCCGCAGCATTCCGCTGCGAGGGTCTCTGTAGGCTCTGGCCTACACCCTATCCGCTACACGCTACACCCTGCCCCTCAATAAATCCTGAAGTTCACCTCGATATTGATCTCAACCGGCACGGCGCGGCCCTTGTAGATGGCCGGCTTGAACTTGTACTGGCGAACGGCTTCCACTGCCTTCTCGTCCAGGCCCATGCCCAGGGGCCGCAACACGTGCACCTGCTGCGGATTGCCCTGCGCATCGACGATCAGCCCGACGACGCAGATGCCCTGATACTTGGCGCGCCGCGCTTCATCGCTGAACTCAGGATCGGGCGAGTAGATCAGCGTAGGCGGCGCCACGCCGCCCCCCAGCCTCATCACGCCGCCGCCGTATCCGCCGCCTTCGCCGGGGCCAACGCCGTTGCCGTTGCCCGAGCCAATGCCGCCGCCCGACCCGTTGCCAAATCCTGAGCCCGACCCTCCACCCTGGCTCGCCAGCGCAATCTGGTTCGACTGCGGTATACCCAGATTCGGCATATTGGGATTGTCCGGCAGCTTGATTGGCTGCGGCATCAGAATCGCCGGCGTCACCGGCAGCTTGGGATGGTCGATCTTCAGGATCTGCGGAGGAGCCAGCGGCTTCTTCGACATCTCCGGCAGCTTGCCTTTGGAGGCTTCCACCAGTTCGTGGTTCCCGCCGCCACCGCCTCCGCCCATCGCGTCCTTCATCTTCAGGGGCGGGATGAACGGCGGCGTCTCCACCGTCGTCACCGCCATCTTCTTCTGCAACTCGCGCGCATGCCACTGTTCAATCACAAACAGCACAATCAGGCCGACAATCACCGCGTGCGTCAGTGCCGACACGGCGCTCGACATCGGGTTGCGCTTGACCGCCATCCGGTCAGGGACCGCAATGGGCTGCGAGGTCAGCTGCAGCGGAGGCAATTTCTTCGGGGCCAGCGTGTCGTGCACGCTCGTCCACAGCGTCTTCCAGATCGGCTCCTCGATTACGCCATCGAGGCTGCCAAACATCACGGGCACAGGAGTCAACGGAAGCGGGGGGTGCTTCGAAGAGATCAGGGCGTCACTCGCATCGTTCGGCGACGTCATCATGGAACCGTCGGCTCCCTGCAGAAGCTCAGCCTGCTCTTCTGGCGTCCGAGATTTTCCTGGTCCCATTCCAAGATCTGCCAAAACCGAATTCCCCACAACAACTCGCCGGAACTCAAACCCGGCTTCTCCTGATTATCAACGACAGCCGCCCTTTGTGTCTTCTGCACGGCGTGGTTCTTTGAGATGCCTGGCGTCGCCCCGGCACAACGGAAAATTCAGCGGCTCGCCGCCAAGGTGCGCTATCCCGCGGACCCGCCTCGGGTTCGCTGCATCCGCGGTCCAGCATACCCGCAGTTGCCCTTCAGGGATAGACGCGGAACCGCCCCGGAAGTCACGCCGGCCAGCGGATACAATGAAGTTTTATCCACACAAGAACTTCCGACGGAGTCATGATGTCCTCTGCGCCGCCCGACGCAACCCAGTCCGACGCACCTCGACCGGGCGACTACCCACCCCTGAAAGACACCCTTTCGCTGCCCCGCACCGACTTCCCCATGAAGGCGAATCTGCCGCAGAATGAGCCGGCTCGCCTCCGCGGCTGGCAGGAATCGGGCCTTTACGATCAGATTCGCGCCGCCCGCAAAGGAGCGCCGCGGTGGGTCCTCCATGACGGGCCGCCGTACGCCAACGGACCCCTCCATCTGGGCCACGCGCTCAACAAATGCCTCAAGGACTTCATCGTCAAGTCGAAGACCATGGCCGGTTTCGACTCGCCCTACGTCCCCGGCTTCGATTGCCACGGCCTTCCTATTGAAATCAAAGTGGATGAGCAACTCGGCCGCAAAAAGCTCGACATGCCGGCGGCTGATTTCCTTCGCCATTGCCGCGCTTACGCGCAGAAATACGTCGATTTGCAGACCGAGCAGTTCGTCCGCCTTGGCGTTTTCGGCCGCTGGGATGCGCCCTACTCGACGATGTCGCGCGATTATGAAGCGCGCACCCTCGAAATCTTCTACCGATTTTTCGAGTCCGGCTTCGTCTACCGCGGCCTGCGCCCGGTCTACTGGTGCATCCACGACCGCACGGCGCTGGCCGACGCCGAAATCGAATACGAGCAGCACTCCAGCCCCAGCATCTACGTGCGCTACGACCTCACGAGCGATCCTGGTGCGATCGACCCCGCGCTCGCCGGGAAAAAGGTCGCCACCATTATCTGGACCACTACTCCGTGGACCCTCCCAGCCTCGCTCGCCGTCGCTTTCCATCCGGATTTCGACTATGTGGCGCTCGAGAACGACGGCCAGGTGTACATCGTGGCCGCGTCGCTTGCTCAGTCGGTACGCGAAGCCTGCAATCTGGAATCCGCTGTGCCCACCGCGACCTTCAAAGGTACCCGCCTGGATCGCGTTCACTTCCAGCACCCGTTTCTGGACCGGCCGATCTTCGGCGTGCTCGCCGACTACGTAACCGCCGACCAGGGCACCGGGGCGGTCCACACCGCGCCTGCTCATGGCGCTGACGACTTCCACACCGGCACGCGCTACGGCCTCGACCAGACCTGCCACGTCGATGCTGCCGGTCGTCTGCGGGAGGGCCTTCCCGAGTACGACGGCAAGACGGTCTTCGAGGCCAACCCCGCCATCATCGATCTCGTCGCTTCCCGCGGCGCGCTCCTTGGCCGCGCCGACATCTTCCACCAGTATCCGCACTGCTGGCGCTGCCACAACCCTGTCATCTTTCGCGCCACCGAACAGTGGTTCATCAACATCGATACGCCGATGGAGGCCCCCGACGGCAGTGCGACCACGTTCCGCCAGCGCGCTCTGGACGAAATCAGAGACTCGGTTCAATGGGATCCGGCCTGGGGCGAAGAACGCATCGCCAACATGATCGCCACCCGCCCCGACTGGTGCATCTCGCGCCAGCGTGTCTGGGGCGTGCCCATCGCCGTCTTCCTGTGCCAAAGCTGCGATGCGCCCCTCAGCGACTGCGTGCTCAACCAGCGCATTCTCACCCTCTTTGAAAAAGAAGGCGCCGAGGTCTGGCACACCCCTGCAGCGGATGCCCTGCTGCCCTCCGGCGCGCACTGCGAAAAATGCGGCGGCTGCGAGTTCCGCAAAGAGACCGACATTCTCGACGTCTGGTTCGACTCCGGCGTTAGCTGGCACGCCGTCGTCGAAGCCGAGCCCGACCTCTCCGCGACCGAGGTGATGTACTTCGAGGGCGGCGACCAGTATCGCGGCTGGTTTCATACTTCGCTGCTCACTTCCGTCGGCGTCGGCCCCGAGCACAAAGCGCCCTTCACCCTGGTCGGGACGCCGGGATGGACCCTCGACGAGCAGGGCCGCGCCATGTCCAAGTCACTGGGCAATGGCGTCGATCCCATCGACATCGCCGACCGTATGGGCGCGGAAATCGTCCGCCTCTGGGTCGCCTCCGTCGACTTTCGCGAAGACGTGGTCAACAGCGAAAACATTATGCAGCGTCTGGCGGACAACTACCGCAAGCTGCGCAATACGTTCCGGTTTCTGCTTGGCAACCTCGCCGGGTTCGATCCCGGACGCGATGCCGTTGCGGACGCCGATCTGCTCCCGCTCGATCGCTACATGCTTGCCCGGTGCCGCGAACTCGTGGATAAGGTCACCGGCGCGGACGGGCAATCCGGGTGGTATGGCGAGTTCCAATTCCACCGCGTCTTCCACGCCGTGAACGATTTTTGCATCGTCGACCTGAGCGCGTTCTACCTTGACGTGCTGAAGGACCGCCTCTACACCTTCGCGCCGCAGAGCGTGGAACGCCGCTCCGCACAGACGATCCTTTGGCGCATCGCCGAAGCGCTGGTGCGGCTCGTCGCGCCGATCCTGACGTTCACCGCGGATGAGGTTTGGCAATATTTGCCGAAGATGGAGGGACGCGAGACGAGCGTGCATCTGGCAGCGTTTCCGAAGGCTGAGGAATTCGGTGCTGCGAATGAGCGGTTGCTCGAAGACTGGCGCAACCTGCTCCGCATCCGCGATGAAGTGCTCAAGACCCTCGAAGCCGATCGCAAGGCAGGCAAGATCGGGAAGGGGCTGGAAGCAAAGCTGGGCATCGACTCGATCGCAGGCAACAAGGCCCTGGACCTGCTCATCCGGTACAAGCCAAATCTCAAAGAACTCTTCAATGTTTCGCAGGTTGAGGTCTCCGACCTGTCTGTATCCGATCCGAAGAGCGCGTCAGACAAAATCCTTTGGACTCCGATCGAGGAAATGCAGTTCAAAGTGGGGGCATTCCCCGCCCTCGGCACGAAATGTAGCCGCTGCTGGAACTATTACTCCGACGACTCGCCGCAGCACGTCCGCACTTTTGGACCCTGGGAGAACGTCTGCGGACGCTGCGCCGATGCGCTCACCCAAATGGGCTACAAGGACGGGCAATGAAGGATCGCCGTCCCCTGCTCCTCGCCATCACCGCCCTTGTCATCCTGTTTGACCGCCTCAGCAAGGCGTGGATCGTCAGCCACATTCCCGAAGGCGTGACGATTCGCGTCTGGGATCACGTCTTCCGCCTCAGCCACGTGCGCAATCCCGGCGCGGCGTTCTCGCTCTTCACCGAATCGGATCATCCGATGCTGACGCACAAGCTGCTCATCTGGTTTTCTCTCATTGCGGCAGCCGTCATCGTCGTCATCCTCATCCGTATGGGCCGCCGCCTTACGCCCACGACGGTCGCGCTGGCGCTCATCCTCGGCGGAACGATTGGCAATGTTTGGGACCGCATCCGTTACGGCATGGTGACGGACTTCCTCGAAGTCCACATCGTTCACTATCACTGGCCCGACTTCAACGTCGCTGACTCGTGCATTGTCATCGGCGGCATCCTGCTCGTCCTCGATGCCCTGCGTCCCCAGGCGAACAAGGATGGATCATCCTGAGCGCGGATACGCCACGGACGCGGCGACCCGATCGCCAACTTCAAAATCCCCCAATCAATTCGCCTGGTCGAAGAATTCCCTGCGACCCTTAGCGGCAAGATCCAGAAATTCAACATCCGCGCATGTGAAATCGAACCCCGCGGCCTCGAATTCGTCGCCACCACCCAAACCCGCTGACCCAACAATTTGTCATTGGAGTCGGGGCCTGGTTCAGAAAGTTCGCTGATCCCTGCCGGTTAGAAATACAGCTCTGCACTTGTCAGTGTGGCCGATTGGATTCCACCAGCAATCAGCACCTTTCCGCTGGTCAGCAGAACAGCAGGATTCTCCTGGCGCCACAGCACCACGGCCGCACCGGTTTCCGTCCAGGTCCCACTGGCCGGATCGTAGAGCTCCGAGGTGCTGACCATGGTTTCTTCTCCGCCCGTGACCATCACTTTCCCGTCGGGCAAGAGCGTCGCGGTGTGCACGGCACGCCCATTCGCCATGGAGCCGGTCGTCGTCCAGGTTCCCGCGGTCGGATCATACAGCTCCACACTGGCAAGGAAAGTATCATTCGGCCCAAAACCGCCCGCCACCAGGACCTGACCGTTGGGCAACAATGTCGCCGTATGTCCAAACCGTCCCGTCGCCAGAGAGCCGGTCTCCGTCCAGGTTCCGCTGGACGGGCCGTAGAGCTCCGCAGTTGTGGGCGTGAGACTCGGTCCCTCCCCGCCGACGACGAGCACTTTGCCGTTGGCCAGCAGGGTAGCGGTATGCCCGTCGCGCGCCAAATTGAGTGACCCGGTGGTGCTCCACGCTCCCGTCGACGGATCGTACAACTCACAGATGCCCGTCATGGCTCCGGCATCGGGTACGTTGGTGATTCCGCCGGCCACCAGCACCTGACCGCTGGGCAAAAGCGTGGCGGTGTGCTGGGCGCGCGCGTTCTCGAGCGACCCGGTGGCCGTAAACGTCCCGGTTGTCGGGTTATATAGCTCGGAAGCGGCAAGAACATCCCCAATGGCTTCCTGACCGGCCGCGATCAGCACGTTGCCGTTGGGCAGCAGAGTCGCGGTGTGGTAGTAGCGACCCGTTGCCAGCGAGCCGGAAGCTGTCCAGGTTCCGGTGGCCGGGCTGTACAGCTCGGAACTGGCAAGCGTCGGGGCGCCGATTCCCCACAGCCCCTCTCCTGCGCCAGCGCCGCCCACAGCCAGGACATCGCCGTTCGCCAGCAGGGTTGCAGTGTGCAGGTCACGTGCCGTCGTAAGCGAACCAGCAGCGGTAAACGTGCCCGCGCCGCCAGGGAGACCGCAAAACACATTCACCAGGTTGACGTCCGCTCCATCGATAATTCCGGCTCCGTAGGTCGACGTGCAGGGCTGAGCTGTCGGCGTGGGCGCTGCGAGCGTCAGCGAATAAGCGGCGCCACTGTCGAGCTGAGGGGCAAAGGTAAATGCGCCATTGGCAGTGACCGTGAGGCTGTCGCTTCCGTTGTCAGTGAGCGTGATGCTGTTGCCCGCGAGCAAACCCGTCACTGTGCCACCGACGGTATAAGTACTGGGTGGGGGTGGAGGGGGCGTGGTCCCTCCTCCCCCACCAATGCCGCTGCAACCAACCAGCAGGGGTGAAAGCGAGACAGAAATGACCGCCGAAAGAGTGACCAGCGTGGCGGGAAGGTTCTTGAAAGCAGGCGAGGAATGTCGCATAAGCTCTTCTGCGCAGTCGCGCGCGTACGATGCAGGAAAATTGGGCTCTGTGAAAGTATCCGCGAATACAACACGTCGAGTCTGTGTGCTGAGACACAAAATCGAGTGAGTTACTGCCCCATTCGTGTTACTTCCTCCCGCACCTCCTGCCGCAACTCCTCCGGCCCCAGCACGCGCACCCGCGCGCCCATCCCCATCGCCACAAACTTCGCGGCGTACGCCGAGTCGAATTCCACCGCGTAGGCGCTCCAACCTTCCGGCAGTTTGCGCCGACCCGCGCTTTCCGCCGGCCGCATCGGCGCCCAGGGAGCCAGATCGGCGGCGGCGGCCGCACTCATCGCCAACGCCGCGGTGTACGGATGCTTCTTCTCCTCCAGAGCCGCCGTGCTCTGCGTCCACCACGAAGCCAGATCAAAGTTGCGTGGGCGCTCGAATGGCACCGCCAGCGCCACCACCTCCCGCATCCGCGAGATGCGGTACGTTCGCATCCCCTCTGCGCTGCGCGCCACCAGATACCACGCCGCCTGCTTGGCGACCAGCCCCAGCGGATCCACGGTGCGCAGGCTCTCCCGCCCATCGGCGCGCCGGTAGCGAAACGTCAGCCTGGCGTCGCGTGCCACTGCCTCCTGCACCACGGGCAGCGCCGACCAGTCTTCCGATCCCGGACGCCATCCGGTCGCATCCACATGCAGCCGCGCGCGGATCGACTCCGCCTGCGCCTTTTGCGCTGCCGGCATCGACGCCATCAGCTTGTCGAACGCTCTCCGTGCCGCGGCCGACATCCTCTTGCCCCCAGCCGCAGAAGGCTGCGCCATCAGCAATCCCCAGAGTTCGGAGTCATCGAGCCCCGGCACGCGCGTGCGCCAGCCCTTTTCCAGTTCCCAGCCGCCGCGCACGCCGCGATGCGCCTTCAGCGGGATCCCCGCAGCACACAGCGCCTCCATGTCGCGATGCGCCGTACGCTGCGACACCTCCAGCCGCTCCGCCAGCTCCCGCTCGGCCATCCGCCCATGCGCCTGCAGCAGCAACAACGCCGAAAGTAGCCGCTCCGCCTTCATTGGCTCACCTGCCGCGAGCTGCCGACTCGCTGACCGCCAGCTGCTACAGAATTATTTCCTAAATCATGACATCGCTTGTCATATTTTCCGTCGCAATCTGTTTCCGTACCGCTCATGGAGCGGACCAGAAAGGAATATCCCCATGGAACTGAAGCAGTTTTTCCTCGAGCAACTGGAAGTCGAAGGCACTTCGTGCCGTAAAGCTATCGAACGGGTCCCGGAGGGAAAGAACTCGTTCAAGCCGCACCCGCGCTCGATGGAGTTCGGCTATCTGGCGTCGCTGGTCGCCACCATGCCCGGCTGGGTCGCCATGGTGATCCAGCAGGATCTGACCGACATCGACGGCGCTGATTCGGGCTTCCGCACGCGCTCGATCGAGTCGCGAGCCGAGCTGCTCCGCCTGCTTGAAGAAGGTTTAGATAAATCCCGCGCGGCGCTCCAGGGCACGACTGAAGAACACCTGATGAAGTCGTGGGGCCTCCGCATGGGCGGCCAGATTCTCACCGAGGGTCCGCGCTATAGCCAGTTGCGCGAAGGCATACTAAGCCATCTCGCGCATCATCGCGGCCAGCTCACCGTCTATCTGCGGCTGCTCGAAGCGAAGGTGCCCGCGATCTACGGACCCAGTGCCGACGAAACGCACTAGAAGTTATTCGCTGAGGAATTTTCCGTCTCGGCCAATCTCTCCCACCTCCGCCTCATCCGCATAGCACCACACCCAGGCCTCGCCGGGTTCCACGGACCGCATCAGGGGATGCCGGGTGTGGTGAAAGTGCTTCGTCGCGTGCTTGTTCTTCGAGGAGTCGCAGCATCCCACGTTCCCGCATTCGAGGCACATCCGCAGATGCACCCAGCGGTCGCCCTTTTTCACGCACTCTTCGCAGACGTGGGTTGTCGTGGTCGTTACTTTAATCTCGCCCAGATGCGCACATGCCATAGCCGTCCTCCGTTTGTCCTTCAGCGCTCCAGCGCTTTGCGGTCCCATTGCCCCAGGTTGGCCGCAGCCTCATACGTGCTTTGGCAAAAGTCCAGCAGCGACCGGGTCGGCGACGCGCTCTGCCGCACCGCCTCGTACGGCAGCAGGAACTCCCCGAGCTGCGTGTCGAATCGAGCGCTCCCCGGCCGCACCGGCGCCTCAGCAAACCCAGTGGGCGCCGGCGCCGCGTAGGAGTAGAACGCCGCATCCACCCCGCCGCTGGTGCCGGGCCAAAAGCCCACGCTGCTCACCTCGTGCGAATACGCCTCGCGCGTCACCGCATCCGCGCCTGGCCGCTCCGGCGCGCGCCGTCCGGAAAAGCGCGTCACCGCCAGATCGAAGCTGCCCCAGAAAAAATGCACCGGGCTCACTTTGCCGATAAATTCCGCGCGAAACTTCTGCAGAACCTCATCGACCGAGAGCAAAATCCGCCAGAACGTCGCCGCATGCCCCGCGTCGTACGCCGCGTGAGTCTGGTCCTGATCGAAGGGAATGGGATTCGGGACTTCCACCGGCATCGGCCAGATCTTCACGGCAATCCCCGCCGAGCGCAGCATGCCGAGGCACTCGCGATAGAAATCGGCCACGGAACGCGGCTCCAGCGCCAGCGACTGCACGATGCCGTCGCTGGTCTCCAGGACCAGCTGCTGTCCGAGAAAGTCGAAGCGCAACTCGAACGCCCGGTGACCGCAGGGAATCGCCGCAGTCGTCAATCCCCGCGCTGTCACATAGAGCGGAACATTCCACCAGTGATTGACCAGCGGCGTCAGCGCGAGCCGGACCTTCCCCACCACCTGGGTCCACATATGCAGCGTGGCGCAGGTGTCCTGCCACGAGGCCAGCGGCAAGGCCGGCCAGCACTCCGGCTCATCCAACGGTAAACGGTCCGACGTCGCGGCCATTTCGCATTCCCTGTTTATGAGGAATAGGGGAGAGCGGAGTCCTGGCTCACGGGCAGCTTCACCACGAACTCCGTGCGCCCCGGTTCTGAGGTGAACCCAATGGTGCCCTTAAACTGCGCCGTGACGATGCGCCGCGCAATTTCGAGCCCCAGTCCCGTGCCCACGCCGGCCGGCTTGGTCGTGAAGAACGGCTCGAAGATTCTCTCCCGCATCTCGGGCGCGATGCCTGGGCCCTCATCGGAAACGCCGACGCAGATCTGCGCGCCCCGGCTCCCATCCTCCGTCCAGGTCCGGACGCGCACTTTCGATCCGTCGGGACCCGCATCGATCGCATTGTCCAGCAGGTTGGTCCACACCTGCGCCAGCCCGGTGCCGCGCGTCTTCAATTTGGGCAGGTCAGCAACAAAATCCTTGTCAATCACGAGCTGTTTGTGGCGGAATTTGTGCCCCAGAATGGTGATCGTGCTCTGAATGCTCTCGTGGACGTCGATGATGTGCTCGCCGCTCTTGTCCTCGTAGGCATACTTCTTGACGGCGATCACCAGTTCCGTCACGCGGCTCAGGCTCTCTTCAATCGTGCTCAGCTGCTGGATCGCAGAAATCAGCGCCTCCAGCCAGTTCAGCGCGTCCTGCAGCGTCTCGGCAGGAAACGCCTCCTGGGCGCACGCCACATCGCTGCGGCGCCAGCCGGCGGCGACGAGGGTCGGCGCGAGGGTCCAGGCATTCGCGACGCCGATGCTGTCGAGCCACTGCGCCAGCTCCTCTTCCGCATCGGCTTCTTCGAGGCTGCTCACCGCCCTGGGCTTTGCCAGCGCCAGCACTTCAGCCTTCATGTCATAGAGGCAATTGGCCTGCTCCGCGGTCATCGGCGTGCGGCAAAAACGCAGGCTGATGTCCTGCAGCCGGGTCAGATTCTCGCGCAACTGCGCGGCCGAACGCTTCGCAGCCGCTCCCGGATTGTTCAGCTCGTGCATCAGGCCGGCGGCCAGAGTGCCCAGCGAGATGAGTTTTTCCTGGTGCAGGGTATTCGCCTGGAAGGCATGAATGCGCTGCGCGGCGTTGGCCAGAATGCCCTGCCGGACCGTCGGACAGGTGGCCATGAGCCGCCAGAATCCTTCAGCATCTACGCGCAGCAAGCGGCACGCCGTTGACGTCTCGCACTGCACGCCGGCTTTTTCCGCTCCCAGCAGCAGCGGCGACTCCCCAAAGCTGTCCCCGTCGCGAAATACCCCGAGAGGCGTTTCTCCGCCGTTCATCTCGTAGCGAACGGCCTTCACTTGCCCCTCGAGCACCATGCAGAACCGCGGCGGCGTGACGCCCTGCCGGTACAGCACCGTGCCCGCCGGCGCTTCCACCAGTTCCACGGAACCCAGGCAGGCCAGGTCCTGCTCCTTCAGCTTCGCAAGAATGGGCACCTTGCGAACGAGCAGCGACAGTTCCTGCTCTGTGACTACCCGCGATGCCATTTCAGCTTTCGTCGTTTCCATTGCTGTCCGGTCCCGCTCTCTTCCGGTTCTTATTTGTGACTAATATTGTGCCAAATATTGATGCATGAACTGCACGGCGATCGATCCCTCGCCCACCGCGGAAGCGGCCCGCTTTATCGATCCGTGCCGCACATCGCCGGCCACGAAAACCCCCGGCAGCGACGTTTCCAGCAGATACGGCTCGCGGTTCTCTTTCCATCCGGAGGGCAGCTTGCCCTCCACGCGCAAATCGCGGCCCGACAAAACAAAGCCATTCGGATCCCGCATGATCGTCTCCGGCAGCCAGTCGGTCTGGGGGGCGGCGCCGATAAACAAAAAAACCGAGGTCGCCGGGCGCGTCTCCTCGCCCCGCGGCGTGCGGATTCTCAGGCTCTCCAGCCGCTTCTCGCCCATCGCTTCCACGATCTCGGCACCGGTCTCCACCGTTATATTCGATGTTCCAGCGATCTGATCGATGAGATATTTCGACATGCTGCGTTCCAGAGAGTCTCCGCGAACCAGCATTGTTACGTGCGACGCGAACCGGGAGAAGTGCATCGCAGCCTGGCCGGCGGAGTTCGCCCCGCCCACGACGAATACCCTTTCATTGGTGCAGGACTGCGCCTCGGTCAGCGAGGCCCCGTAGTAGACCCCGGCCCCCGTCAGCTGGTCGATGCCGGGCGCCTCGATGCGCCGGTAGCAGACGCCCACCGCGACGAGGGCTACCCGGCACGCAATCTCGCCCCCGCTCACAGTCTTCACTTTCTGGTAGTGCCCGTCGGAGCGGATGCCGGCTGCTCCGAGGGTCACGAACTCCGCTCCGAATTTCCGCGCCTGGTCATAGGCATCGCGCGCCAGCCGCTCTCCGGTTACGCCGCGGGGAAAACCCAGGTAATTCTCGATCCTCGAGCTGCTGCCTGCCTGCCCGCCCGGCGCCTCCGGCTCCAGAACCAGTGTCTTCAGGCCCTCGGACGCTCCGTAGACCGCGGCCGCCAGACCCGCCAGGCCGGCTCCCGCGACGACCAGGTCGTAGAAATCCTCCTTCGCCTGCGTCCGCAAGCCCACGTGCTGGGCCAGCTCCGCGTCATCCGGCTGCACCAGAGACGTGCCGTCTTCAAACAGAACCACCGGCAGGCGGCTGTCGTCCACGCCAAACCGCTTCAGCAGTTCGACTGCCTGGTCGTCCTGCTCCGGATCCAGCCAGACGTACGGCACCTGGTTGCGCGAAAGGAAGGTGCGGACCTGGTAATCGCGGAGCGAATAGCGCGGCCCCACGACCCGAATCCCTTCAAACGGCGGCTTGTAGTTTTCGTGCCAGTCGCGCAGCAGGTCGTCGAGCACCGGATACAGCCGTTCCTCGGGCGGATCCCACGGCTTGGTCAGGTAGTAGTGGATGCGCGCCGCATTGATGGCCCGGATCGCCGCCTCGGTGTCGGCATACGCCGTCAACAGCACTCGGCGAGCCTCCGGATAGATCCCCTGTATCCGCTCGAGCAGGTCCACCCCGGCCATCCCCGGCATGCGCTGATCGGAGACGAGTAAGGCCACCACATCGCCCCGTTCCTTCAATTGTTTGCAGGTGTCCAGCGCCGCCTGGCCTGAAGCGGCCCTTAGGATCCGGTATTCCTGCGCGTATTTCCGGCGCAAGTCCTGGACCACGGCTTCCAGAACACTGGCGTCGTCGTCCACGGCGAGGATAATCGGCCTGGCCATCGTAAGACCCCTGGTCGCGAGCTTCTCCTACTACCTTACAGTCCCGGCTCGTTTCGGGAAAAATGGCTCGGCCCGCTGGGCCGCCGCGTGGCTCCCGCGGCCAGTCTTTGCGCGGCGGTGACCACAGTCACCAGTGGACGGCTGCCCGAGAGGGGTGACGGCCGTCACAGGACTCTCGATACCTTGCGCGTTACTTTTGTTTGGAATGATGGCGAATTCGCACAGGTCATCGACATCGGTATTCCGCGGGCTCGTTCTGCGGAAGACCGCATCATTTGTCCGGCGCCACACGCTGGTACCCCGACTGTCCGATCCAGAGACAGAGGGGCGGACTGGGCCCCTGCGCCGATGACCCTTTTAGCGCACGACGCTGGCTGGTCCTGCGCCTGTTACTCATTCGTCTTCGGGGAAACCCGGCGACGCACCCACAGAGGAAGTCAAAAAAATGAACAAGCTCATCCTTGCGGACAATCAAGCTATTTTTCGTGCAGGGACCGCCAAGATTCTTGCCATGGAGGATGATTTCCGCATCATTGCACAGTGCGCTGAGGTGGATCGGCTGTTTCCCGCTCTCGACACTTTTCGTGGCGCAATTCTTGTTTTTGCGTCATCGCTCAAACTTGATCCGCAAGCGCTGGTTCCGCGGGTCTCGGCCGCCGGCAGCCGCAGCATCGTGATTGCGGAAAATGGGGAGCCCGTGCAGCCATGGTTCAGCGCCGGGGTCAACGGCGCATCGCATCGCAATGCCACCGGCCCGGCGCTCATCGAGTGTGTGCGGAGGGTCGGCCAGGGCGATCGCCAGGTTCGCGCCGCCGGAATGGATTCCGCCGGTTCGGACGATGACAGCGTCGGCACCCGGGTCCGCGACCGCCTGACGCCCAAGGAACTGAAGATCGTCGCGCTGATCGTGCAGGGGTGCAAGAACAAAGAGATCGCCATGCGACTCTGCACTACCGAGCAGGTGATCAAAAATTATCTGCGCAGCATTTACGACAAGACCGGCGTATCCGACCGGCTCGAGCTGGCTCTTTTCACGATCCATCACCGCATGCTGGCCGAAGCCGCTCAGGCGATCGGCGACCAGATTATGCTGGGCCTGTGATCGGCTGCTCGCCGCGCCGGTGATGCCGGATCAACGCGCCACGGAAGCGCTGCTGCGGGTCCGTCCCCGCAGCAGCGTATCCAGCACCTTGACCAACTCCTCGGGATTGACCGGTTTCTCGAGGTAGAGATCGGCCAGCGGCTCCGCGGCCTGAAAGGCCTCGGAGACAAATCCGGAGACGACAATGACCGGCAGGCTGGAATGCGCCTTCGCGGTCTGCACCACGCTGCGGCCCACGCCATCGCCCAGCCGCCAGTCCGTGACCACGGCGTCGAAGGATTCTTGCTCGAGTTCCTTCACGGCCTGCTCTGCGGAAACGCACGCCGTAACTGTATGGCCGGCGCCCTCCAGAATCCTCTTCTTCAGCGCAACCATATCCGGATCGTCGTCGACACACAGGATTCTTGCCACCCCGTCCTCCGACTCCCGCCTATTCTCCTGTCGCTGATCCAGCCTGTCAAATCGAATACGCCGGCAAGCCTACCTGAGCTTCTCTCCGACCGACTTGGCCTGGGTGAAGAGGTACAGGTAGTCCGGCCCCCCGGCCTTCGAATCCGTCCCCGACATATTGAATCCGCCGAAGGGGTGGGCGCCCACCATGGCGCCGGTGCACTTGCGATTGAAGTAGAGGTTCCCGACATGGAATTCCTGCTGCGCGCGGTCGAGCTTCACGCGATCCGTGGAATAGACCGATCCGGTCAGCCCAAATTCGGTATTGTTGGCAATTCCGAGCGCATGATCGAAATTGCGCGCGCGGATGATCGCGAGCACCGGTCCAAAGATCTCCTCCTGCGCGATGCGGGCATCCGGCGCCACGTCAGCAATCACCGTCGGGGTGAGGTAGTAGCCCTTTTCCGGCGTATCGACCGCACTTCCGCCCGCGACCAGCCTCCCTTCCTGCTTGCCAGCCTCGATATAGCCGAGGATCGTGCGCATCGCTGATTCGCTCACCACCGGCCCCAGGTTCGCGTTCTGCGAAGGATCACCCACGCGCAGCGTTTTCACTCGCTCGCGCACTCGGTCGACGAAGGCGTCGTAAATGGGATCTTCCACGATGGCCCGCGAGCACGCAGAGCACTTTTGGCCGCTGAATCCGAATGCCGAAGCCACGACCCCGTCCACTGCGGCGTCGAAGTCCGCATCTGCGCAAACCACGATCGAGTCCTTGCCGCCCATTTCAAGAATGGTTCTCTTGATCCAGAGCTGGCCGGGCTGTGTCTTCGCCGCGCGCTCATGGATGTCCAGCCCAACCTCCTTCGAACCGGTGAACGCGATAAAACGAGTCTTCGGGTGCTCGACGACGGCGTTGCCGAAGCTCGCACCGGAGCCGGGGCAGAAGTTCACGACGCCAGGCGGCATACCGGCTTCTTCCAGGACCTCCACGAACCGCGCTGCGATGGTCGGCGAATCACTCGACGGCTTGAGCACCACGGTATTGCCGGTCACAATCGCGGCCGCCGTCATCCCGGCCATGATGGCAAATGGGAAATTCCAGGGAGAAATCACCGCTCCCACGCCAAGCGGGATGTACAAGAGCTTGTTGCGCTCGCCGGGATACTGGATCGGCGTGGTCGCCGCTGCCAGCCGCAGCGCTTCGCGGGCATAGAACTCGAGGAAGTCGATGGTTTCGCCGACGTCGGCGTCGGCTTCGGCCCAGTTCTTGCCGACCTCATAGGTGAGCCACGCGCAGAAATCGAATTTCTTGCGGCGGATGATGTCGGCGGCGTGGAGCAGCAGCGCTGCGCGCTCCTCCGCGGAGACAAACCGCCAGTTGGCGAAGGCTTCGAGCGCAGCCTCCACCGCCTGCCCCGCGTGCTCCGCGCCTGCCTTCTGGTGAATGCCGACAATCCGGGCCGGCCGGGCGGGATCGCGCGACTCGATTTTCGCGGCGGTATGCACGCGCTCGCCGCCAATAATGAGCGGATACTCGTGCCCCAGCAGCTCGCTGACGCGGGTCAGAGCTTCCCGCATCGAGTGGGCGATCTCGTGATGCGAAAAGTCGGTAAACGGCTCATTGCGAAAAGCGCCTTGCGGCGCGCGCGGCAGGATAACGGTGGGGGTTGCGACGGTAGCCATAACCCTCCAGTTTAGTGCAAGTCACGCGCAGGCGCCTCTGCGGAGGAGACGTCAGCCGCCTGCGTCAGAATTGGGCCGGAGGGAAGAGCAGCGTTCCAGCCGCGGACCGTTGAGAAACCAGCGCGTTTTCAAACGGCTGGAGAGCCTACCGACCGGCGGGTTTCGGCGGCGGCTGTGCCGCGACGCGCGACGACGACAGGGCGAAACCGGCATCGATGCCTTGGGATTCCTCTCGGATGGCGCAACCGCCGAGGACGCGGGTTACGAGAACAATCTCGCAGATCTGGTGTGGCGCCGCGTGGCCGGGGTCGCGTACCCTGATGGGCAATGCGATTGTTCGTGGGAATCGCCCTGGCTCCGGAGGCTGCCGCGGCACTGGCCGGCGTGCGGGCGTTGCTCGCTTCGTCTGGCCCGGAGCTGCGATGGTCTGACCCTCGCGGCTGGCATGTGACGCTGCAGTTCCTGGGCGAGGTGACGTTGTCCCGAGCTGCGCAAGTGGCCGAAAAACTGGCCACCGTGCAGGCCGATCCAGTGCCGGTGCGCATCGCGGAGCTGGGATTCTTTGAGCGGGCCGGCGTTTTCTTCGCCGGCGTCGCGCTCACTCCGGAATTGCTGGCCCTGGAACAAAATATCGTGGGGGCGATGCGAACCTGCGGCTTTACTCCCGAGCCGCGGCGGTATAACCCCCACATCACGCTGGCGCGCGCGAAAGGCCGCGGCGGTGCACGCGAGCTGGCGCCGCTGAAAAAAGCGCTGGAGCGGAGCCCCATCGCCCTGGCCGCTGCGTTCATGGCGGAGGAGTTCCAGCTCTACGAGTCAATCCTGGGGTCCGAGGGATCGCGCTACGAGGTGAGGGGCAGATTCGCTCTGAGCACCGACCATGAGGCTCGGCCAGGCACGTTTAGGCCGGCTCCGGGATAACGCGGAACTTGCTCAGTCCGAGGATGTACCCGGCGATGCCGATCGCCAGCACGATGGCGGCGATGAGGAACGCGGCGCGAAAATCGTGCTGCCCGGCAAAATAGCCGGTCACGATGGGCGCCGAGATGGCGGCGATCTGGGTGGCGAAATTCATAATGCCACCCACGCGACCGACGCTTTCGCGCGGCGCGATGAACGAAGGAACCGACCATCCCACCGGCGCCATGGCGCCCAGTCCCGCCATGGCGATGCTGATCCAGACGACCGCCTGGGCAGCTGTGTGGGCAAAGCTCGCGCCGTAAAGCGCCCCGCCAAACGCCAGCCCGCCCACAAGCACCGACTGGCGAACCAGCCAGGGACGCGCTCCGCGGCGTACGAGGGCATCCACCATCCAGCCGCCGATGATGAGATCGGTGAAGGTCGCCACCAGCCAGGGAATGCTCGTGTCCAGCGCGGAATGCAGCAGATCGACGTGCAGGCTCATGGTGAGATAGCTCGGCAGCCAGACCAGGACCAGGTAGAAGACGTAGTTGTATGCGGCAAAGCCCACGGTCGCGCCCAGCACCTGCGGTTGCCGGACCAGGTAGCCAAGCGGCGCGCCATGCGCGTGAGCGGCGGACGCGGATTCAGGCTGCGCATGGCCTCGGACCAGCAGCGCGCGCTCGACGCCGCCCAGCCGCGGGTCTTCGCTCGGGTTGCGGTAGACGCGCCAGAACAACAGGAAGTAGAGAAAGCTGACGACGCCGGTAAAGATAAAGCTCCAGCGCCAGCCAAAGCGAATCAGCAGAATGCCGAGAATGGGCACGCCGATCGCGGAGGCAAATTTCGCCGCGGCATCGTTGATCGATGTCGCAAAGCTCCGCTCGTCCTCTGGGAACCAATAGCCCACGGCTTTCGCGTTGGCCGGAAAGGTGGGCGCTTCTCCGACGCCCAGCAGCAGGCGCGCGGCGAAAAAACTTTTGACGCCCAGAGCGAGTCCCGACGCGAAGGAGGCCACGCTCCAAAGAAGTGCAGCGACGCGCCCGATCCGCCGCACGCCCCAGCGATCGAGCATCACGCCGACGGGAATCTGCAGGATGCCATAGGTCCAGTTGTAGGCGCTGGCCAGCACGCCAAAGGTCAGCGCGGAGATGCCCCACTCCTGCCGCAACGCATCGTTCGCCACCGAGATGTTGACGCGGTCGAAGAAATTGACGAGCACGCCGATGCCGAGCAGAACCGCGATGCGCCAGCGGCGATGCGCACCGTGCGCGGGCGGCTCAGGCCTGGGGTCGATCACCTGAGCATTGTAGACGGGGCAAGCGCGGCTCGCGGCGGCGCCCTACTCCAGCGCCTGCACCATGCCGCGCCCGAGCAGCAACTCCGCCTTATCGATGAATGCGCGGTCGGCGGCCACCGTGATTCCTTCCGGCTCCATGACCACGCAGTACTGCCCGCGCTCCTCGACGTTGAGCATCAGTCGCGCGGGACCAGGCGCGGAGACCACGAGGTCGCGCAATTCCACCAGCACCGTCTCGCTCACGCGATCGAGTGGAATGCGAATCCGCACATTGTTGGGCAGCCGCACCTTCACGTCTTCGAGCGCCTGGATCGACGAGACGTAGAGCTTGCATGCCGCTTCTTCATCTTCCTTGCTCAGCTGCCCGCGCACCAGAACCGGGACCTCGATGCGCAGCGACGCCGCGAGGCGCTCGTAATCTTTGGGAAAGCAGACGAGGTCGATCTTGCCGGTAGCGTCTTCCAGCGCGCCCTGGGCGTACAGATCGCCGGTACGCTTCGACTTCGCCACCTTGATGCCGACCAGAATGCCCGCGACGGAAACGTCGTTGTCCGGCGCTTCCCTGCCGCGGCGACCATTCGAAGGGGCGGGCTTCATTTCCAGCGCCGCGGCCACATCTACCACGCTGGGCAGATTGCGCAGCTTCTCCGCATATTTGTCAAGCGGATGTCCGGAGACGAAGAATCCCAGAACCTCTTTCTCCATCTGCAGCCGCTGCGATTCGTCGAGGTCGGGAACGTTGGGCAGGTCTTCGCTTTTGTGGCCATTCGCCGGCGCATCGAAAATGCCGAACAGTCCCGACTGGCCTGCCGCCTGATCGCGCTGCGCCTTCTGCGCCCGCTCCATGGTTTTGTCGACGGCCGCCAGCAGTTGCGCCCGTCGCCCGAACGAATCGAGCGCACCGGCCTTGATGAGCGATTCGACGACCCGCTTGTTGAGCAAGCGCAGATCGATCTTCTCGCAGAATTCCTGAAACGATGCGAAGCTCTTCACTTCCGCGGCCAATTCGGCGCGGGCTGTCAGGATCGAGTCGATCGCATTGCGGCCGACGTTTTTGATGGCGGTCAGACCGAACCGAATCGCCTCTCCATGCGGCGTGAAATCAGCATCGGAGTAGCGCACATCGGGCGGTTCCACGGCGATGCCCATCTCGCGGCACTCTTTGATGTACTTCACCACGTTTTCCGGCTTCGAGATTTCCGACGTTAGCAGCGCCGACATAAACTCCACCGGATAGTGCGTCTTGAGATATGCCGTCTGGTACGCCACCAGCGCGTACGCTGCCGAGTGCGACTTGTTGAAGCCGTAGCCGGAGAACTTCTCCATCTGGTCGAAGATTTCGCCGACCGCAGCTTTCGGATGCCCGAGCGCCGCCGCCCCGTTCATAAAGCGGTCGCGCTGTTTGGCCATCGCCTCGGGATCCTTCTTACCCATCGCGCGCCGCAGCAGATCGGCCTCGCCGAGGCTGTAGCTGGCCAGCACATTGGCGATGCGCATCACCTGCTCCTGGTAGACGATCACGCCCAGCGAGCCTGACAGGATCGGCTCCAAGTCCGGCAGCAGGTACTCCACCTTGCGCCGACCCCACTTGCGCTCGATGAAGTCGTCGATCATGTCCATCGGTCCCGGGCGGTACAGCGCATTGAGGGCCGTCAAATCCTCCACCGTATCCGGCTTGTAGCGCCGCAGAATGTCGCGCATGCCCGGCGATTCAAACTGGAAGATTCCTGACGTCAGCGCCGTATGGAACACCCGCTTCATCGTCTCCGGATCGTCCAGCGGGACCATGTCGATGTCCAGCTTTTCCCCGCGCGTCTGCTCGATCAGCTTCAGGCAATCGGTAATCACCGTCAGCGTCGCCAGGCCCAGGAAGTCCATCTTGAGCAGGCCCATCTTTTCGACCGCCTTCATGTCGTAGGCGGTCACGATTTCATCGTTCTTCGTGCGGTTGAGCGGCACCAGTTCAGTCAGCGGCCGCGGCGCAATCACCACCGCCGACGCATGGACACCGGCCCCGCGCACCAGGCCCTCCAGCTTCTTCGCCGTATCGATCAGCTCGCGAATCTGCGGATTGCCCTGGTACGCCTCCTGCAGTTGCGGCGAATCTTTCAGCGCCTGATCGATGGTCACGCCGATGGTCGCGGGCACCAGCTTGGCGATGCGGTCCACCTCGCCATACGGCATATCGAGCGCGCGCCCGACGTCTTTGATCGCAGCCTTCGCCGCCATCGTATTGAACGTGATGATCTGCGCCACCTGCTCGCGGCCGTACTTGCGCGTCACGTAGTCGATCACCTCGCCGCGGCGGTTCTGGCAAAAGTCCACGTCGATATCGGGCATGGTGACGCGCTCGGGGTTGAGGAATCGCTCGAACAGCAGCACGTTCTGCATCGGATCGATGTTGGTGATCTCCATTGCGTAGGCCACCAGCGATCCCGTCGCCGAGCCACGCCCCGGCCCCACCGGAATGCCGTGGTCACGCGCGTACTTGATGAAGTCCCACACGATGAGGAAGTACCCCGAGTACTTCATCTGCTTGATGATGCCGATCTCGAAGTTCAGCCGCGCTTCGTATTCGTGCGGCTGCGTGCGCAGCACGCCGCGCAGCTCCAGTTGCCGCACGGCCGTGGCCAGCCGCTTCTTCAGCCCCTCGCGGCATACTTCTTCGAAATAGCTGTCGATCGTGTGCCCTGGGGGCACCGCAAATTCCGGGAAAGGATTGTCGACCTTGCTCAGCTTCATGTGGCAGCGCTCGGCGAATTGCATGGTGCGGCTCACCACTTCCGGCGCGTGCGCAAAGAGCCGCTCCATTTCCGCGGCCGACTTGACGTAGAACTGATCCGAGTCGAACTTGAACCGCCTGGGATCGTTGATGGAATTGGCCGTCTGCACGCACAGCAGCACTTCGTGCGCGTGCGCGTCGTCTTCGCACAGGTAGTGGCTGTCGTTGGTCGCCACCAGCGGAATTTCGAGATCTTTTTCGAGGCGAAACAGGTCGGCGTGGATCTTCTTTTCCAGCTCCAGCCCCTGATCCTGAATCTCCAGGAAGAAGTTGCCGCGGCCGAAGATCTCCTGGTACTGCCCGGCCGTGGCTTTTGCCGCCTCGTACCGGCCGGCCATCAGGTTCTCGCACAGCTCGCCGGCCAGGCAGCCGGAAAATCCGATCAGCCCTTTCGCATGCTCGGCCAGAAACTTCTTGCTGACGCGCGGCTTCTTGTAGAAGCCGTGCAGGGAAGCCTCCGACGTGATGCGCACGAGATTCCGGTAGCCTTCTTCGTTCTCCGCCAGCACCAGCAGATGGTTGTAGTCATCGCCCTGCGGATCGGCGCGATGGTCCTCCTTCTTGCACACGTACAGCTCGCAGCCGAGGATCGGCTGCACATCGTGCTTCTTCGCCGCATCGAAGAAATGGACCGCGCCGTAAATATTGCCGTGATCGGTAATGGCCACGGAATTCTGGCCGATGCTGGCCACGCGCTCGACCAGTTTTTCCACGTCGCACGCGCCGTCCAGCAGAGAGTAGTCCGTATGCAGATGGAGATGGGTAAATTCCGCCATGGGTGTACCCCTATTTTAGGTCGTGACGGAATGCGCACGCTCACTCGTTTCCTCCGGGGCAATGAGGAAAAGCGGTGACTCAACGCGGATAACGGCTTGTTTTTCTGACTGCTGACTGCTGACCGCTGACCGCTGACCGCTGTCTCACCGCGGCATGTCGCGATGCACGGTTTTCACCCTGTAACCATGGCTTCCCAGCCGCCGCGCAATCTCTTCCGCGATCATGACCGAGCGGTGCTGCCCACCCGTGCAGCCGAACGCCAGGGTCAGATAGCTCTTGCCCTCGTGAATGTAATGGGGCAGAAGGAAGACCAGCAGCTCCGATACGCGATCCAGAAATTCATGGCTCTGGGGGAACCCGAGAATGTACTTTTCGACCCTGGGATCGCGGCCGGTGAGATTGCGGAATTCCGGAACGAAGTGCGGATTGGGCAGAAAGCGCACGTCGAACACCAGATCGGCGTCGAGCGGCACGCCACGCTTGTAGCCGAAGCTCACCGACGAGATGATGAGATTCTTGCCATCGCTCTCACGAACGAATTTGTTCTGGATGTAGGCGCGCAGTTCGTGAACGTTGAACTTCGTGGTGTCGATCACGATGTCCGCGACGTGGCGGATCGGCTCGAGCAGCCGGCGTTCCTCGGCGATCGCTCGCGTCACGCGTTCGGCGCGGCCCAGCGGATGCGGACGCCGCGTCTCGGAAAAGCGCGCGAGCAGCGCGGGATTCGCAGCCTCCAGATACACGACCGTGGTCGACAAGGCACCGCGAATTTGTTTCAGGATGGCCGGAAACTGCTCGAGGCTCTGACCTTCGCGGACATCCACCACCAGCGCCGCGCGCCGAATGTCCCGCGAATGCGCTACCAGCTCGGCAAACGGCGGTATCAGCGCCACCGGCATGTTGTCGACGGCATAGAAACCAAGATCCTCAAACGCCTTGAGCGCTGAAGCCTTGCCGGAACCGGAGAGACCGGTGAGAATCACCAGTTCGCGAGGGTGGTCGGCACCGGCTCGCGGCTTGGTTTTCGCCTTGCGCGGACGGGCCGCCGTCTTCCCCCTGGGGACCATGGCCCATCGTAGCATCCGCCTGCAAATCGGCCCTACTTACACTCATGCAAACGGAGGGCGCAACCCGCGGCCGTTTACCGGCACGTACGCAAGGCGCCTGCGAGCTGCTCGCACACGCGCTCGATCTGCGCGTCCGTCATCCGATTGAAGAAAGGCAGCGCCAGCGTGCGCGCCGCGACGGCTTCGGTCGCCGGCAAAGGG